>CAZGLN010000233.1:0-6375 GCA_964526545.1 uncultured Chthonomonadales bacterium
AGGGGCTGTAGCCCACGCGAAGGGTGGCCTGGTTGCGGGGAGCGGCCACCGGTTCGGCCTCCAGCCCGGTGATGCGCATGCGGTAATCCAGAAAGGCGTAGGTGAGCGTGGCCCGCCAGGGTCCGGCAGGAGCGAACTTCGCGGTGAGCTCGGCGCCCCACGTTTCGCCGCGCTGGGTGAAGCCGAATCCCGCGGGCTGCAGGAAGTAGGGCGGCGGCCCAGGCACCAGGAAGGGCGTTCCCAGCGGGCGCGCGCGCACGCGCTCGTAGACATTGAAGAATCCGCTGACGTCAAGCGACAGCGACTCCGAGGCGCGATGGCGCACGCCAATCTCATGCGCGCGGACAATCTCAGAGGGCGCGTTGGGATCGCCTGAAATCCTCACATCCACCGGCAGGCCGCCCGGGCCTGTCTCGGTAGAGGCCAGAATGTTCAGGTTGCGGTCGCCCTGGGTGGGTGTGCGTACCGCGCGTGCCCAGGAAGCCCACCAGGAGGTGCGCTCGCTGCACTGCCAGGTTGCGCGCGCGTTAGGCTGCCACTCCCAGCCTGTGAAGTCGTTGTGGTCCAGGCGTGCCCCTAGCATAAGGCTCAGCCGCTGCCCGATGCTGATCGAGTCATGCACGAAAATCCCGTACGTGTTGTTGGTTGCCCTGGAAGGAATGATGACCGGTTCGCCGTTGCGCAGCCCGGAGTTGCTGAAGGCGGTGTGGCGAGCATTGAACCCCGTCAGCAAGGTGTGCTGACCGAGCGGCGCGAAGCGGTGCTGGAGGTCCAGATCGAGCGTGGTGCGTGTCTCGTCGTAGTAGCCGCTGTTAATCTGATAGCGGTTCACGAAGGCCTGCGCCGCGACCTCGCCGCCGGAAGCCGTGGGCTTCTCCCAACGCGCAAGCGCATGCCATGCGGAGGCGGGGTAGCGGCCGTAGTTCTCCCAGAGCCCGACGGGAAAGAGCGTGGCGCCTACATCCGTCTGGCCGTCACGGCGGTTGAGGGCCTCCGCGCTCACAAACCAGCGGCCGCATGAGTCGTCGCCCCAATCGAGGCGTGTCCCGATGCGAAGTGATTCGTAGCCGTCGCGATTGCTGCTGGTTGTGCCGGCGCGGTCGAGGGCTCCGTGGGTTCTGCCGTAGGCATAGAGCCTGTAGTGCCCGGATGCGCCGAGGTTTGCGCCGTGGCGCACGTAGGCGGAGCCAGCCTCCTGGCTGCCCGCGAAGAGGCTTACCGCCGTGCCGTGCGTCTCCGCCGAGTTCCGCGTGATGATGTTGATGACTCCGTTGACGGCGTTCGCTCCCCAGAGCGAGCCGCCCGGTCCGCGCACCACCTCTATGCGGTCCAGATCGTCCAGAGGGATGTCGTTCATCTCCCAGTAGACGCCCGCGAAGAGGGGCACATAGACGGACCGGCCGTCAATCAGCACCAGCAGCTTGTTGGAGTACCTGTGGTTGAAGCCGCGAATGGAGATCGCGTACCGCGAGGCATCCACGCGGGCTACCTGTACGCCAGGAACCAGCCGAAGCGCCTCCATCACACTGCGAGCGCCGGCGCTCAGAATCTCCTCCCGCGTAAGTACCGTTACGGCGGCGGGAATGGAGCCGAGCTGCTGCGCCTGCTTTGTCGCCGTGGTGACCTTGACCTTGAGGAGGTCATCCAGGCCGAGATAACTGAAGTCCTCGCTGGCTGGCGGCTGATTCTGACCCAGGGCACAACGGCTGGCGGCGAGGAGAGCCATCGCCAGAAGCAATAGCGGCTTCCCGAATTGCATATGATGACTGCCTTTGAGAGACGCGGCTTCGGGGCCGTGGGAGGCATCGCTGGACGGCGCGGCTGGCAACGGATGCCGGCCGTGCCCCGGGCGGAGGCTCCTGGTAGTTTATTCGGTTGACGGCTAGGGGAACTAGAGCGCGGGTTCGCGGCGGATCAATCGCCCAGGCAGAGGCCGATCAGGCGGGCGGTCTGTACCATCGGGTGGTCAAGAGGAACTGTCTTGCGGCGGCCCGCCACCTGCTCGATGGGCACGGGCACGAAGCGGTTGCCGCGCACCGCCACCATCACGCCGAAGTTGCGGGCGTTTATCAGGTCGGCGGCCGTGGTGCCCAACTGGGTGGCGAGGAGCCTATCCGCGGGGGTGGGCACTCCTCCACGCTGAATGTGCCCCAGAGTGGTTACCCGGGTCTCCATACCGAGCGCGGATTGCAGGGTCTGCGCGAGCTGCGCGCTCTTCGGGCCCACGGGCGCCGGCAGCTCGGCAGGATTCGGCTTCTTCGCGCCCTTGCCGGAGGCCGCCGCGGACGCCTCGCCCGCCGCGGGCTCGCCTATCGGTCGGGCGCCCTCCGCCACCGAGACCAGGCTGAACCGCCGCCCGCGGTGCCGCCGCTCGTCCAGAGTCTCCACGATCTTCTGCGTATCATACGGTATCTCGGGAATAAGGCACACGTCCACGCCTCCGGCCAGGCTGGCGCCCAGCGCGAGCCAGCCGGCGTTGTGACCCATGATGTCCACGAGGATGATACGCTGGTGGCTTGAGGCGGTCGTATGCAGGCGGTCAATGGCATCCGTGGCGATGTACATGGCCGAATCGAAACCGAAGGTGACATCGGTCTCGGCGACATCATTGTCAATAGTTTTAGGCAGGGTAACGACGTTGAGGCCGCCTTCCTTCATCAGGTGCAGCGCGTTCTTGGCGGTGCCGCCGCCGCCGATGCATACCAGGCAATCCAGCTTCAGCCGCCGGTAGGTTTCGACGGCGGCGCCGGTCATGTCGCGGTAGGTGCCGTCGTCGCAGGGCATCTTGTGGGGTTTGTTGCGGCTGGTGCCCAGGATGGTGCCGCCGAGGGTGAGCAGTCCGGTGAGGTCTCTATCCGTCAGTTGGATAAAGCGGTTCTCCACCAAGCCGGTGAACCCATCCAGTATCCCGAACACCTCCATGCCGTAGTGGCTCATGCAGGCCTTGGCCACTCCACGGATGGCGGCGTTGAGGCCCGGGCAGTCGCCCCCGGAGGTGAGGATGCCGATAGACCTGGGTCTGCGGTCAGACATGGTTGGGACCTCTCTTGCGGTGATGCGCGCCGCGTCGGCTGCGTATAGTTTCGGCAGAAACCAGGCAGTCCTTCCTCATTGTAGCCCACGACCAGGGTGCGCCAAAATCGTGACCGAATACCACCTCGGTTTGCAGGGTATGCTTGCCTGCATCCTGAACGTTGCGGCAGAAGCCGCTTGCCGCCCCTCGCGGGGGCGGGGGAGATCCTGTGCTCCATGGTACGACTGCTTACAATCCTTGCCCTCCCGCTGCTCGTGGCGGCAAGCGCCCAGCAAGCGAGAAAGACCGACATGAAAATCACCTGGAAGAAGACAGTCCTGGACACCGAGTTTCGGTCGGAAGGCGTTACTGTCGCGGATGTGAACCGGGATGGCCGGCCGGACATCGTGGCCGGCGCTTTCTGGTATGAGGCTCCCAATTGGACCCCGCATGAGATCGCCCCGCCCCAGAAATTCGATCCCGCCACGGGCTACAGCAACAGCTTCCTTAACTTCACCCTCGACGTGAACCGCGACGGCTGGCCGGACCAGATCGTGATCGGCTTCCCCGGCGAGAAGGCCGTGTGGCGAGAGAACCCGAAGGGCAAGCCGGGCCACTGGAAGGAGCACGTCATCACCAAGAGCGCCTGCAACGAGAGCCCGGCGTTCGGATACCTCCTTGGGCGCAACCGAAGGCCCGTGCTGGTGGCTCCACGCGACGAGAAGGTGATGGCCTGGTACGAACCCGGTCCGGACCCGACGGCCGAGTGGATATGCCATACCGTGGGGCTGGAAGGGCAGCCGGGAGTGGCGCGTTACGCGCACGGCATGGGCATCGGAGACATCAACGGCGACCGGCGCGCGGACATCCTGACGAAGGAGGGCTGGTACCAGCAGCCCGCGGACCCGCGCTCCACGCCGTGGCCCTTCGTGCGCGCCAATCTTGGCCCGGACTGCGCCACCATGCACGCGCTGGATTTGAACGGCGACGGCCTCGCGGACGTGGTGAGCAGCTCCGCTCACGGCGTAGGGGTCTGGTGGTACGAACAGCGCAAGGGTGCGGCCGGCCCGGAGTTCGTGCAGCACCTGATTGACGATTCCATCAGCCAGACTCACGCGATCATGATCGCGGATATCAACGGGGACGGCCTGCCGGACCTGGTAACGGGCAAGCGCTTCTGGGCGCATGGGCCCACTGGCGATATCAACCCGAACGATCCGGCGCTCCTTGTGTGGTACGAGATGAGCCGCAAGGGCCGTGAGGTCTCCTTCAAGCGCCATGTGATAGATGAGGATTCCGGCGTGGGCACCCAGTTCCTCATCGCGGATGTCAATGGCGACGGCCTGCCGGATATCGTGACCTCAAACAAGAAGGGCGTCTTCCTGTTCGTGCAGGATCGCCGCTAGGCGTCGGCGATGGGGGAGGAGACAGTGCGGCCGGTCGGCGTTCTGGCTCTGCAGGGCGACTTCGAGGCGCACCGGGCAACGCTGGCGCGCCTCGGCGCTCCCGCCCTGCTCGTGCGTTCGCCCCAGGAGCTGGAGCAGGCATCCGCGCTCATCCTTCCGGGAGGCGAGAGCACCACCATCGGCAAACTGCTGGAGCGCTTCGGCCTGATGGAGCCCATACGCAGGCGCGCCGAGCAGGGCATGCCCATCTGGGGCACCTGCGCTGGCCTGATTCTGATGGCGCGTGAGATTGAGCAGAGCGATCAGCCGCGCCTCGGCCTGATGGATATCGCCGCGGCGCGCAATGCCTTCGGCCGGCAGGTGGATAGCTTCGAGGCGGAGATCTGCGTGCCCGCCCTGGGCGAGACTCCCGTGCGCGGCGTCTTCATTCGCGCCCCGTACGTCTCCCGCCTCTGGGGCTCCGCCGAACAGCTTGCAGCCTTTCAAGGTAGAGTGGTGGCGGTCCGCCAGGGCAACCTGCTGGCCACGTCTTTTCACCCCGAGCTGACGGACGACACGCGGTTCCACCAACTTCTGCTCGATCTGGCCAGGGGCGCATCGGCGTAGGCCGCCCTGACGCCATTTATAGCCTGAAAAAACAGCCCGCCCGCGCCGAGAATCTCGGTGCGGGCGGTTTGTCGAAGGTAAAGCGCGTCAACGCTCTACGCAGACTCCCCAAAATGCGGATCGAAGGGAATCAGGCCAAGACGAGCCGCCCGTCGAAAGGCCTGCACCCGGTTGGACACCTGCAGCTTCTCGTAGATATTGGCCAGATGGAAGTCCACGGTCCGTTTGCTCACATAGAGCATGTCGGCGACTTCCTTGCTGGAACGGCCCTCTATAACGAGCGTGAGGACCTCGATCTCGCGCTTGGTGAGCTTGATCGGCTCTTCCTCCGCTCTGCGCTCTCGCATCGCCATACCGCTCACACTCATACTCCTCTCCCGGCCGCCCTCCTTGCTGCCGCCCCACGGAGCCGCCGGCAACGATTTGTTCCACAGGCCGTCCGCGATGCTGATATGATTGCCGCTCGGAGGAATACGGGGATTCGGTCGCCGCGCGCCAGGAGTGTGGCGAAAGCACGGTTCGAGACCGCCGGCGCCAGGCCGCGCCCGCGTCCTTTTGTGAAGTGGAGACGCTACAGGCGGGCGTCGTCGCCGATGGTGAAGTAGTACATGTAGCCCAGGCTGTTCTTGCGCGCGAGTGTGTCCAACGAATAGGGCTTCACATGCCCGTCGCACCAGGTGATGTTCGTCCGTCCCTGGTGTCGTTCGATTATGTAGACGCCGAGGCGGCGGGGATTCGTGGGAAGTACCTCGGGATTGGAGGCGACGTCCGGCCAGCGAAAGTCGAAATCGTAGGGCCCGCCGCCAATGGTCTCGGCAAACCACACCGTCTCCGAGGGCAGCTCAATCTGGCTCAGGCTCTTGCTGGCGGGCGTGGTATCGCTCTCCACATCCACCTGGCCGTAAGCGCGGTTGTAGGCGTAGGAGCCGTATTTGCGCGTCTCCTCACCAGGGCGCAGCACGGCCTGCGGCACGTAGATGAGCGAAGTGGCCGAGGGGCACGTGAAGAGCTGCGGTGTGCGCACGTAGGGCTGCACCACGTCCATCCACTTGTAGCGTTCCGGGTTCGCGCCGATTGCCGTAGTGGCCTCGAAGCCCTCCTCGCCGTACCAGTTGCGCGGAGTCCGCTCGTCGTAATCCTGAGCGTACATGAGGCAGGCCAGTCCTATCTGCCGCATGTTGCTGGAGCAGGAGGCCTGCCGCCCCTTCTCACGCGCCTGCGCGAAGACAGGGAAGAGAATGGCCGCTAGAATGGCAATAATCGCAATGACAACAAGGAGTTCGATGAGCGTGAACGCGGCTTGACGATGGCGCATAGGTCCGTAGTTCTCCGAGGCGAAGGATCTTTCAG
>CAZGLN010000234.1:0-6359 GCA_964526545.1 uncultured Chthonomonadales bacterium
CCTACGAGCAGGAGAAGCACTCCTTCCTATTTACACACTCTAATCATGTACTACCGCGAAGTCCGGCGCGGGCTCTTCCAGGCCCCCATCAGGTAGAATACGCGCGCAAATCATCGTCACACCCAGGCTAGCCCATGCCGCCACAAACACTCTTTCGCAAGGTCTGGGATTCGCACCTCGTCCGCATTGACGAGAGCAGACCCAGCCTACTCTACATTGACCTCCATCTCATCCACGAAGTGACCTCGCCGCAGGCGTTTGATGGCCTTCGCATCAACGGCAGGAAGGTGCGGCGTCCCGATTTGACCGTGGCGACCATGGACCACAACGTGCCAACGACCGCGCGTTCGCTCCCCGTTGCCGACGCCATCTCTGCCCGCCAGATGGAGCTGCTCGCCGCCAACTGCCGTGAGTTCGGCATACCGCTGTACGACCTGCACAGCCCCAGGCAGGGCATCGTGCACATCATTGGACCTGAGCTCGGCCTCGCCCAGCCGGGCATGACCATCGTCTGCGGCGATAGCCACACCTCCACGCATGGCGCGTTTGGCGCGCTGGCGTTCGGCATCGGCACGAGCGAGGTGGAGCACGTGCTTGCGACGCAATGCCTGAATCAGCACCTTCCTCGCACGATGTTGGTGCGCGTGGATCACTGCGCCCCTGCCGGAGTAACCGCCAAGGATCTGATTCTGGGAATCATCGCAAGGCTCGGCACCGATGGCGGCACCGGCTACGTGATTGAGTATGCCGGCGAAGCCATCCGCGCCCTCTCGATGGAGGGGCGGATGACGGTATGCAACATGTCCATCGAAGCCGGCGCCCGCGCGGGGATGATTGCGCCCGACGAGACCACCTTCCGCTACCTCCACGGGCGGCCCTTCGCCCCGCAGGGGAGCCTCTGGAACGAAGCGGAACGCTACTGGTCAAGCCTGGTCAGCGACGCTGGCGCCGAGTTCGATGCGGTGGTTGAGATGGATGCCCGAACACTTGAGCCCTTCGTAACGTGGGGCACAAACCCGGGCCAGGTCGTCCCGATCAGCGGCCGTGTGCCCGACCCGGCAGCCATACCCGACGAGGCGCGGCGCCGCTCGGCGGAGCTTGCCCTCGACTACATGGCGCTGGAACCAGGCACGCCGCTGCAGGGACTGCCCGTTGACCGTGTCTTCATCGGTTCGTGCACCAACGGGCGGATAGAGGATCTGCGCGCGGCCGCGCGCATCGTCGCCGGCAGGCGCGTTGCCTCCAGCGTGCGCGCCATGGTGGTGCCCGGATCCACGCAGGTGAAGCGGCAGGCGGAAGAAGAGGGGCTGGACCGCATCTTCATGGAGGCGGGCTTTGAGTGGCGGGAGGCGGGCTGCTCCATGTGCCTCGGAATGAACCCCGATATCCTGCTGCCAGGCGAGCGGTGCGCCTCCACGAGCAACCGAAACTTCGAAGGCCGGCAGGGACGCGGCGGCAGAACCCACCTGCTTAGCCCGGAGATGGCCGCTGCCGCGGCTATTGCAGGACACCTGGTAGATGTGCGAGAATGGGCAGGGTAGCGTCCCTCTCGGCCCTTCATTTCGAATTACAGTGGGCGTATCGGTAAACCATGGAACCGTTCACCAGCCACTCGGGAATTGTCGCCCCGCTCGGTCGCGACAACGTGGATACGGACCAGATCATCCCGAAGCAGTTCCTCAAGCGTGTTGAGCGAACGGGCTTTGGTCAGTTCCTCTTCTACGATTGGCGGTTCCTCGCCGACGGCTCACCGAATCCCGATTTCGTGCTGAACCGCCCGGAGTACGCCGGCGCAACCATCCTCGTGGCGGGGCGCAACTTCGGCAGCGGGTCGTCGCGCGAGCATGCGCCGTGGGCCCTGCAAGACTACGGGTTTCGGGTGATTATCGCTGCGTCGTTCGCGGATATCTTCCGCAACAACTGCATCAAGAATGGTCTGGTGCCCGTGGTACTGCCGGAAGAGGCGGTAGCCCACATACTCCAGGCGGCACAGAATTCCGCGGGTTACCGCGTTCACGTTGACCTTGTTTCGCAGAGTGTGAAGGATGACTCTGGCAACAGCTGGTCCTTCGAAATGGAGACCCACAACCGCCTTATGCTGTTGAACGGCGTTGACGAAATCGCCGACACGCTCCAGTTCGAAGAAGACATTCGGGAGTATGAACGCCGCCGCAGTCCCTGGCTGCCGGTAACACACGGATGACGCCCTCGTCGCGCGCCGTGCAAGGCACTATTGCGAACATGGCTGCGTAGCAAAACTATCGGCAGCAAGGATCAGCGAGGATAGAGGCCATGGAGCGAGCAGCGCTATTCGTAGACGGAGCGAACATGTACTTCGCCCAGAAACGGCTGGGCTGGTACATTGACTTTCGCAGAGTGCTCGAGTACGTTGCCAAGGACCTCAATCTCAGGATTGTCGAGGCCTTCTACTACACAGGCACCGATACCCAACAGCGCGGGCGAGAGGTGGCCTTCCACGAATACCTTATCCACTCAGGCTACACCGTGCGCACCAAGGCCATCAAGCAGAGCGTGGACGACAGCACGGGAGAGATGGTGGAGAAGGCCAATCTGGACATCGAGCTGGTCATAGACATGCTCAACACCACCTCCTCATTCGATGTCTGCGTGCTGATGAGCGGCGACGGCGACTTCGAGCGCGCTCTGGAAGTGCTCCGGGCCCGGGGCAAGAGACCTATCGTTATTGCGCATCCCGAGATGGCGGCCCGCGAGATACGCAATGTCGCTGGCTCCAACTTCCTCGACATCCGCGAGCTAGAGCCGCAGATCGCGCGGCGCGACCGCCTGCCGGAACTCGGCATGGAGGCTCCCGCAGTCGCCGTTGCCCGAGCGGTCGTGCCCACCGAAACTTCGCGAACTCCAGAAGGCACCTCCACCTGAGGCCCGGGCTCCTCACTTGTCGCAGCAGCCTCTCGGCGTGATCATGCTTCGCGAAGCGACGCGGCGAGATATTCCCGCTGTCGCCGCCCTCTGGCACGAGATGATGGACCCGCGGTTCCATTTCAGGAGGGACATCCAGAAGGAGCTTGAACGTCACCTCTGGCAGACCATCCGCTCGCGGGATGCCGCCCTCTTCGTCGCGGAAGAGGCTGACAGCCTCGTTGGGTACATCGCGGGCGAAATCCATCATCGCCGGCCCATCTATCCCGCCGGCACCTATGGTTTTATCTCGGATCTGTGCGTAACGGCGGCAAGAAGGCGCGAGGGTATCGGGTCGCGCCTTGTCGCCGTGCTGCTCGATTGGTTCCGGTCACGCGGTATCACCACGGTGGAGCTGCTGGTTGCGGTGGCCAATCCGGTCTCGACGGGTTTCTGGCGTGCGATGGGTTTCGGGGAGTATCTGCAGTTGCTTCGGAAGGAACTGCCGTTGGAGGAGGGAGAGTGAGCAAGCTTATCGCGGTACTGCCGGGTGACGGCATCGGCACGGAGATAGTCGAGGCGGCCGTGGAGGTCCTTCACGCTGTCTCCAGGCGTTTCGGTTTTCCCCTCTCCTTCCAGCAGGCACTGGTAGGCGGCGCTGCTTACGATGCCTGTGGTAATCCGCTGCCGGACGAGACGCTCGAACTCTGCAGAAGAGCAGACGCGGTGCTCTTCGGCGCCGTCGGCGGTCCGAAGTGGGACGGTGTGCAGCCCCCCTCGCTGCGTCCTGAAATCGGCGGGCTCCTGCGCTTGCGCAAGGAGTTGGGGCTCTTCGCGAACCTGCGCCCCGCCAGGCTCTTTCCATCCCTCGCCTCCGCCTCCACGCTGCGCCCCGACGTGGTTGCCGGCGGCCTCGATATCCTGGTCGTGCGCGAGCTCACGGGCGGCATCTACTTCGGCGAACCCAAGGGCCGCTCCGACGAGGGCAAGAGGGCGGTGGATACCTGCGTCTACACGGCGGAGGAGGTGGAGCGCATTGCGCATGTCGCCTTCCGGGCCGCCGGCAACCGCTCCCGCCGCCTCTGGTCCGTGGACAAGGCCAACGTGCTTGAGACCTCCCGGCTCTGGCGCGAGGTGGTAACTGATGTAGGCAAGTCCTATCCCCAGGTCGCTTTGAGCCACATGCTCGTGGATAACTGCGCCATGCAGCTCGTGCGCGATCCCCGCCAGTTCGATGTGATCGTTACCGAGAATATGTTCGGAGACATCCTGAGCGACGAGGCGGCCATGCTCACGGGCAGTCTGGGAATGCTTCCCTCGGCCTCCCTTGATGCGAGCGGAAAGGGTCTTTACGAACCCATTCACGGTACGGCGCCGGACATCGCCGGCAAGAACCTCGCCAATCCACTGGCGACCATCCTCTCCGCTGCCATGATGCTGCGCCACTCGCTTGGACAGCCCGCGATGGCCGATGCGGTGGAGGAGGCGGTGGCCGACGCGTTGGAGTCCGGCTTGCGCACGGCGGACATCGCGCCGGGAGGCAGCTCCACGGTGGGAACCCGCGAGATGGGATTGGCGGTGGCGGAACGGGTTGCGCGTGGAGGATAGACGCACACCGAATGCGACTGGAAGACCGCGGCAAGAACCTCTGGGCCACATTCACGGCCGACATGCAGCGCTATGCGCCCGGTAAGAAGCCCTGGTCGCTTGGGTTCATTCGCTCGCTGATTCGATCCGGCTACGAGCATCCCGGAATGTGGGCGGTAGTGGTGTACCGCTTCGGGCAGTTCGTCTACTTCCGCTGCCGCATTCCTATCCTCCGGCAGATACTGGATGCCTACTACTACTACCTCTACATGCTTATGCGCACCCGCCTGCAGATAGAGGTGCCCCGCACATCCTGCATAGACGCCGGCTTCCGCATTGATCACTATGGCTCCATTATCATCAACTGCCAGATCATCGCGGGTAAGAACCTCACGATCACCCACGGCGTGCTGGTCGGCCAGACGGACTCCGGCGTGCCCGTGATAGGCGACAATGTGGAGATTGGCGCCGGCGCACGAATCATCGGCGGTGTCCATGTGGGCGATTACGCCCTGATAGGCGCCTCCGCGCTCGTGTGCAGGGATGTGCCGGAGCGCGCGGTGGTTGCCGGCGTGCCTGCGCGTGTTCTTCGCTATCGCGATCCCTGCCCGCCACGCACCGGTGCCGAAGAATGAGGCCTCCAGCAGACAATGTCTCCCCGCCGCCCGCCCCTCCGCCGACACAGCCGGGGTTTTGGGCGCTGGTGCGAAGCGATGCCAAGGTCTGGGCGGACCTCTTCGGAGCGGCGGGGCGCGCCCGTCCACGGAAAATCGGTCCGTTTCGCGCCCTGGGCATGGCATGCGCGTACCCCGGATTGCGCGCTACGCTGCTCTACCGTATGAGCCATGCGGCCTATCGCGCGCGCATTCCCGGGCTGCCCCAATTCCTCAGCTCCCTGAACGTCACCCTGCATGGTCTGGATATCATCCCGGGAGTCCGCATCGGCCCGCACCTCTACATCCCGCATCCGGTAGGCACGGTAGTAACCGCCCACGCCATAGGCGCCCGCTGCACGCTCGTCAGCGGAATCACCATCGGCCTGCGCAACGGCGACTTCCCGACCCTGGGCGACGATGTATACGTGGGCGCGGGCGCAAGGATATTGGGCGGCATCCGCATCGGTAACGGAGCCAAGGTCGGCGCCAACGCCGTGGTGTTGACGGACGTGCCCGATGGCTTCGTCGCCGTCGGAGTGCCCGCGAAGGTTATCCCTCCGAAGACTCCGGAACCTCCCATCGAGTAGAATGAGGGTCCCATGTTCGAGCGCGCGCGGATGACCCTCCGTGCCGCCCTCCGCAACGAGGTATTCAACGGTGAAAAAGGTTGAGTGCGTAATCCGGCCAATGAAGATTGACCAGGTAAAGGAGGCCCTCATCAAGATCGGGGTTACCGGCATGACCGTTACCGACGTGCGCGGTTACGGCCGCCAACGCGGGCGAACGGAGAAATACCGGGGCAACACCTATGTGGTGAACCTGCTGCCCAAGGTAAAGGTGGAGTTCGTCCTGCCGGATGACCTCGTGAGTGAGGCGGTGGAGGTGGTGTTGGAGAGCGCGCGCACGGGGGAGATTGGCGATGGAAAGGTCTTCGTCTCGACCGTTGAGCGCGCGTACCGCATACGCACCGGCGAACAAGATGAGCAGGCCCTGTAAGCACAAACACCCGATGAGCGCACCCACCCCATGACCATCCGCATCCAGACGTACGACACCACCCTCCGCGATGGAGCCCAAGGCGAAGGCGTAAGCTTCTCGCTTGACGACAAGTTGCGCGTGGCGCACAAGCTGGACGAGTTCGGCCTGGACTACATCGAGGGGGGATGGCCGGCCTCCAACCCCAAGGATATCGCCTTCTTCGCCGCCCTGCGCCAGCACCCATTGAGGCACGCCAGG
>CAZGLN010000235.1:0-5066 GCA_964526545.1 uncultured Chthonomonadales bacterium
CGACGCTCTTCCGATCCTTATTGTCGCCCGCGACGGCGCCGAAGTCATTCGCGCACACCCACTTTGTCGTGTCCAGCTCCCATGGCACCTTCGGCTCCGGCTTGATGGGCAGCATCAGGGATGTTACAGCTCCGCCCGCCAGCGTGCGTGCCGGATGCGAGAGATATTCGCCCGCAAGGCGGCCGCCGGTTACATTGCCGCCCGGAGTCTCGCTGGCAATCAGCATGCCGTAGCCCCGCGCCTGGATGCTGCGGGCATAGAGAACGCTGCGATTCTTGATGGCGGGACCCGCCGGATCGCCGCCCTCGAAGCGACCTCCCACGATGGCCACGACGCCGCCCCACCAGGTCCAGTCGTTGGGATAGTCCACGCTGATTGCCAGCGGCGTGCGCTCCACCACCAGGTTTTCAATGGCTACGGTATTAGCGGAAACCTCCACGCCGACCTTGCGGCAATTGCGGATGGTCACCCGCGAGAGTGTCTGGCCCCAGATCCACTGCGAGAGCACGCCGGTCTCGAACCCTTCGATCACCACGTCCTGCACGAGGTTCGGGCCGTTCTGCTGCATGAAGCCGGAGTTGACACCGACTCGGCCGTTGCCCACGATGCGCACGTTGCGCAGGATGCCGGAGTTCGTGGCGAAGTAGCGGATGCCGTCGGTCTGCGGATTGTTGCCCACGTCCAGGGTGAGGTTCCGGATGTTGCGCATGAACCAGTCCGCGGAGGTTGGGCCCGACTCGTTCGGATGCGTGCGGAGCAAGGCGTTGCAGTCCTTCACGCCGTCATCCAGGCGGAGAATGACTCCGTCGCGCGATTGGCCGTAGAGCCAAGGACCCACCGGGTGGCGCACCACCACGGTCCTGGTGAGTCGGTAGGTACCGTTTGGAATGTAGAGCACCCGGCTTGCCCCGCCCATCCCGCAGCTGGCATCCAGCCCGCGCTGGAGGGCTTCGGTATCATCGGTCTTGCCATCGCCCTTCGCTCCGAAATCCCTTCGCAGGTCCAATACGGCGGGGTCTTTGGGGAAGGCGGCTTCGGTCTTCTGCGCCCGAGCGGGATGGGCCGAGGGTGTGAGCACCAGGGCGACCAGCGCAAGGCTGACCCAGCGGTATATCGGCAACGAGACGCTCCTTCAGTTCAGCGGTTGTTCAACGGTATTACGTATGACGTGCGCCCCCATCTCGGCGAACGCGGAAATGCGCGCCTCCGCATCGGGGAAGTCGGAGTTAGGCTCGCCTTCCGCATCCACGAAGCCGGATTGGCCCTCTCGACGCCTGGCCTGGTGTGCGGCAACAACACATGCGCCTTCCCAGAAGAGCTCCTTCACGCACTCCGGCACGGGCTGCCCGCGCAGGCATTGAGGCTCCAGCGGAAGCAGATCCAACGTGTTGTGCTCCGTGCCCGCGGTAATCACCAGGCCCGCCCTGCGCATGGCAACGGCGTAGCGCTCCAGCACGTCGGGCTCGTTGCGGATGGGGATGAACTCCACCATGTGGATATTCCAGTCCTTGATGCGGCCGATGAGATCCTCGGGAGGGGTTTCGAACTCACAGATGGGCGCGGCGCCGTCGGCGAGGGTGGGGTAGCAGGGAATGCCTCCCGTGGCCAGGATGGGCGCGCGGGCGTGCTCGAAGCCCACGAACGTCTCGGGCACGAAGGCAGGCTTGCCGGCCTTCATCAGGCGCGAGCGTATCTCGTTCTGCAGCCCTACAGCGTCATCGAGCGCGGAAGCAGGCGGGCCGCCGAGGAACCGTTCAAGGGCGACGGCACGATCGGCTTCCTTGTAGCGTGCGAAGATCTCCTCTTGATAGGCCTGCGCGAGGTGCCTCTCCTGAAGGTAGACGGCCTCCACGGGGCAGCCGTGCCGCCGGGCGATGCGCTCCTTCACGTCCTGCTCGGTCAGGCGCACCTGGATGCCGGCAGCGGCAGCCAGATCCGCCATGCGTTCGAGCATGCGGCGCATGCGCTCCGAATCCTTGCGGCGGATCTCCTCCAGCAGCTCACCGGCACGGCTGGGTAGGGGATCGAAAGCGGTGATGCCCTTGCCGCAGATGTAGAGCTTGCCCGGGTTGCCCGGATCGTTTATTCGCACGCCAGCGCTCTGCAGCTCCGGCAGCAGGGCGATGATCTCCAGGCCGTACAGCGGAACGATGCGGTGCTCTGCTGCAAGCTGCTCGAACCGATTGTAGACCCGGTAATCGTAGTAGTTGCTCACTCCCAGCACGCGCACATCCTGCGCGGCAGCAAGGGCGACCACCTGCTCCACGCTGTCAAACGCGGAGAAGTTCGGCGGCAGATGGATGTGGAGGTTGCAGCGAGGACGCGATGCGCGCTGCGAAGGTGAGGCCGGGTTGCTGGAGTTCAACATAATCCCCTCTGCGGCCGCGCTGCGCGCGGCCGGTCCGTGCGAGTTTATAGGATAGCATTCGCATGGCCGGCGCGGCCAAACTCTGCGCCTGTACCAGGGCGAAGCACCAGGTCATCTTGAAGAGCAAAAGTCTCCGTTTCGGCTTCTCTGGAATACGCCTGATCTCCTCCACGCCGTTGGTCCTGGAACAAAAGCCCTCGGTAACGGCAAGGGTCGCGCTGTCGGCGTCGAGGCTCACCACCCAGCAATGGAGCCCGCTCAAGAGTGGCCGAATCGCCGATGACCGTGCGCCCAGGATCAATGTGAATGTGCGGAGATACGGACGCGGTGCGTGACTCCGGGTGCCCAGCTCCCATATCGCCGGTAGAAGGACCGAGGCGCTCGCTCGGCGAGTGTTGGACCGGCTTCCCTCGAACGCCGGAATCCGCCCCGGCCTCTGGGAAGTCATCGCGCGCAGTACCTAATGAGGAGCGTTACCTGCGGCCTTCTGGTTCGGCTGGAGGCTTCCGGTTTCGCGGCAGCGGCGCCATGCCTGGATGGGGATGAAGCATGTTGCGCGCGCCTAATGCAACGGCCGCCGCTCTCCAGCGTGTGGTGAGCGGCGGCGCGCGCAAGGCTGAGTTACGGCTCAGGACTTCTTGTGCGCAGAGGACTTCTTCGTGGGGGCATGCTTCTTGGCAGGCGTCTCGTGCTCCTTCATCTCCTGCCCCTTTGCCTCATGCTCCTGCGCCATGGAAGCCTTCTTCGAGGCGGCTTTCTTGACGGCAGCGTGCGTCGCCTTCTTGCTCGAATGCTTGGTCGTGTCCTTGGTCTGGGCATTGAGCGAACCGCCAGCCAGGCCGAGCACGGAGACGGCGCCAATCACAGCGATCCACCTCAGGAGTCTGTTCATCCCTTCACTCCTCATTCTGATGGTCGGGCGGGATTTGCGCAGAGCCTGCGCTGTTCCGACGCATCAACCCTAATACGTGTGCCTTCTCGGAAAATGTTTGCATGGCGTAAAGTAATTTCAACACGATTTTCTGGGCGCTCACGACGTGGAGGAAGGCAGGCGCCAGGCTTGGCCGATAAGGAGTGAGCCGGCGGAGCGACAAGGGAAAGACCGGCGGAAACATGGCCGCCGCCGGCCTCTGAGAGGCGGGCGGCGGCCCTTTAAGCGACGATTACGTTCTCAAGACTTCTTCTGCGGCGCGGCCTTCTTCGCGGTCTTCACCGGCACCATCTTCATGCCGCAGCACTCCATGCCCAGCTTCTTTGCAGCCGCCAGCGACATCGGCTGCTTGCAGTGCTGACACTCGTACAGCACTTCGCTCTTCTTCGCGGCAGTCTGCGTGGTCTTCTTCGGGGCGGTCTTGCCCTTCGACTTCGTCTGCGCGTCCACGGATGCCCCGGCAAACCCAATCATCGAAAGGGCCACACACACTGCGATAAGTCTCATCAGCAACCTCGGCATACCTGCTCTCCTCTCACTTGCCAATCTTGCGCCGCTCGTGGCACAGCTCTCCTTGGGCGGCAATCTCCCAAACATACGCAACCTGTTGCCGAAACATGCCCGGCATGGCAAGTATGCCGAGCCGGCATCAGTTGTGGCGCTATGCGCCCTTGGTCATCTTGGCCTTGTCCGCGGCGGCGGCGTTTGCGCGGGCCTGCTCGGCATCGGCCTGCATCTGCTCCACCGATTTAGCCGCCACGCGGGCCATGCCCTGGAATCCCTCGCGGGTGCGCACCCGGGTGCCGCTGCGCTCGGCCTCCTCGAGGCGCTGCCGCGCCTTCGGCACCTCCCCTGCATACTGCGGCAGCCACTGGGCTTGCGCCGCCAGCATCTCGTCCGTCATCTGCCAGACTTCCTCGGGATTGCAGACCGCGCCGACCAGCGGATCGTGCAGCATGGCCTGTTTCAGCAAGGTTACGTCGCCATGCACCGCTGCCTCCACGGCCATGCGCTGCACGGAGATGCTGGCGTTGCACGTGGCGGCGCAGGCCAACGGCAACGGACCGATGTGCGCCATGTGCAGGCCGTTCTCATCCACGAAGCCGAGCGACTCCACAATGCTGTCCTCGGGCAGGTTCGTGATGATGCCGTCGTTTGGCACGTTGAAGTGGCCGCGGTAGGTGCGGCCGGTCTCCAGGGCCTCGATGATGTAGGAGCCGTGCTCCTCGCTGCGGCTCTCCGGAGTGAACTTCGGCGGCTCCGCCTTGAGCCAGTTGGGAAAGTCCGTCTCAAACCAGTTTCGGCCTTCCGTGCAGACGCGCAGGTACCCGCCGGTCTCGCCATGTATCCAGGAGCCCATGTCTATCCACTGCGGGATCTCGTCCAACCGCTTGCGGTACCAGGGCACGTATTCGCTCAGATGGCCGTTGCTCTCCGTGGAGTAGTAGCCGAAGCGGCGAAGCACGTCAATCCGCACCTTCTCCGTGCGCACGAAGTCCGGGTGGTTTAGGAAGAGCTCCAGCATCATCGGGATGAGGTCCAGCCCGCGCCACTCCGCCTGGAGGCACCAGGTCTGATGGTTGATGCCGGCAAAGACAAAGCTGATCTCCTTGCGGTGGATGCGGTCGTCAGGGCCGATTCGCCCCTCCTTGCGCGCCCAACGGGTGAGGCAATCGGCAATCTGCCACTGTGCGCCCTGTACGCCGTGGCAGAGGCCGACTGTGCGCACTCCGCCGTACTTGTTGCAGGCCCACGTGAGCATCGCCA
>CAZGLN010000235.1:5176-6330 GCA_964526545.1 uncultured Chthonomonadales bacterium
CGTATCGCCCACGCACTGATCCACGCCGTACTTCAGCGGGATGTCAATATCCGTCTGGAAGGCCTCCAGGCCGCCCGCGCGGATCATGCAGATAACGTAATCACTCTCGGCGATGGCCCGCCTGCGCTCCGTGGTAGCCTCGATCTGCGCGGGCAGCCGGTTGGCCTCGATATCCCTTCGCGCGAGCTGCGCGACCATCTCCAGGTTGCGCTCGGAGATATCCGTGAGAGCGAAATGCGTGTCCTGCAGCTCGGGCACGGTGAGCAGATCCGCCATCAGGCGGCGCGTGAAGCCGATGCTGCCGGCTCCGATCATGGCTATCTTGATGGGCACCCTCTTGGCCTCCATAAGTTCGGCTTTGGTCTGATTTCGGCGAGTGGCGGGCGCGACTCCTGCGGCCCGGCAAAAACGAAGGCTGCCTGCGGCCCCGGTGAGGGGCGCAGGCAGCCGAAGCCACGCGCAAACGCTCGCTCCGCCCGAGCCAGGGCACTACGCGGAGGCGTCTCCATCGCGCGCATAGACTCCGCACGGCGCCCAGACGGCCGCCGGACCGCCGGAGAGACCCGCCGCAAGCAGGTACACCTCTACGGGCACGCCATCCACCACAAGGATGGCCTCGCGGGCTCCGCTCTCCACGCCTTGCTGCCAGAAGGGCACCATAGGGATGGGCGCCCGGTGGATGAGCTCCGCATCCGAGAGGCCATTCAGGCGCACCTCGAACAAGTGGCCGCTCACGCTTACCCGAGAACCCACCGCGGCGGGCAGATCGGTCCAAATCTCGATGGAACCGCGAAGCGTTGGCGCCTGCTCGAAGGGCGTTCCGGCGAATATCCACGGTCCGAAGTAGCCGCCGACGTCCGGATCGTCACACACGAAGCCGAATACTGCCGGCTGCTCGTTCGGGTCGGGCTGGTAGAGCACCATTCCTGCGGGCGCGCTGCCGAACGGGGTGTGTACCATGCGGGCCACATGCACCAGCACGTTCGGCCTCTCCAGTCCGGGTCGGGTGGCGGCCAGAAGATCCACACCGGCTTCCCAGGACATCCAACGGTCTACTCTCATGCGGACTGCCTCCTCTCGCACAGGAAGGTGAAACGCGCTGTGGTGATGCTTCTCAATACCGCGGCAACCTCATTATGGGCGAGCCGCACCAG
>CAZGLN010000236.1:0-2522 GCA_964526545.1 uncultured Chthonomonadales bacterium
CTCATAAATCGGGTGAGCTCGCAAGTGGAGAACCAGGTCGGCACCACCGGCCGATGGGTGTCCGTGTCGAACGTGAGCGGATAGCTTGAATAGCGCAGACTCTCAGGGCGGTAGTCGAGCCACTGGGACCAGCCTTCGATGCTGTCCAGATATTCGCCATCCTGCACACCGCGCGCAGCAGGTCCATACATGCGGTCCGCCATTTCCGGCGTGTAGGAGTGCGTGGCTTTCGTCCACGCGTCGGGACCGGCCGGCAAGGCGGGGTTGGCATTGAGCACCCAAGTTGCGCCATCGCTCCAGGGCGCGGCCACGAATTCCACGTTGAACCGACCCTCTTCATCCTGGCCGCACGAGTTCAGTACGGTTTGCGCCCATCGCTTCTTACTCTCGTCTTGGCCGGCCGCATGCTCACGGATCAAGGCGAGGGCTGCCTCGTAGGTGCGCGGCGTCTCCTTGGGCATGGGCATCCAATACGTCATGGGCTCTGTATAGCGGAAACTGAGGATGCCCAGTTTGTCATCGGACTCGACGCTGTTGTCTCCCTCGTGGTAAGCGATGCCGAAGTCTTCCAGACCCTGCACCAGCGCCGGATCGGTGAAGGGTATCCAGATGCCCTCCGCGGTTGCGCGCCTTCCGTAGTGCGTAGGGAAGAGTGCGTAGTATCGCTCTGCCGCACTGCGGAATCCCCAGCGTCTATCCACGGCGAACGCGACGAGCCGAAGCGATGCCTTTCCACGTCGGGCGTCTACCCGGTTTAGCTGGTTCTTGGGCGTGAGCGCGAAATCTGCCGCCGCATAGAGCAGGCCGCTTGCCGGGTGATAGCCGAACCGAAGCACACAGGGTCCCTGGTCAGGATGCACGCCGAGCGCGCGGCCCTCGCGCGGAGTGGTAACGCATGCCAAGGGGTACGGCGAGATGAGGCCCGTTGCGCCGACGTGGATCTGCTCGAGATTGGTGAGTTCCTGCTGACCTGCCGTCTGGTGTGCACGGATGTTGCGCCACCAGGTGGCACCTGGACCCGCGACGCGCTCCACGTAGTAGAGCGTAATGGCGCGGTCACGCCCTGCCTCATCTACAACCGTCGCTCGCCGAAAGGAGGCGGCATCGGGATCGGTCCTAAGGGTGAGCTTCAATCGTCCTGCCTGCCGCGCGCCGACGATGAGTGAACCCGCGGCCACGTCGCGTACGAACCAGCCGGCGCGCTGACCGGCAGCTAGCCGCGGCGGCGCCAGAGGCTGGCCGTCGAAGACATTGTCACCGGCGAGCTCGCGGGCCTCGAAATCGTCGAACCAGACCGTGCCTGTCTTGAGCCGAAAGAGGGCATGGATGAAGACGGTGCGAATGGGCTTGGTTGGCACCACGAGCACCTGCCTCCGTTCCCAGTCATGCGTGCCCGTGCGAAACGTCGCGGTCTGCCCCCAGAGCGGGGTGCCGTCCGTATAGAGGATGTCCAGGTAGATTGCGTAGTCTATTGCCCGGCTGCCCTGCACGTTCTCGGCGCGGCTCCAGCCGCTCACCAGGATGGGCGCAGGTTCTTTCTGATTCAGAGTGAGCTCATAGGTGGCGCCGCGGCGCTCATTAGGGCTTGCGTTTTCGCAGCGAATGGAGTACGAGCCGCTGCGTCGAACGTCGGACGCCAGGGTGTAGCCGGTTTCGTAGGGGCGCCAGTCGGCGGCTATGTTCTCCGAGGTCCGCTCAAAACCGGGATTCGTAAGAAGGTTGCGGCTGGTCTGCGCCTGCAGCAGGAGGCTTGCCGCCGCCAGCATCATGAGCGCGGCCATCGTCTTGCTCCCGTAGAGTTGACCGACTTCCTTCGGTTGGCTTAGCGCATGGAGGTGCCAGGCTTGACCAGCGGGACGCCCTCGGCGCAGAGTGGGCAGTCCTCCGGCCGATAGGTAGCAGGATGCACGCGAAGCAGGGCCTCGAGACGCGTACCCAGATCCACGGTGCCGCCGCTGCGGTCTCCAAGCACTCCCACTCCAACAACCCGGGCGCCGATCTGTTCTACCAGCTCCAGGCACTCCCTAACGGCGCCGCCGGTGGTCAAGATGTCATCCACCACCAGCACACGCGTGCCCTTCGCCAGCACCTGCCCCCGTCGAAACTGCCTGACTCCCTCCACCTTTTCCGCGTACCGGGCCTGCACTCCCAGGTGTCTCGCGACTTCATAGGCCAGGATGATGCCGGCGGTGGTTGGACCTACCACTGCTTCCACGCTTTCCTGTGCGAATCGTTCGGCCAGGGCCGCAATCATCGGTTCAAGAAGGCGCGGATTCTCCACCAGTCGGAACTTCTCGAGGTATTCGCCGCTGTGCAAGCCGGAGGAGAGCAGGAAATGGCCCGTGAGGAGGGCGCCCGATTGCTGGAACAGCGCCAGCGCCTCTTCGTTGGTCATGGGATCAGTCCGTGAGGGGGCGATAGGTCATTCTACAGACCGGGCGTGCGTGTGTAAAGGGCGGGCTGCCCATGCAGAGCGCGAACCCCGCGCAAGACGCGCGGGGTTCGCACAACGTTCGGCAGAC
>CAZGLN010000236.1:2542-6321 GCA_964526545.1 uncultured Chthonomonadales bacterium
TGCTTCAACTTGCCTGAGAGCATGCTGCCCAGCCGAGCGGCCGCTCGCCCTCCGGTCAACCTGAACACTACGGCCAGTCTACGGTGTTGGATGGCTCCCAATCCCAGCCGCAATCGTTGATGTGGACGCCCCAGTGCAGGTCGATGTCGTTGCGGTTGCCATCGCAGCGGCGTTGCTTGTGCTGCGACATCCGCATGAACTTCACATGGCCATCGTTGAAGCCCACATTGTTGGCTGAGCGGATATCACCCGTCCAGTAGTTTTCGCCATCGTGCGGGGCACCCGTGTGCCAGTTCTCGATAATCATCATCTGCACGGCGGGCAGGGCATAGGCAGCCATTCCGCGTCCGCAGCGGGATGCCAGCGCGTAGGCAAGCTTCCACTCGTAGTCAATGCCCGTGAAGTTGAAGCCCAGCTCCCGCATGCGGGCCGGCGACTGTCCGCCGGAGAACCAGTCCTTGAAGATGCCCTGGTTGGCGCTCGGACAGCGGAAGAGCTCGCGAGTCTTGATATAGGGATCCACCAGCACGGCGTACCACTGGGCCTGCATGTGGAAATCGTCAATTCCTAGAGGCGGCGTGGCGCGGTTCCAGGAGTCGAACGGGCCGTGGCTGCAGTCAGACTTCCCAGCCGGGAACCGCTCGTCGTAGTCCTGGGCGTACATCAACATCGCGGTGGTGATCTGCCGCATGTTGCTGGTGCAGGAGGTCTTCCTCGCCTGCTCGCGGGCGCGGGCAAATACAGGGAAGAGGATCGCCGCAAGAATGGCGATAATTGCGATGACCACAAGCAGTTCGATGAGGGTAAAGCCGGTTCGTCTCTTGAGATTCATCCTTCCTGGCTCCTTAGGATTGGAAAAACAAGCACTGCGTAACGGATAAGTGCTCTACAAGACAACGGCGGCTGTCGCGCTACCGTCCGCCCATGGGAGCGCTTGCAGGTCCGCCACCAACCGGAGCGCTCATGGGACCACCTGGCGCTCTCCCAGGCTGCAGCGCGCCGGTGCCCATGGGCATGGAGCCCGTGTTGGGCGGCGATCCTGGGGGCTGACCCGGAGTGAGCGCTCCTACCTGTCCCGGCGCCGGAGCGGTCTGCTGCTGCTGGGGCGTCTCGCCTGACTTGCCCTGGCAGCCGGCCAGCAGGATGACAGCGAACACGACACAAGCCCCAAACAACCTGTACATCGGGCACCTCCTTTTTGCCAGATTACCTATGTCGCTCATTCTGCCTGCCATCCTACGCTTATCTCGATTATAGCGAGCTTGCGAAATACCGCAAGTACCCGATCGCTAGTTGGAGATCAGTCTTCAGGAGGCAAGCACCGGCAGTACAATAAGCACATGGTGCGGCACGCGTCCATCATCACCGAACTGCGGCAGCGGGTAGCCCAGACGATAGCGCACCACCGCATGGTTGCGCCTGGCGAGATTGTTCTTGCCGGAGTTTCGGGCGGCCAGGACTCCTCCGCATTGCTGGACGTCCTGGCGGATCTTCGGCGAACTCTCGGCTTCGAACTGGTTGTCGCTCACCTCGATCACGGGCTGCGCGGCGTGGAGGGGGCGCTCGCCGCGGAATCCACCCGCGAATTCGCGGAAACGTTGGGATGCTCCTGCATCGTGGAGAAAAAAAACCCTGGTGAAATATCCACCGGCCACCCGGGTGGGCTCGAGGAGGCTGCACGCGAGGTGCGTTGGGAGTTCTTGGAGCGGACCGCGTACAGCGTTGGGGCCAGCCGCATCGCCCTTGGTCATACGCGGGACGATCGCATCGAGACGATGCTGCTCAACTTGCTGCGCGGCAGCGGCATTGAAGGCCTCGCCAGCATGCGCGCGGTTTCAGGTGCGCGCATTCGACCGCTTCTCGAAGTATCCCGCTCGGAGACGGCCGCGTACTGCGCGGCGCGTTCCATCCGAATCCAACCAGATAGTACGAACGAGGACCTCCGAATCCGCCGAAACTGGGTGCGCCGCGTCCTCCTCCCCACCATCGAGGAGGTCTACTCACCCGCGGTCCGCGAGACCCTCGCCAGGACAGCTCAGCTTGCGGAAGAGGAGTCGAATTGGCTTGCCGAGCTCGGCGCAGAGGCCCTGAGGCGTTGCCTTGCCAGATCAAAAGAGGGTCTGCTTGCGGTGGATCGTGAGCGCCTTGCCCTGGAGCCGATGGCCCTGCGCCGCCGCGTGGTGCGGGCCGCCTTTGCTTGTATCTCCGGCAACACGCGCCATCTCACCGCGGCCGCGGTGGAGACGGCACTGCGCGCTGAGCGCGGGAGCTGGTCCGTGCCCGGTTCCGGCGTAACTATCGTAAGCGAGCCGCGCAGGATCCTCTTCCGGCGCACTGCGAGAGCGTCGAGCAGTCCCCTGGTCGAGCCCACTCCGCTGATCGTGCCGGGCGTTACGGCAGTTGAGCCGCTCGGAATCCGTGTGGAGGCGTGCGAGGAGAAGGCACCGGCACAACCTCCCGATAATCAGCAAACGTGGAGCCAGGTGCTCGACCTGGACCAGGTTACTCTTCCGCTCGTGATTCGTTCGCGGCGGCCGGGCGACCGAATCCGGCCGATTGGGTCGCCAGGCAGCCGCAAGCTGCAGGATATCTTCGTGGATCGGCGCGTACCGGCGGCATGCCGCGACCAGGTGCCCGTGGTCGCGGATGCACGAGGCCCGATCTGGGTGGTTGGGCACTGCCTGGATGCGAGGGTTCGGCTTCGTCTAGAGACCAGGAGGGTACTGCGTCTCACCGTGGCGAAGCTGGACGGTGACCGAGAGGGTGTTGATTTCGTATAGTATGCCGTATGCAATAATAAGTGCTCGCTTCGCCCTGGGGAGTCAAGCTTGAACAACAGATTTCTGAAAGTTCTCATCACTGTCGGCCTGATTGCCGTGGTGGCCACCGCCCTCACGC
Organism: uncultured Chthonomonadales bacterium; assembly: GCA_964526545.1. Lineage (GTDB taxonomy): Bacteria > Armatimonadota > Chthonomonadetes > Chthonomonadales > CAJBBX01 > CAZGLN01. The sequence continues at coordinate 5,441 of CAZGLN010000236.1, forward strand.
GCGGCAATCTGCGAGGCTTTGGGGATGGGGACCGTGCTCTTCTCTACAATGAGTTCGTCCGCAAGGTAGAGGAGCACAACGTTCAGCGTGTTGAGATCGGCAAGGACACGCTGAAAGGGCGCTACATGCAGCGGCCCGTTACGGCATCCAGCGATGAGTTCACCGTGCGGCTGCCGAATTCGCCCGAGGCCATGGCGAAGCTGCAGGACCTGCTGCTTCAGAACAAAGTGCCCTTCGAATACGTTCCGCCCCTCTTTTCGGATTTTGCGCTGAGCGTGCTCTACTCCCTCATGCTGCCAATCGGCATCATGGCGCTGCTCTGGTTCTTCTTCATCCGGCAGGCGCAGGCGGGCGGCAATCAGGCACTCTCCTTCGGACGCTCCAGGGCGAAGCGGCTTACGGACAACGTGCCGAAGGTCACCTTTGACGATGTGGCGGGTGTGGACGAAGCCAAGCAGGAGCTCAGCGAGATTGTTGATTTCCTGAAGAACGCCAAGAAGTTTCAAGCGCTTGGCGCGAAGATACCCAAGGGCGTCCTCCTGCTGGGGCCGCCCGGGTGCGGCAAGACGATGTTGGCGCGCGCCATCGCCGGCGAGGCCGGGGTGCCGTTCTTCCTCATTTCCGGTTCGGACTTCGTGGAGATGTTCGTCGGCGTAGGCGCCAGCCGCGTACGCGACCTATTCGACACCGCGAAGGCCAATCGCCCGTCACTCATCTTCATTGACGAGATAGACGCCGTCGGCAGGCAGCGCGGCGCTGGTTTGGGCGGCGGACACGATGAGCGCGAGCAGACTCTCAACCAGCTTCTGGTTGAGATGGATGGTTTCGACCCGAACGCGGGAGTCATTCTCATTGCCGCGACCAACCGGCCTGACGTTCTG
>CAZGLN010000237.1:0-306 GCA_964526545.1 uncultured Chthonomonadales bacterium
CGTCAGGATGGCGATGTCCTCGAGCATGGCCTTGCGGCGATCGCCGAAGCCGGGCGCCTTCACCGCGCAGCAGGTGATGATGCCGCGGATCTTGTTGACTACCAGGGTGGCCAGGGCGTCGCCGTCCACATCCTCGGCGATGACGAGCAGCGCCTTGCGCGACTGCGCCACGCGCTCCAGGAGCGGAATAAGGTCCGCGGCGGCGCTGATCTTCTTCTCGTGGATGAGGATGAGCGGATCCTCAAGAACCGCCTCCATCCGCTCGGGATCGCTCACGAAGTAGGGCGAGATGTAGCCCTTGTCGAA
>CAZGLN010000237.1:367-6249 GCA_964526545.1 uncultured Chthonomonadales bacterium
TAATCACGCCGTCCTTGCCGACCTTGTCCATCGCTTCGGCCACCAGCGTGCCGATGGCCTGGTCGTTGCCGGCGATGGAGGCCACATTGGCAACTTCCTCATGGCCCTTGACCGGGATGGACATGCCCTTGATAGCCTCGACGGCCTTCTCTACGGCGAGCTCGATGCCGCGCTTCACCTCGATGGGGTTGCCGCCGGCGGCCACATACCGGAGGCCCTCATTGACGATGGCCTGCGCGAGAACCGTCGCCGTGGTGGTGCCGTCACCAGCCACGTCGTTGGTCTTGCTGGCGACCTCGCGCACGAGCTTGGCGCCCATATTCTCGTAAGGATCCGGGAGCTCAATCTCCTTGGCGACGGTCACGCCGTCCTTGGTGATGGTGGGGGAGCCCCACTTCTTGTCCAACACCACGTTGCGGCCACGCGGGCCCAGGGTCACCTTGACTGCGTTAGCGACAACATTGGCCCCGCGCTCCAGAGCGCGGCGGGCCTCCTCATCGAACAGTAGCTGCTTCGCTGCCATTCTTTCTCACTCCATTCCGTCGTGCGTCTGGTTGTGATTCGTTCGCATGGGCACGCAGTCTGGCTAACGTGCCCCGCGGTCGGGCGTGCGGTTATGCCTCTACCGCGTAAATCTGGTCTTCGTCGAGAATCACAAGGTCCTTGCCGTTGAACTTGACTTCCGTACCGCCGTACTTGCTGTACACCACGGTATCGCCCACCTTGACGGCCACGGGCAGCACGCTGCCATCCTCGAGCGTGCGGCCGGGACCCACGGCGATCACTTCTCCGCGGATGGACTTCTTCTTGGCGGTATCCGGCAGGACGATGCCGCCCGGCGTCTTCTCTTCCTCTTCCGCCGGCGAGACAATCACCTTGCTGCCGATTGGACGCAACGCCATGTCCTTCACCTCCAGTCAACTGCCTGCAATGAGAGTGTCCGGGAGAGTATTTAGCACTCTCCCTTTCCGAGTGCTAACATAAAATACCGAACGGCCGAAGCCGCTGTCAAGGGGATGTAAGCGGATGATGCAAGGGGATTCTGGAGGCCGCAGGGCGTCGGGAGGAGCCGCCTATGCGGAGCGGCAGGCGGTCAGGTGCTGACCGGCGACGGCATCTGTTGAGAAGTGGTGCGAATATTTTTGCAAAAAGTCGCACCAATCATTGACAACAGGCAGCATGTTGTCTATACTGACGGCACCGAAGTCCCCACGGGAGTAAGAAGTGCCCGAGTTCGAAGGCGGGCCGCTCTCCTTCCCCAGAGAGTGGTCGCTCGAGGCGGGCCAGTCTGGCACAGCGCAGGTCCTGGTCGTTGACGATGATCCCCACGTCAGCGCCCTGGTCGTGGATACGCTGAGCGAGACGGGTTATCGCGCATTTGCTGCCTGCAGCGCGAAGGAGGCGCTTGCCCAGATGCGGGCGACTCCATTCGCCCTTGTGCTGTGCGACGTCCATCTACGGGACGCCGACGGTCTCGCGCTTGCGCGCTCCCTCACCGAAACTCGGCCTTCTGTTCCCGTGGTCCTCTTTACCGGTAACGGCCACCGGGATCAGCACCGCGATGTGAACCCGACCGGCTACCTCGACACGCTCCTCAAGCCGTTCTCTCCCGAAGCACTACCGAGCGTCATCGAGAGAAATCTCAAGCGCATTCAGGCAGACCGTGAGCGGCTGCTATCGGATGATCGCCGCGTGCTTGTGGAGCCCTTGCGCGGCTGCGCCGCCGCTATAGACATGCGCAACGCGCTGATGCTGGGCCATTCCGAGCGCGTGGCGCACCTTTCGGGGCAGATTGGCGGCGCGCTGGGGCTCGACAGTTCCGAGGCGGCCCTCCTGCAATTGGCGGCGGCCCTGCACGATATCGGCAAGATCGTGGTGCCGGATACCGTTCTGGATAAGCGCAGTCCCCTCACGGAGGAGGATTGGTCGCTCATTCGGCAGCATCCCGTGGTCGGTGCGCGCATCGTAGGCAAGGTGCGCGAGCTGGCCTACGTGGCGGACGCGGTACGCCACCACCATGAGCGTTACGACGGCAGCGGGTATCCAGACAATCTCGCCGGGGAATCCATTCCCCTGCTGGCACGCGTGATCGCGGTGGCGGATGCCGTGGATGCGATGACCGGCTGCCGGCCCTACCGCAGGCGCATGAACATGGCCGAAGCCCTTCTGGAGCTTCGCCGCTGCGAGGGGACTCAGTTTGACCCGCTCATCGTCCGGGCCGCGGAGCGCGCTCTCGGCGGCGAGGACCAGCCTTCCTGACCACTGCCATCCCTTTCCGGGCCTTCCTGCCTGGGTTCCCATCCCCGGTGGGGCCGCCACCCCCACCGGGGCTCTTTTTTGCCTGCCCAGCGGCAGCGCGGGCCATGCGGGCAGCGCGGCCTTCCTGAGCGCCTCGCCCGGCCGGCCGCGAAACAGTATTGTCTCCCCCCCCGTGCACCAGGCCGAACCGCGCAGCAATGCATCGCTCCCCATAGGTGTATTGCCTGGTTGAGGGTGGCGCCTATTTGGGCTCGGCTTCCTCCTCCGCCGCTTCGGGCGGAGGCTCCGCGGCAAGTCTCCGAAGGGCTCGGTCAATGGGTGCGACATCCGGCAGGGGATCGCCGCGCACGCCAAGCTCCTGCATGCGCCGCGCGGCGGGCATCACGCGGCTCTCCAGCGATCCTGCGGCGCTGTTGTAGGCCTCCACCGCTCCCTCCAGTCCTTTTCTGATTCGCGCCAGGTGGTCCACCAGCACACCCATCCTCTTGTGCAGCTCCTGCCCGGCCGCCACCATCGCCTGCGCATTTGCGGCCATCTCGGCCTGCCGCCACATATGGCCCACCGTGCTCAGCATCGTGAAGAGCGTGGCCGGGCTGGCCAGCACCACGCGCTTCTGCAGCGCGTAGTCCAGAAGCTGCCGATCCGCCTCCGGCGCCGCGCTGAAGAAGGCCTCACCCGGTATGAACATCACCACCACTTCCAGTGATTCGAAGCGCTCCTGGTAGCCTCGCGAGGCGAGGGTGTTCACATGGTCGCGGACGTGCCTGGCGTGGGCCTCAAGTCGGGCACGGGCCGTTTCGTCATTCGGCGCCTCGATGGCATCGAGATAGGCTTCCAGCGGCACCTTCGAATCGACCACCACCGTGCGGCCTCCGGGGAGTTTGACGACCATATCCGGCCGCAGGCGGCCGTTCTCCGTGGTGGTGGAGACCTGCTCCTCGAAGTCGCAGTAGGCGGACATGCCGGCGAGCTCGGCAAGATTGCGCAGGGTGATCTCGCCCCATCGGCCGCGCACCTGGGGGCGCCGCAGCGAGTTCGCCAGGTTGCGGGCCTCCTGCTGCAGGTTCTGCTGCATCTCGCCGAGGGCCTTCAGTTGCTCCTCCAGGCTGCCGTAGGCCGTAGAGCGCTTCTCTTCCATCTCCTGCGCACGCTGGGCCACCTCCGCGAGGGCCTGCCGCACGGGCTGCACCACGCCCGTCAACCGTTCCTCCGCGCTCTGCAGCAGATCCTGCCGGGTCTCCTTGAGCGCATCCAGCGCCAGCGCGCGGAATGTGTCGCGTATCTGCTGTTCCGTGGCGGAGAGGAGCTCGCGCTGTTCGGCGATGCGCTTCTCCGCCTCTGCCGCGGCGGTCTCGGCCTTGACGGCGCGCTGCTCGAGGGCTTGCCGCTCGCGCCCGCCGCGGATGTGCGCGGCCAGCAGCGCGGCGAGGGCTCCAACAATCATCCCGATGAAGATTCCGAGGGCCAGGGCTCCCGTATCCATGGGCTTGCTCCTTGCTCGCTATACACGCACCTTTGCCGGAACCTGCGGCATTTCCTGTTCCGGCTTGACTCGGGGTGTTCCTCCGCGCCATAGTAGTATCCACTGTGGTGGTGAACATGAACACCGAAGCGATATCGGGGCTGACCGAATACGAGTTGAGGCTCTACAGAGCGCTGCTGCAGCTGCATCCTGCCACGGCCTATCGTCTGGGCAGGCTGAGCGGAGTTCCCCTCTCGCGCGTGAACGAGGTGGCGGAGCGGTTGGTGGCCAAAGGCGCTGCTGCGCGCCTGACCGGGGAGCCTGCGCGCTATGCGCCGGTGCCGCCGGAGCAATTCGTGGCCCGCGCCCGCGCGGCCGCCGATGAAGCGCTTGCAGCGCTGCAGGAGGAGTTGGCCGCCGTGTGGCGGCAGCACACTCCAGCCGAAAGCGTGTGGCTGCAGGGCGAAGCGACCCTGCTCGCTACAATGAGGGACCTGGCCAGCCGGGCGGGCGATGAGCTGTCCGCCGCGTGCACTCCCGCCGACGAGGCGCTCCTGCGGAAACTCTTGCCAGGCGCTCGGATTGAGCGGCTGACCGGTGGCGGAAGGGACGACCGCACCATCCTCCTTGTCGCCGATGGCGGTCCTGCCGTCATAGGGAGACTTGGCACGCAGGCGGATGCGCTGGTGTCGCACCACCCTGCCGTTGTGCGGGTGTGCCGTGCCCTCGTGGAGAGCCTGCGGTCAACAGACGTGGAGGAGTCTCTCGGTCAGGTGGCCGTGGTGCGCACAGGCCTCGCTTCTGAACGGCCAGGAATCTGGCTCGACTGGGAGGAGGCCAAGGCGCAGAGGCTGCTTAACGCGCACTGATGCGCGCGCTCACTCCGCATGTGCCGATCCTTGCAGCCGCGTAGATGCTCCGCGCGGCTGTGGGCGCCGAAAATACTTCAGAAGGTTCACAACGCAGACAAACTCTCAAGGAGACACCATGAATCACGATGTGAGGGACCTCGCGCTCGCCGCGAAGGGCAAGGGACGCATAGAGTGGGCAGAGATGGAGATGCCGGTCCTGCGGCTGATCCGCGAGCGATTTGCGAAGGAGCAGCCGCTGAAGGGACTGCGGCTGGCCGCCTGTCTTCACGTAACCACCGAGACAGCGAATCTGGCCATCACGCTGAAGGCCGGCGGTGCAGAGGTGTACCTGTGTGCCTCGAATCCACTCTCGACCCAAGACGACGTGGCGGCGGCGCTGGTGGCGGAGTACGGAGTCCCTACCTTCGCCATCAAGGGTGAGGATAACGAGACTTACTACAAACACATCCATGCAGTACTGGACGCGAAGCCCCACCTCACCATGGACGATGGCGCCGATACCGTGGGAGTCATCCACAGCGAGCGCACGGACCTCATCCCGAACATCATCGGCGGCACGGAAGAGACCACCACCGGCGTAATACGGCTGCGGGCGATGGCGAAGGAGGGCGTGCTGGCCTATCCGATCGTGGCAGTGAACGACGCGGACACCAAGCACCTTTTCGACAACCGCTATGGCACCGGCCAGAGCACTATTGACGGCATTATCCGGGCGACCAACCGCCTGCTGGCGGGAAGCTACTTCGTGGTGGCTGGATACGGCTGGTGCGGCCGCGGAGTGGCCATGCGGGCGAGGGGCATGGGCGCCAAGGTGATTATCACCGAGGTGAACCCCGTGAAGGCGCTCGAGGCCGTGATGGACGGCTTCGAGGTGATGCCGATGGAGCGGGCAGCCGAAATCGGTGACCAGTTCTGCACGCTGACCGGCGACATCCATGTGCTGAGGCCGGAACACTTCGCGCGCATGAAGGACGGCGCGATCATCTCCAACTCCGGCCACTTTAACGTGGAGATTGACCTGGAAGGTCTTGGCAAGATGGCGAAGTCGTGCCGGACCGTGCGCGACTTCGTGGACGAATACACTTTGGAAGACGGCCGACGGCTCTACGTGCTTGGCGAGGGCCGTCTGATCAACCTGGCCAGCGCCGAAGGGCATCCGGCGTCGGTGATGGATATGTCGTTTGCCAACCAGGCGCTCTGTGCTGAGTACATGGCGGCAAACGCCAGCTCGCTTAAGCGGCAGGTCTACCCGGTACCCGCCGAGATTGACCGCGAGATCGCGATGCTGA
>CAZGLN010000238.1:0-5558 GCA_964526545.1 uncultured Chthonomonadales bacterium
AGGTACTCTCTATGAGCCCACGGGCGCCGAGCCGCTGGCCCGGGCGCTGGAAGATATTCTGCTCGAGCCGGAGCGCGCGCGGGCACTCGGCGAGGAGGGTCGGAGGAACGTGATCGCCCGTTATGGGGTGGAGCGGATGGCGAGCGAAGTGGCGGAGATACTCGCGGGCGGCGCCGTTGGCGCGGCGCATCCCGAGCGCGTGAGTCAGGCGCCATGAGTTTCACGGCAACCTACCGCGTGCAGTTCTCCGATACGGATATGGCGGGCATCATGCACTTCGCGAACTACCTGCGCTACATGGAGAGTACCGAGCACGCCTTCTTTCGGTCATTGGGTCTTTCGGTGCACATGGAGATCGGGGGAGTCACCGTCGGCTGGCCCCGGGTGCACGCGGAGTGCAGCTACCGCGCTCCGCTCCGTTTCGAGGAGGAGTTCGAGGTGCGGCATAGCCTGGTGGAGCGGTCGCGCCGCAGGTTGAAGCACCGTTTCGTCTTCGTGCGCTGCTCGGATGGGGTGGAAGTGGCTGCCGGCAGCTTCACCACGGTGTGCGTGGGGATACAGCCGGATGGCGGACTCTCGGGCATGGATATTCCCGAACCCATCGCCTCGCGGCTTCCCCGTCCCATCGAAGGCGAGACGCACAAAGCGCCCGCCTCTTAGCGGCGCCCTTCTCGGGCGGCGCGCTCACTACGCATGGCAAGGAGACGGCATGCCGGCATCACAGACGCACAGCGCGAGCCTTACGTGGCTCCTTTTCGCATTGATGACGGTGGCCTGCTGGGGCCTGTACGGTGTCTTCCTGCACACCGGGCAGCTTGGCATGGCCGACGCGACAAACGGACGTTATAAGGCGTTCCTCTTCGTGGGCATCGCCTATTTCCTTACCGCCGTGCTGGCTCCTCTGGCCGTACTGCTTCTGCGCGGTGCGGATTGGCGGATGCCCATGGCGGGCATGTCCTGGTCGCTCATCGCGGGCATCGTAGGCGCCGCGGGCGCCTTCTGCGTGCTTCTGGCCTTCGGCGCGAAGGGGACTCCCGCCGTGGTGATGTCCATCGTCTTCGCGGGAGCGCCGGTAGTGAACGCCATCGTCGCGACGGCTCTGCATCCGCCATCCGGGGGTCTCTCCACGGTGCGCTGGCCCTTCGTGCTCGGTCTGGTGATGGCGGCGGTGGGCGGATGTCTCGTTACTCTCTACCGCCCCATGGATGCGCCTCGGCCAGCGGCGAAGGTCAGTCTGCATGCCGACCCTGCCGATACCTCCAAAGGCTGAAATGCCGGACGGCCGCGCTCAGCTGGTCCACACGCAGGCCCGGGCGCTGGCACGCCTGCTGCGGGAGCTGGCCGAGTCGAATCCGTTCTATCGTCCTCGCCTGGGTTGGACCGGCGGCCTGAACCTGGATGCCCTGCCCGATGAGGAGCTGCTGCAGCGCTTCGCGGCGGAGACCCCCTTCACAACGAAGGCAGAGATTGTGGCCGACCAGGCGGCCTGCCCTCCCTACGGCACCAACCTCACCTATCCCCTGGAGCGCTACACACGGTACAGCCAGACCAGCGGCACTACCGGAGCTCCCCTGCGCTGGTTGGACACGCCGGAGAGCTGGGACTGGATGGTGGGCAATTGGGCCGAGGTGCTGAAGGGCGCGGGGGTAACCTCGCACGACCGGGTGTTCTTCGCGTTCTCGTTTGGGCCGTTCCTGGGATTCTGGACCGCGTTCGAGGCGGCGCTGCGCATGGGCTGCATGTGCCTACCGGGCGGCGGCATGAGCAGTGTGGCCCGCCTTCGCGCCATCGTGGAGAATCGCGCCACGGTGCTCTGCTGCACGCCCACCTACGCGCTCCATCTGGGCGAAGTGGCGGCGGAGGAGCAGCCCGCGCCGGGCCATCTGAGTGTGCGCTCCGTCCTGGTGGCGGGCGAGCCGGGCGGCGCGGTGCCCGCCACGCGCGAACGCATATCGGCCCTCTGGCATGGGGCCCGTGTTTGGGACCACCACGGAATGACGGAGATAGGCCCCGTCTCCCTGGAGTGTTCCGCGGTCCCCGGGCGGCTGCACGTGCTGGAGCGCTCCTTTGTGCCGGAAGTCGTGGATCCGCGCACCGGGGCGCTGGTGCCGGAGGGCGCGCGCGGCGAGCTTGTGCTCACGAGCCTTGGGAGAAGCGGCTCTCCGCTGCTCCGCTACCGCACGGGTGATATCGTCTGCGCGTCTCGGCCGCAGCCGTGCGCGTGCGGCCGCTGGGACCTTGCGCTGGATGGGGGTATCCTTGGCCGAGCTGACGACATGGTGGTGGTGCGCGGCGTAAACCTCTATCCCTCGGCGGTAGAGGAGGTGGTGCGCCGCTTCGCGGAGGTTGCCGAATACCGCGGGGAGCTCCGCACGGGCCGCTCCATGGCCGAGGCTGCGCTCGTGGTGGAGCCGCGCGTGCAGGGAGCGCCCGCGGTTGGCCTTGCCCGACGGTTGGAGCATGCGCTCCGCGACGCCTTCAACCTGCGGGTGCCGGTGCGGCTGGTGGGACCGGGCGAGCTGCCTCGCTTTGAGATGAAAGCGAGCCGATGGGTTCGGATGGAGGAGGGCAACGAGACTCGTGGCTGAACTGCTTCTGCGATTGGAAGGGGTAACCAAGACCTTCGCCGCCAGCTCCGACTCCCCCGAGACTCCCGTGCTGACGGGCGTGGATCTCACCCTGCAGGCGGCGGAGGCGATTGCCATCGTCGGGCCATCCGGCTCAGGCAAAAGCACCCTGCTCAACATCATCGGCGGTCTGGATAGGCCCACCTCCGGCAAGGTGGAGCTTCGGGGCCGCAATCTGGCCGCACTGGACGATAGAGCGCTCGCCGACATTCGCGCCAGGGAGATTGGCTTTATCTTCCAGCTGCACCATCTCCTGCCGCAGTGCACGGTGCTGGAGAACGTGCTCGTGCCCACGCTCGCCCAGAAGATCGCGGATCGCCGCGAGAACCCAACGGATCGAGCGCGCCGGCTGCTGGAGCGAGTCGGCCTGTCGCACCGGCTGAATCATCGGCCGGGGCAGCTTTCGGGCGGCGAGAGGCAGCGGGTTGCCGTGGTGCGCGCACTCATCAACGAACCCACGCTGCTGCTGGCCGATGAGCCCACCGGCTCCCTGGACCAGGTCTCCGCCAAGAATTTGGCCGATCTCCTCGTCGAACTGAACCGCGAGGAGCGGGTGGCGCTCATCGTGATAACGCATGCGGCCGAACTCGCCGAGCGGCTCGGCGCCACGCTGAGGCTCTCCGGTGGGCGCCTTGCCCCGACGCAGTAGACCGCCAGCACGTTGCATGCCTGGTCTATAATGGATGCATTGTCAGCATTTCGCGGTACGGAAGAGGTCCGCCGTGCGGATGGTCGATTCATATAACCGTGTGATTGACTACCTGCGCGTGAGCGTAACGGACCGGTGCAATTTCCGGTGCGTCTACTGCATGCCGGAGGAGGGCGCGCCTATCGCCCCGCGCGAGGAGCTGCTCACCTTCGAGGAGATTGAGCGCCTGCTCTCCATTGCCGCCGGCCTCGGCGTGCGCAAGGTGCGCTTGACTGGCGGCGAGCCGCTGGTGCGCCGCGATATCGTCTCGCTCGTGCGCCGCATCGCCGCCATCGAGGGGATTGAGGACCTCTCGCTCACCACCAACGGCTATGCGCTCGCCGAGTGCGCGCGGGACCTTGCCGAGGCGGGCTTGCACCGCGTGAATATCAGCGTGGATACGCTGCGTCCCGAGCGCTTCCAGCGGATAGCCCGCAGGGGCAGCCTGGAGGACGTGCTCGCGGGAGTCGAAGCGGCATGGCACGCGGGGCTCCGTCCGGTGAAGCTGAACATGGTGGTGATGCGCGGGCTCAACGATGACGAGGTGGTGGATTTCGCGCGGCTTACGCTGGAGAAACCCTTCGATGTGCGGTTCATCGAGCTGATGCCCATTAATTGGTCGGCGGGCGATGAATCCATGGAGGGCTTCTTTGCGCTGGCCGCGCCCGCGGGCTACCAGCGCAACGGCTACGTGCCGCTCTATGCCCATGAGGACGATCGCGGGTTCGGCGCGCTGCTCACGACGGAGGGCGGCTGCCGCGGCGGCATGCTGAACGCCGCGCAGATGCGCTCGCTCTTCGTGCCCGCCCGCGTGATCAGGGAGCAAATCGAGGCGAGTCTGGGACCTCTGCGCGATGCTGCCGTGGTAACCAACGGCCCGGCTCGCAGTTTTCGGCTGCCCGGGGCCAGGGGCACGGTGGGCTTCATCAGCCAGATAACCAACGATGTATGCCTCCGGTGCAACCGCATGCGAATCACGGCCGATGGCTATCTTCGGCCCTGCCTGATGGCCGACGGCGAGGTGAACCTGCGCGACCCGCTGCGGGCGGGCGCCCCGGACGAGGCGATCCGAGAGCTCTTTTTGAGAACGGTGCGCCACAAACCGAAGGAGCATCGCCTGGAGGATGGTCTGGCGCCGCGCCGCCGCAACATGAGCCAGATAGGCGGATAGCGCTGGCCTCCATGCGCAAGGTCTACCACGAAGTGGCCAGGCTGGCCGATATCGCCCCCGGGGAGTGCTTGACCGCGCGGCTCGACGATGGCGAGGAGTGCGTGGTCTTCCGCACGCGGGATGACCGCGTCCACGCCACCGGTCCGCTCTGCCCACACCAGAACGAGCCCCTCGACCTCGGCCATCTCGAAGGCAACGAGGTGATCTGCCGAAGACATCACCTTCGCTTCGACATTCGCACCGGAGACTGCACGAATGCAGGGGGATACTCCCTGCGCGTCTTCGAAGTGAAGGTGGAGGACGGCGCGATTCTCATCGGGCGCTGGGAAGACTGACCCTCCATTGTCTGTGCAAGTTCTCCGGCCAAACATTGACATTTCCTCCGCCCGCCGGTACTATTGGTGCAGCCTCTTCACCTCCTCATCGCATGCGCACGCAGGACTTCGACTACCATCTGCCGCCTGACCTGATCGCGCAGGAGCCTCTGCCGCGCGGCGAATCGAGGCTGATGGTGGTGGAGCGGCGGACGGGCGGCCTCTGCATCCGCCAGTTTCGCGACTTGCCTCACTATCTGGGGCCTGGCGATACCGTGGTCGTCAACGATACCAGGGTCTCCGCGCGGCGGCTGCATGGGAACCTGGCGGACGGCGCCGAGGCCGAGGCCCTGTTGGTTGCTCCCGTGGAGGAGCGTTGCTGGAGCGCGCTGGTGCGGCCCGGACGCAGACTGCGCACGGGTGCGCTCGTCCGATTCGTGTTGGCGGATGGTACGGAGGTCGTGGCCACGGTCCTGGGCACCACGGAAGAGGGCGGCCGCATACTGGAGTTCGCGGACCGGGCCACGCGTGACCGGTTGGCTTCCGAGGGGGAGGTGCCGCTGCCGCCGTACATCCGCAAGCGGCTGCGTGACGAGGAGCGCTACCAGACCGTCTTCGCCCAGGAGGAGGGATCGGCCGCAGCACCCACTGCCGGACTGCACTTCACGCAGGAGATGTTCGACCGAATCGCGGAGAGGGGTGCGCGCGTTGCCCGAATCACGCTGCATGTGGGTGTGGATACGTTTCGGCCCGTTCGA
>CAZGLN010000238.1:5573-6146 GCA_964526545.1 uncultured Chthonomonadales bacterium
AGAGCGGCACCGCATGCATGGGGAATGCTACCGTGTGCCGTGTGAGGCGGCAGAGGCCGTAGCGGGCGCGCGCCGCGTGGTCGCCGTGGGCACCACCTGCGTGCGGGCGCTCGAGAGCGCGGCAACGGAGGATGGGCGGCTGGAGGCGGGAGAGGGCACCACCACGCTCTTCATCACGCCGGGCTATCGGTTTCGCCTGGTGGGGGCCATGCTGACCAACTTCCATCTGCCACGCTCCACCCTGCTGATGCTGGTCTCGGCGTTCGCCGGGCGCGAGCTCATTCTCGAAGCCTACGCGATGGCCGTGCGCGAGCGGATGCGCTTCTACAGCTTTGGGGATGCCATGCTTATCCTGTGAGGAAGCAACATGCGCAAGGAAGATTACGAGAAGTGGCTGGAATCGCAGTTTCTGGATGTCGAGCCCGCCGATTCGGAGCCGAAAGCAGCCGCGCGGCCTGAGGCCCGATCCAGCGACCCTCGGGGAACGGCCGCCGTGGAGCCGCCGCGAACCGCCGGCAGTCCCGCTTTGGCGCGGGAGGAGAGAACCGCGGCGGCGGTCAACGCGGAGCCGGC
>CAZGLN010000239.1:0-6138 GCA_964526545.1 uncultured Chthonomonadales bacterium
TATCTGAAGGCCAGAGAAAGCTGGACTCTGCAACAGCGAGCATACTGGCCGCCATCTCAAGCGCCGCAGAGCAGCAAGGCCTCGCGGCCGCTATGCATGCTCACGCAATCCGTGAGGCAGCGAGTGAGGATATGCAGCGCGTGGAGGGAGCGATCTCCTCCATGCTTTCTGCAATTACGGCAACCCACGATCAACAGGCTGCAGCACTGGTACAACTCGAGAAGACCCTTGGCAAGGACGTATCTGAAGGCCAGAGAAAGCTGGACTCTGCAACAGCGAGCATACTGGCCGCCATTGTAGAGACCGCGGAAAAGCAAGCAGCGGCTTTGGACCGCCTAGAGGATGCCATCGCCCGAACCAGCGCGGACCAGAGAAAGTGGATTGAGGCAGGCGTTACCAGTGTCTATTCGATTGTCGGTAATCTCCGCGACGAACAGATCGCCGCGAACATGGAAATGGAGTCGAATATACTCAAGACCTCCAAGGCGTATCAGGGACTGCTGGAGCTGAACGAAGAGCGCTTGAAGTCACACATCAACAAGGTCATGTATGTCTTTGTGTTTGGCTTCATACTTCTGCTTGGTGGCCTTATCACTGCACTCCTTAGGTAGTGCCCTGGCCATTGTCCAGATCAACGGATGGCGAGATGAAAGGTACAGATGAATTCCTGGCGGCACGAGCCAGACGAGCGCATTTCAAGGCTTTATTCGGCGTCGAGAGTGGTCTGCCATCTGTCATTCAAATCCAGCATGCGCGATTGGAGTCCGCTATCCGGCAGGCGGGACTTGAAAACAAGTTAGCGCATTTGCTCAACGGTATCGTGGCTGACCATACCCGTTGGCATGAACCGTTCGAGCTATTCGTTGTCGGCGAGGGCAAGTTCGGCAAGTCCACATTAGTCAACGCACTTCTTGGCGATCGCATAGCACCGACCGATATCACGCCTAAGACCTGGTGCTTTAACCGCTATGTGGCCACTCACTCTCCCCCTCCTTACGTTCGAGTCTTTATCTCCGAGTCGCTTCGAAGACGGCAGGACTGCCGACACCTGGATCGTTGGCTCTGCCATCCCCGCGAGGTTGCCCCAGACCTAGTGGAATACCACGTACCAAGGGAGGACGCTGTCTCTTTCGCGGACGAAGAAGAGCAGAGGGTTGGAGCCACTCGTGGCCGACCGGACTCATACTGGTCACCCGTCATGGAGATGGAGTGGGCGCTGACGTCTGACAGAGCCATCGTGCCGAATATCCGTCTGGTAGACACCATGGGAATAAACCAGGATGGCGCCGCAACGCACGCCCACCGCCACTATCTGCGCTGGCAATACGCACGTGCTGACGCCGTCTTATGGCTAGTCAGCTACGACCGACTCAATGCTGCTGGCACCCGCGATCAACTGCGTGAGGCGCGCAGGTACTCAAAGATCGTGTATGTCCTGATCACGCGGTGGGACAAAGCACAAGATAGGGAGGCGCTGCTCGCGAGAGCGCAGGAGCACTACGGTAGCCTGTGCACAGCGGTACTTCCAGTATCCGCGCTTGCGGCATTGGCGGCCCAGGGACTGCTTGACAAGCCCTCCTCGAGCGACGAGCGTTCGTTTATACGGCGCTTCCGCACGCTGTCCAAAGAGGAACTTCGTAACCTGAGCGGATTCGATGCGCTAACACAAGCCCTACAGCAGTTCTTGGATGGGAGGCAGCGTACTATACGGAATATGCAGATCTACTCAGCTCTTCGACAGAAGAGCAGGGAATTTAGGCGGGTGGCGGAACAGGTACGCAAGGATGCCATTGACAACTTGGAACTGCACCGAGAGCTTCAGGCAAGGACACGACAGGCATATAACGATTCCAAGCGGATTATTGCGCAATCCTTCGGACGATCCCGGCATCGTCTGACCGAGACCATCGAGAGACGGCTTGAGAAGCTCACCTATAACGACATTAGCTCTGTGGAAGACCAGATGGGTACGGATAGAATTGATGGACAGTTTCGGCAGCTACAACGGAGAGTTGAGCGGCAGATTGAGCAGAAGTTCGCGAGCGTCGTTCGGTGGGCGTCGTCTTCTGAGCGATCTTACAAAGCCTCTGAATTCGGCCCAACAGGCGCCGTGGCGGAGGTGATCCCGGTCCCGAGCATGTCGTCGCTGCAAGTGCGCAGCAAGGTCAGCACGTTTTCACCGAGCCTTTTTACTCCGCCCGAGCAACGCACACTCTGGGAGCACGTTCTTGGCTGGTTGCACCGGCTATGGCGTACAGTGAATCCGGTGTATCAAGACCAAGAGCTCAAACAGGTCCGAGAGAAGGTCCGTGACGCCTGGCTATCGGAGCTCAACATAAAACTTGGTGAGGCCAAGGAGCACCTGATGAGTGAGGCCGATACCATGTACGACCAGCTCAGAAACGATATAGAGGCTATGTTTGAGCGTGCAGGCGGGGAGGTATCACATCAAATCACCATCGATCGCATTTCTGAGGTTCTTAATGGTCCAACTGTCCAGCCAGTGCTCGTACTTGTGCCGACCAGACTGATGCGTCTCTATGATTGGAGGAGGTGATCAATGCCCGTTCACACTGCCATGCCACGCTACCATGGCGAGAGAGAGCTTGCAGAGCTTCTCGAATCTCTAGACGACGGCAAGCTGCATCTCTGGTTCGACTTGGCACTGCCTGGAGTGGCCAACCTGGATATCGTGGTCTATGATGAGCTAGTGGGGATCTTCGTCCTAGAAACTAAGGCGGTGCCAATTAGCGCTCTGCTTCATTTCGATGATTCAAGCATTGAGATTTCAGACAGGGGCTGGCAGCCTAGTCCTGTCGTTCAGGCGCGGAAGGCATGTTTCGACCTGAAAGACTACCTACGAGATCGCAACGTGGATGTTCCCAAGATCGGGTCTACAGTCGCTTGGCCGCGGATAATGCGGGCAGAATGGCTCCACCACTGGAGAGAGAACACGTTTCCCACCGGCTACGAGATGTCCATGGTTTTTACGGACGACGTCCGGGGAGACATTGCACTTTTCCGCAACCGCCTCAGTTGGATTGCGGGGAATCCACTGTGGGGTGCTACGCCCACCACGGGCTTCGTGCACAACCAGGCCACCCTCCTTGGTCTGTCCAGCGCATTGCGACCAGTCGCCCGGGCGTACTATGCAACGGACCTGCAGGAAAAAGATCCCGTACACCAGCGAGATCAAACTCCAGATGACACTCCTACTCCATATATTGAAGAGACCGACCACGGCTCCCCTGTGACGACCACCCTGTCACAGGAGGAACAATATGGTCCTGGAATCTGGCTCGGAACCGAGTACGTCGTGGACGCCGCGAAGGCGGGCCAGGTCGTTCTGAATCAGGCGGCAGCCATCCTTGGGACCGCGTGGAGCAAGGTTTACGCGGAGCGATTGGACCAGATCCTCGACCGGCTGGAACAACCCTTCCGCCTGGGCGTCATTGGTGAGTTTCGGGCAGGCAAGTCATCCCTGGTGAATGCCATTGTTGGCCGGGATGTCGCCATGGTAGCGGAAATGGAATGCACGTTTGCACTTCAGCGGTTCTACTATTCTGATGAGCCTGAGGCATTCATAGTTCACCGAGATGGGCGCGTGGAGCAAGTCTCGGTAGGAGAACTCAGGACGGTTTTTCAGCAAGCCTATGACAGCCGCATCCCCCTCGACTTCGCCCGCACCGAGGTTGGCCTGCCGGCGCCTATTCTCAAGTCGATAGATATCTGGGACTCGCCCGGCCTAGGAGGCTCTGAAGAGAACGAAGAGACAGCTCGCCGATTTGCCGAGACGGTGGATGCCGCCATCTGGGTCTTTGATTCGGGTTTCGCCGGCCAGGTGAGCTTCTCACCCGTCATCAGGAGCCTTGAACAGAATGGTAAGACAATCATTGCCGTGATCAACAAGTGTGAGTACATGACAACGGATGAGGCTAACCGTGTTAAGGAAGTGCTTGTCCGATCTCACCATGCTCTGAAGTCGGCTCAAATCGTACCTTTTAGTGCTCTCCTAGCATTGCACCCAGAGAGCGATCGCGATGAGGTGTCCGAATGGGCTGTAGATTCCTCCGGCAATCTTCAGACCCTGATTAAAGTTATCCGGGAAGTGATTCTTTCCGCTCCGGGCAGGCTGACAGGCAGGGCTGCGGCGGGCGACTTACGGGCGACATTGGTTGCCGTGCGGGACGACATCGGCGCTGCAGCGCTGAATGTTAGACGCAGTCTATACCTCTACACCAGCCAGCTCAAGAAGGCTGAGGAACTGCTGGAGGTGGAGATCGATCGCATTGCACGGAAGCTGGAGATTGATGCAATGCTTGCGCTCCACGATCATTTGATCGGGATAGGCGAGACAGCCATCCAGGAGTTGTCTAATGAAATACTCTCTGATAGTGATAAGGCCCGAATGGAACTTGGAGCACTTAAGGGCACGACTCTTGCTGACTTCCTAGACCATTACTTCCGCGCCCAGAGAGGTTGGATTGAAGATCGGCTCCGCAACACCGTGGCCGACTGCCGAACAAGCCTATCAAACGCCCTAACACCAATCGAGAGTACATCGGATGCGGTGTCCGTGGCCTCGGTTGGCCAGCACGCGTGCGTGGATGCTGACATCGGAAACACGGCCTCGACTGATCCTGCTTCGACCGACCCAGACGACGATGAGCATTCCCAGTACGGCTGGGACTTTGACTTCAAGTTTGCTGCGGAAGCAGCAGGAGGCACTATTACAGCGCTGGGAATTCTCGCGTTTCTGATTCCCGGACCGCAATGGTTGGTAGTTGTGCCTTCAGCAATCATCGTAGGGATATTCGCCGGCCTCAAGCGAGCAGAAATTCCTCCGGCGGAGGAGCTACGAGAAAACCTTTTGAACGAGTGGCACAAGCAGGTAAGAATATACATGCAGCGGCCGGATCTGCCAACGGACATGCATCAGGCGATCGCATCGTGGCGTGCATCCCTCTATGATGCCATGTTCCGTTACATAATGGTGCGCCTGGAAGGGACCGTTTTTGATGGAGAAAGTGAGGCCGCCTACCAGCGCCGTTTGGACCAGCTGACGGCACTGAGAATCCAGACCGAAACGGTGCTTGAGCAGCTTGGAAATCCATTGTTTGGACTGCCCCCCGCCGACGACATGCTCTCGAGGAAAATCACGATCTCTCCGAACGAACGCGAACGAACGCAGGGCATCGTGCACAGCATCCTCGACCTCGCCAAGGACGTTGTAGCTATTACGGATGGTGCATTCTCCGTATTAACAATGCCGCTCTTGCTGGAGATACCCGGGGAGTGCACCATCCGCGTCCTCGCTTGGGAGCAACCCCTTTCAGATGCCAGCTCAACCTTCCGCACGGAGCTGGCCAATTTGCGCGGAAAGCGCTCCGGCCCTGTTGCAGTGGCGGCTCCAGTGGCGGTAGGACCTAGCGAAGAGAGTCTCCCTTCCGGCTGCTGGATCTTCGTACCCGGTCGTGCCTTCCACTTCAGCTTGCCGCTGTACGAGACCTGGATGGCGAGCGGGCCGGTTACCTTTGAACCTTACGAAGATCCCGGCAATCTGTACCACGAGCACTTCGGGCGGTGGTGGAATGGTGACGTACCTGGCTACCAGACTCTGCCCATTGATAGACGTGGCTATTGAAAGAAGCGCCTGAAGATGTAGGTGCCCGACTTACAAGCACACTTCCATGAGGGCGCAACGACATGGGACAACGGGTGTTCTTGCCAGCCTCTGCTGCCTTCGCGCGCTATTCATGGAAATAGTCTGTTGTGACGGGCCTACATTTCTCCGCGTCTACAAGTGGAGCTGGACAGGTGAAACGGCCTTGAAACTTGCTTCTGGTAATCACCGGATTCTCCCGGATGTGTGCCCGATCAAGATTGCCCTAAGGATGTCATGTTCAACAAGATTGCGGCAAGTGGTGTGGGACGGTGACCGTCAACTGATCCCTGAGCAAGCGAGTTGGGCATGAAGGTTCCCTAGCACTTCTGCATTTCCATGCCACGATGCGATGTTACATCTTGCGAGAGGATTGCAGGCGCACGGCGACCACGATTGAATTGCCCTGCGAAGTCGATGATATATTCTGTTGACTGCGTTCCTCTCTGGCCAGACGTCAGGTCCGCCGATGCGCT
>CAZGLN010000240.1:0-1917 GCA_964526545.1 uncultured Chthonomonadales bacterium
ACCCTCACCTTCGACAAGTACGAGGCAAGCCTGCTATACGCCGCCTCCAACTCGTCAGATACAGATCGCTAGCGACATGCGGCGAGGTCGAGTTTGGTCTAATACGCTCGGCTGACGCAAGTAATGCCTGCAGTGTCCCACTGGGCAAGGGATGCAAACACTCTAAGCGTTGAGGCGTGTACGCCGTTGGGATGCAATGACCCGAAGCTAGTATCCAAACATGTGGTAATGATCTAGTTCAACAAGTCGCACGACAGAGCTTCTTGTCTATAGCCGTCACAATAGGGGTTAGTTTCGACAGCAACATATCCACCAAATAATGCTCGGTTAGTTCTAGCTCACCGTCATGGTATGCAGCCTTTAGTCCGACGTACAACGCCATTACTAAATCAGCACAAGGTGTGTCAGACCAGTTCGTATTGCGGGTCATGACGGCTAGATGAAATGCCATAGAGGGCACTCGCCCCTTATCATCATTGACCTTCAATATTTTAGAACGCAGATATCTGCGCTGACAATCTCGAGCCTGCTCCGGGCCATCAAATCGGCCCCTGTCTAATGCGTCAGCATCCTTAAGTACTGCCCATACGATGTCCCGCGCAGCTTCAGGACACTCGTCGTCTTCTGCACAATGCATCTGCACAGCATTCACAACAGAGTCGAGCATCGAGCCATCGCCGCCCACGGCCTTCATGACATGCTCTGCAAACGTACTAACCGCCCTCGACCCATGAGCTCGATCAGCGCCACCCGACCATCTGCATAGATCATGGATGAGAGCAGCAAGCAAGCAAGCCCGGATAAGATCTGGTGTCACGTCTGTCTCATAGCACAAGAGGAAACGGCTCCAGAACATAACCCGCACGGCATGACCTATCCCATGTAACGCAAAACGCTGGGAAGGGCTACTGTACAGGAATGGACGTCTTCCTGGAGTACCTATGTCATTTTCAAACTCGAGCAGGCTGAGACATGTTTCCACGAACTTATCAAACACCTCCTTATCAACACCGAGGCCATAGCTGCGCAGGAAGTAACTAAACCACCGCTCGCCCTTTAACAACTCGCGCGCTGGCTTAAAGCAGTCCTGAACACACAGAGTCACATGACTTTCATCACGCGACACGCTCGGCAAGTGCGCAGCGGTCAAATGTGCAGGTGCTATCACACGTTGTACATAGGACCAGGGAACCGGACGACTATGCGGTTCATCGCCGATAAACACAATGAGTTCTGCGGCTCTCCCTCGAGTCCTGGGATACTTTTCCCGGTCATCACAGGAGTAGATAGCCTCCCAGTCGAATATGTGCTCGGAACTAAGACTGGTGAGCTCATAGTACGTGCCGCAATTCGATGCCAGGTTACCTGGACTGAAACTCCAGTAAGTTTCGGATTCCTTTAAGAGACGTTCAAAGTCGAGTTCCAAGAGAAGCACAGATTCTGGATATGAATTCCGTACGCCATACCTAAGTAGCAGTGCGTTTCGCTGAAACGCATCAAAGGTTGGATTCAATGGGTTGAGGAAGAAATTCACTGTACTGTGGATTCCGACCCTCTTTGTCCTACTGATGGGTTGTCCGGGGATAGCCACTAGCGCCTCACGACGTCGTCCTTGAACGGCGTGCGATGATAAGTCGATCTTAGCTGGGGCCGTAGCCCGACACATAATTCCATGCTCGAGTACTGAGCCAATATTGGAGGCCGGACACAGATAATAGCAGCTAAGGCGTGTGGGATCAGCATCGAGCTTCTGTGCTAGCCGCTGCCGAGCCGCCAAAGACCGCAGATATTCGATGGTTCGGTCCGTGTTCGTCATAACGACTGATCGCCGAATAGATTTAATTGCGCATCGTCGGGCTGCACAAGCTGGTCACACCGGAAGTAATTATAGAGTGTCTCGGCAGTTTTTGCTCCGAC
>CAZGLN010000240.1:1958-6127 GCA_964526545.1 uncultured Chthonomonadales bacterium
CTTGTGAAGGATAGAGTCATAGATTAATTCTGCGAACTGCGGCTTAACTTTAAACCGGCGCGAGAACTGAGCCGGCTCCATGGACCGAACAGCATTGGTTAGCCGATGGTAGATGGCGTCTGGCGTGTCGGGATCGAACTGGATCAGCTCAATCTCTATGTCGTCAAGACTCGAAAGCCTATTCCTAATCAGGCGATGCACGTTCTCCCAAGGAAGGCCGCCGTTCATCGCCCCGAGCCATGGCATGGCCACGGAAGTGATACCAAGCCCGTGGTACTTCGCGACGAACTCCGCGAGGCATGAGTCGATCCAATCAATGCGTGACGGTTCCTTCCAGTGCTGTTTGACAGCAAAGTTCAGTATCCACGGCGTGCTATGTGTGTAGAGAACAATCTGACCTGGCGACAGGGCATTGGCCGCGCACAACCCACGGTACCATTCATACATGTCAGGGAAGCGCCGACGAAACTCCAGTGCTACGCCCTTGCCCATGACTCCTACACAGTTGACTGTATTTACGAGCGTCTGGGCGCGACTGTTAAAGATGTTGCCCTTGTACTCAATGAGTGGCATGGTGGTGTGTCTGTCGAGATTCTGAATTCAGTCGGTCATGATAGCGGAGATCTACTGAGCACACGGCAAAGATACGAGCGAGGCTCCTTGTTGCTCAGACTTGCTGTTATGATGGCTGAAGCATATCATAGGGATGATGCTACGTCAACCGAGGACGGCATCCGCTCTCCAGGAGGCTTCGTGGGCTTCGGGACCGCGGAGTGTGCTGTGATCCTCTCGTCAAAGACATAGCGTAACGTATCGGTGTACCAAGGTGAGCATACGGCAGATGAGATTAGCCGTCCGGAATTCGCTTGAGGCTACTGTGGTGCTCGCGGATGTTTCGAAGCGATTGCAAAGTCGGATTCAGCGACAATTACGGTCTTCGCGCGGTTTTGCCTAGTCGCCATGCGATTTTGGAGAGGCTCCAGCCTGCCGTGCACCAGCCCATCGGGTGGTATCGCCTCAGAGGCAGGTCGCGCCAACTCGCCTTCATAAGGATGCGGCCGCAGAAGACGACGGAGATCGTGTTATGTTTGGCGGTCCCGCCCCTACACACTTCATGCCCCGGTAGCAGAGTGATGCGGCAGAAGTTCTGCACGGCGGGGGCACGCGCAGGAGTTCCCCGAGATGCCGCGAATTGCTTGTGGATACTCCCATCCCCGCGGCGGTGTGCCATGAAACTTTCCCTCATCCTTCTCGCGCTCTTCGGCCTCGTCTGCCCTTCAGCCATGGCGCATCCTCAGGAGAACCACGTGAAAGAGAACATCTACAAGGGCGAACTCGCGGCCTATCCTGGAGCCTGGGCATTCCACATCGGGCGCGCGCACATCATCCTGGTAAGCGATCAGGAGCTGGAGGCGCTCTCGGACCCGGACAAGGTGCTCAACCTCACCCTCACCTTCGACAAGTACGAGGCAAGCCTGCGACAGATATGCGAGAGGGCCAAGGCCGCCGGCCAGCGCACCCTGATTATCGCGTACGACCACTTCTTCAGCCAGTACCGTCCGGGACAGGCAGGGCCGCGCCAGTACACGCCTGACATGGATGCCTATGTGGAGCGCATCGCCAGGATCGCGAAGTTCGCGGAGGGTTACGGGCTTGGGTTGGAACTGAGCCTGCTGAGCCCGCTGGAGATCGGCCCGGCATATGCCAGGGCGACGGGCGAGAGCGGCAAGTGGATGCACTACCGCAAGGGCCTGCGCAATCCCCGCACGGGCGCCTACAGTGTGCAGATGTGGCGGCAGCTAGAGTGGGCAAACAACAAGGGGGTTATCGAGCCCAAGCCCATCGGCGTGCGGGTCTTCGCCTTCCGTGAACAGAGCGTGCCCGGCACCCTCTACCGCGTGGTGGATCCGGAGGGCATCGTGGATATCTCGCAGACGGCGCAGGTGGAGGTGCTGGGCGAGCCCACCGGCAGACCCAAGATGCAGCGCATCCGCGTGCATGGAACGGGCGAGGCCGCGGCGGCCGGGCTGGACCGCGTGCTGGTGGTCCAGATCTACGAGACTCCCGAGCTGGACTACTTCAGCCCGAAAGCCCTCCCCTTCATGACTAGCCTGGTGGACAAGTACGTGGATGCGGGAGTGAAGCTGAACGCCCTCTACTCGGACGAGATGCACATCCAGCAGGATTGGGGCTACTTCAATCACCACGACCACGGCGAGTTCGCGGTGCGCTATGTATCGGATGGCCTTGCCAAGCGCTATGCGGAGCTCCACGGCGCGGAGTTCGCCGACTTCGCGAAGTATCTCCTCTACTTCACCACCGGTCAGGACGATTTCGCCACGGACCTTACCGCCAAGGCCCCCGTGCAGCACGTGTTCGGCGCGAGCCCGGAGCAGATACGCCGCACCGCCCTCTTCCGCGCGCGCTACTACCGCCTGCTGCAGGATGGCGTGGTAGATCTCTTCGTCGCGGCGAAGCGCCATGCCGAGAAGCGGTTCGGCCACCTGCTGGAGGCCCGCGCGCACGCCACCTGGGCGCAGAGCCCCACCATTGACTACTGGCGTACCGGCCGGCAGCCCATGTTCCGCAGCGCCTATGAGTACACCAGCAACTTCGTCTGGTCGAATACCGTGCACCAGGCGGCCTCGGCCTGCTACGACTACTTCAAGTGGGGCGATTTCCTCACGGGCAACGGCACGGACCACCCGGAAGGTGGCTGGATAGACCGCAGCTACTACGCGCTTGCGCTCGCCAGCTCCATCGGCATCCTGAACGATGTGCCCAATGCCTATTGCGCCCACTGGGGCATGCCGGATGAGATTAGTCATCGGCGCCAGAACCTGGTGAACGCCTACGGCGCAAGCGCATCACCGCTGTGGGGCATGGTGCAGGATATGGAGCACCGAGATGTAGAGGTGCTGATGCTCTACCCGCTGGACCTCGTCGCGGTGGAGGAGCGCTTCGGGAGCTGGATGACTCAGTACGGCTACACGAACTACGTTACCGCCGCCAAGCTGCTGGAACGGGGCCGGGTGCGCGGCGGCGCCATCGAGATGGCGGGCCGTCGGTTCACAACGCTCTGCACGCTCTTCGAGCCCTTCCCTTCCAGCCGCCTTCTCGAACTGATGGAGCAGTTTGTGGAGCAGGGCGGCCGGCTGATATGGTCGGGACCGCCGCCGGTGCTCTCACTGGAGGGCCAGCCCATCCTGGAGAGGTGGCAAAGGCTGCTGGGAGTGAGCTACACGCCGGGCGCGGAGGAGGGCCTGATGGCGCCCGGGCAGGTGGTGGAATTCGAGGGGGCTCTTCAGGCCGTGCCGCCGCAAACCATCTTGACGGATTTCCTGGTTGACCGCATCTATCCGGTTACTCCCGCCGAGGGCACCCAGGTGGCCGCGCGCAGCAAGGGCGCCGTGGTGGGGACCGTGCGCCGGCTGGCCTCCGGCGGTCTTGCCGCCTTCCTCGGCTTCCGGCCCCGTGACGACCAATCCCGCAGCCTTGGCTACGAAACACGCACCTGGTTCGAGGCCCTATCCGCACTCGGCGCCTACCCCGGTGAAGACAATACGGAGCGGCTCTCGCGCACCACGGAGTATCTCGCCTGCCGCTTCCCAAACGGCACGGTGAGCATCGCGCGGCACTTCCGCGAGATGGAGGAGGGCTGGCCGGGCGGCTTCGCGCGCAACCGCGAGCAGGATGCCGAATACATTCGCCGCAACCCTCCGCCCACTCAGGAGATTCGGCTGGAGAACTGGCGCGTCGCGGGCCACACGGTAAGCTTCCAGGGCGAGGGCGGCATGGCGTTCCGGCTGAACAAGCAGGGAGACCTGATTGCCTTCGCCGGCAGCGCCTGCAAGGAGCTCACGGTGAACGGCCGCACTTGGGTCTTCTCGGATGCGCCGGTACCGCAGTTCGCCTGGGCGCCCGTGCAGGAGAATCGGCGGGTGCCGGGCGGCGCCGTCCTGCAGATCATGGTCTACGGCAATGCCACCCTGCGCATTCCCGCCATTGGGCTGCCCGCCAAGGTACGCCTCTTCGCGGAAGGGCCCCGACCAGGCTCCAGGGGCGTGGAAGTGCCGTGCAAACTGGAGAACGGCAGCCTCATCTTCACCACCGACGCCCAATCCTCCGGCCGCTGGCTCTGGCTCGTGGAGGGGTAGGGAGCACGCAAC
>CAZGLN010000241.1:0-5281 GCA_964526545.1 uncultured Chthonomonadales bacterium
ATCCCCGTGCACGGCCGTGCGCACGGCTGAAGGAGGCACGACTCCCTCCGCACCACGCGGTATACCGCCGACAACATCACTCCGTACACCATGAGAGAGCGGGGCGGCACTTTCCGGTTTCACCCACCGCTCGCCCTAGATGCGGCTTGCGCATGCGGTGAAGGGTCGCCTACTCCATCTGGTGCGGATGCACAACGCCGGTCAGGCGCCGGATGTGGCAGCACATACCCTCCAGTCCAACACAAACGCCTCTGCCCATTTCCGCTCATGAGGAGGGGTACGTTCTGAAGCTCGCTGCGTGTGACTCGGTGCGTCTAAGGACACCCGTCTATGCACTAACAGAGGACCTCGCTGGTAACTAGCGAGGAACGAGGCGCTCTCCCGAATCTGCCTGGGAGGAGATCGGTGTCGGTGGGTCTTTCAGCCGTAGCCGCCCAAAAACACGGCGCCCTCCCCGCGCAACGCCGGGAGGGCGCCAACTGCTTCCGGATGGGCCGAAGGTCAGAATGCCACGCCCAGCCCAAAGTTGACCGTGGAGATCCTGGCCTCGTTGACGCACTCGAACGGGTTGATGCTCACCTCGGCCACGATGTTCGAGCCGAACATGAGTCCGAGGCCGACACTCCCGAAGACCGCCATGCGGCTGCGCCCGCCCGTGCCGTAGTAGGGCGGGCCCTCGCGGCCCTCGATGCGCTCGCCGCCCCCGTTGTTGCCGCCGCTGCCGCCGCTGCCGCCGAACTCGCGGCCAGAGACGTAGGTCTGCGCTACGCCGATGCCGATCCCCGCGTAAGCGTTCTGCCCGAGGAAGCGGCCGATCTGAATGCGCTCCTTGATGGCGGCGCCGATCTTCTCAATCTTGCTTCCGTTGTGGCGCTCATAGATCACGTCCAACCAAACCCTGCCATTCTCCACGTTGAACATCCCGCTGTTGCGCAGCTTGAGACCGAGCTGGACGCCCCAGCCCATGTCCGAGAACCGATCCCGCGTGGAGCCATCTATGAGGTAGGCGCCGTTGCCCAGCAGCATGTACTTGGGTCCATCGGCGCGCGCCTCCCTGGCGGAAAGCATGGCCGGCACGCCGAGCGCGATCAGTGCGACGGTCATCAGCAGCCTGCGAACGCACATCCTCTTCCTCCCAGTGCAGTTTCGGCCCACGCGCCGCATCGGGCGCACCGGGCAGGTCATCACCCGAATTGCCGTCAAGCAGGCACCCATGCCTTCTTGCACTCAATGTTGTAGTCACACATCTTTGGTTTTTCGTTGGTCCTGCGCGACACTCCTTCCACATGCTAAAAAATATTTCAGAAGCCCATTGATAGCGGTACGGCGGACCCTCGCCCAGGACGGCAGAGGGTTAGCAGAAGCGTGGGTATAGACGCGAAGATCCTGGCCGCCGCCTACCGTGCCAGCGTCACCTTGAGAAGCTGCAGCCAGTAGCGCTGCTGGTCCACGTAGGTCACGTAGATCACGCGGCCGCCCTGCTCGGCAAGCTCCGGGTGCTCCTTGCCGGCGTAACAGAAGCTGCTGGCGAAAGGCTGGTGCGGCGCGGCGATCTCCGCGAGGGTTCGGTACGGACCCCATGGATGCGGCGCCAGGCTCAGCCGCATCTTTTCGGAGAGGCCCACGGTGTGCACCGCCAGGTAGCCGCCAAGATACGGGTTGTAGGCCACCGAGAGCTCGGACGGGAAGTCCGCAAGGCCCTGCACTTCCGCCGCCTCCTCTACCCGGTCCGCCCATAGGGGGCGTTCGGCGTCGCCGCCGGCATAGTACTGGTACCGCCGGGCATCCGCGATCTCGGCCGGCGCGACGCGGGCGAGGAGTGCGTGCTTCCGGCCCGAACTCTCCCGCACTCCCACCACGTAGAGTGACGTCTCGCCTTCGCGCCGCGGGTGCACAACCGCCACGCCCATGAGATCCCCTGGCGCCGGCCACCAGACCAGGCTGCCGCCTGGCGACCGCAGCCGCGTGAAGGTGAGTCCTTCCAGGCTGCGGGTGGAGGCGCGGGCAAGGCCGTGGCCGAGCGCCCTGAAACCGAAGGGGCCGCCCTCACCCGTGAACTCCACGATGTTGTAGAAGAGATACGCGGTCTCGCCAGCGGCGTCGTACCAGCCTCCTAGAGGCCAGAGTCGGATCTTCTCGGTCTCGCCGGGCTCGTTCAGGAGCACGGGGCGGGCACAGCCTGTCTTGCGATCTACCAGAAACTGGTAGCGCCGCAGCGGCGCCGCGCCTCTGCCCGCCGGCACGTGGAGCGCGCAGTTGGAGAGGAATCCGCGCGACTCGCGCCCCGGCGAGACAGGATCCTTCAGAAACACATCGCCGAAGAACCAGAGCGTGCGGGCTCCGATGGCAAGCGAGTAGCCGCAATCGGTGCCGGTGACGCCGGCCTGGTTATCCGTAAACAGCAGGCCGCCATTCTCCACACGCTCCACACGGGGTCCGCCCATCGCGGCAACCATCGCCATCAGGAGCGCAAGGCTACCCATCCTCTCGCCTCCTCTCCTCCATCTCGCGAAGGGTGCGCGGCCAATCCGCCTTCAGCAGCCGGGAGAGGGCCCGATCCGCGAGGAGCCTGCCCCCGGTCTGGCATGTCGCGCAGTAGTTGCACTCGTTCTCCGCATAGCGTATGCGCTGGATGGGATCACCGCAGACCGGGCAGGGCAGGCCATATTTGCCGTGCACGGCCATCTCCGGGCGGAACGCGGTAACGCGCTCCGGAAACCTCTGCTCCGCCTCCGCGATCAGGCGCCCGCTCCACTCCCCAAGCACCTCACGGACCGCCTGATGCAGCCTCTCCATCTCCCCCTGGTCCAACTTCTGAGTCAGTTTAACTGGCGAGAGGCGCGCCCTGTGCAGTATCTCATCCGAGTAGGCATTGCCGATGCCGCTTACCAGGCGCTGGTCCGTGAGGGCACGCTTCAGGGTGTGATTCTCGCGGCGGAGCGCCTCGGCAAAGCCCTCCAGGTCTGCCGAAAGCGGGTCAA
Organism: uncultured Chthonomonadales bacterium; assembly: GCA_964526545.1. Taxonomy (GTDB): domain Bacteria; phylum Armatimonadota; class Chthonomonadetes; order Chthonomonadales; family CAJBBX01; genus CAZGLN01. Next base: position 2,982 of record CAZGLN010000241.1, read on the forward strand.
TGCCCCCCGAATCCAGTGCGGCCAGCGCCTCCTCCCCGCGGAGCAAGTGGAGAGAGGCGCGCCGCTGCGTGCCCGCCTCGGTAACCACCAGCGTGCCGTGCGCGAATTCCATTGCCGCCAGGTCACGCTTCGGCGCGAGTGTCACGCCTGCAGCGCGCCAGTGCAGCCGGCCGGCAATCATAAGATGAATGACAAGGTAGTGCTGGTCCTCCAGCGCCAGCACCAGCCGCTTTCCCAACCGGCGAACGTCGGCGACCATCCTGCCCTCCACCGCGGAGAGCGGCGGCTCTACCGTGCGCAGAACAAAGGGACCCGAGACGCGTGCGCGGTCTAGCGTCCTGCCTGGCAGGCGGGCGCGAAGAGCATGCGCATAAGCCTCGATATCGGGTAGCTCCGGCATGGGGCATCGTCCTGAACGTGTGGCTGTTCCTCGTTACCCGATGCGGCTCCTGCCCATCTACCTGCTTTAGGCTGCGGGCCTTGTTCCGCGCCCCGTTACGTGGTACAAAGAGCCGTGCATGCGATGACTATCCGATCTCCCCGCGGGCGGCTGGCCTGCGCCGCCGCACTGGCAGTGCTTGCCGGTGCCTTCGCCTTCGGGCAGCACCAGTACGGCCTCAAAAACACGCTCAGCCCTAGCTACTGGATGCGCCGCACCTTCGGAGTTGGGGCATACGATCCCAACCTCCAAGTGCTCAAGGGGGGCAATCCCGCGCTGCGCGAAGTGGCGCTGACGTTCGATGACGGCCCCAGGCCCGGCACGTGCGAGGCCCTCCTCGACATCTTGAAGGAGCGGGGCATTCGCGCCACCTTCTTTGTCGTGGGCGACCACGTGCGCCAATACCCGCACCTTGTGCGCCGGATGCTGGCGGAGGGCCACGAGGTGGGCAATCACTCCCAGACTCATCACTACCGGTTCGACACACTCCCGCCGGATCAGCTTCGCCGCGAAATCAACGATGTGGATATCAACTTCTGCCGCGTAACGGGCCGCCACATGCGCCTGCTTCGGCCGCCAGGAGTGCGCTACAACGGCGAAGTGGCCCAGGTGAGCAAGGATCTGGGCTACCAGATGGTGAGCTGGAACGTGGGCGCCAAGGACTTTCGCCCGGTGTCTGCCGACCAAGTCGCCTCACGCGTGCTGCGCCACCTGCACGACGGCGGCATAATCCTCCTGCACGATAGGTATCCGGGCACGGTGGAGGCCCTCCCGCGCATCCTGGACGAGGCGACCAGGCGAGGCTACCGCTTCGTAACCATCTCGGAGATGCTGGCACGCCTGCCAAACCCCGTACGCGTCGAGGCCAACCCCAGGGCTGAGTGGGAACTAGATCTTGCCGGAGGGCCGTAACCGGGTATAGGACGGACCGACGGGTGAGGACAACTCGGAGGACAGCGCACTTGATGGGCGAATCACATGTTGCCGCGGAGGTCGCGCGGAGCGATCGCGATCTCTTCAACGAGCTGGTGCGCCGCTGTCATCGGCAGGCATACAACATCGCCTACCGGTTAGCGGGCAACCATGCCGATGCCGAGGACCTTACCCAGGAGGCGTTTGTCCGGGCGTTCCGGTTTTTTGGCCGGTACAACCGCGACATGCCGTTTGAGAATTGGCTGTACAGAATCATCTCGAATGTCTTTGTGGATGAGTTGCGCAGGCGGCCGAAGCTGCGAACGCAGTCGTTGGATCAGCCGGTTGCGCCCGCAAAGGGCGGCAGCGAAGTTCTGCCTGAAGTGGCGGACGATACGGCCGACCCGGAGCGCCTGCTCTTCCATGGAGAGCTGGATGAGCCGTTACAGCATAGCCTGAATATGCTGCCGCACGAGTTTCGGCAGGCCGTAATCCTGGCGGATATCGAGGGCCTCTCGTATGAGGAGATATCCGAGGTGATGGGCTGCTCGTTGGGCACGGTGCGATCCCGGCTGCATCGGGGCAGAAAACTGCTTCGCAACCGGTTGCGCGAGCAATACGGCTACACACTCGGCGGCGTGAGAGGGATGGATCAGTGACTTGCAGGCGATGTCAGAGAAGCATTTCGGCCTATATTGATCGCGAGCTGAGAGCGGATGAGATGCGCGACATGCAGGCGCATCTCGAGCGGTGCGCCGCGTGCCAGCGGGAGTACCAGTCACTGCTGGATACGAAGCGGCTGTTGAGCGGCCTGGCCGCCAAGATGCCTCGCGAGGAGTTGGAAGCCCGCATACTGGCTCGCGTTGACGCCGCGGCGCAGGGCAGCCGTCCTGCACGTCAGCCTGCGGTCCTGCATCCGCTGATGCTCCGACGGCGCCCGGCGATGGTC
>CAZGLN010000241.1:5311-6102 GCA_964526545.1 uncultured Chthonomonadales bacterium
TGTGCCGCGCTCGTCATTCTGGCCATTCAGCCCCAGGGCGTGGAACCGCCAGGGCCGGCATCGCTCTCCCATTGGCAAGGGAAGCCCGTGGCCGTGGAGCCCGCCATGCCCGTGCAGGACATCCTCTTCCTGCATGAGCCGTGGCAGCGGTACCAGGCTGCGCCGCGCGCTATGCCCGTGAGCAGCGTGCAGGACCGCGCTCCCTCCCAGGACGAAACGCCCAAGGACGGCAGGCTGACTGCAAGCAGTGCGATTGGCCGCTAGTTTCGGCGCGGCGCGGGGATCCGGGGAGAATCTGGTGTCGAGAAAGCGCCTGAACCGTGGAGCGATATGCCCCGGAAGGCGCCATCTGCTTCTCCTGGCCGCGCTGCCGCTCCTCAGCATCTGGTCTCCCTCGGCTGCATCCGGCTCCGAGTCTCTTCAGACCATCCTTACCCGGTACGTGCGGGCCCAGCGAGGCATCAACCTCCGCGGCAAGGTGGTCATTCTCACCCCCACCTCTGGCGGCACGCGCACGACCACTAACCGCGTGGTGCGCACGCGCGCCGGGGAGAGCATGGCCATCTGCGAACAGCCCCGGAGCGAGGCCGGCACGGTAACTATCGAGCGCAACGGCTGGCTGCTGCAGTACAACCCGCGCACACGCACGCTGCAGAAGAAGCGCAGCCTGCCGGTGAATACCTCCACAGAATCCGTGCGGCGCCAGGTGATCCCGATCCTGCGCAACTACCGCGTGTCGGTGGAGGGCGACGAGATCTATTTTCGCAGCTCGCACAAGTGGGAGGGCAGCT
>CAZGLN010000242.1:0-6060 GCA_964526545.1 uncultured Chthonomonadales bacterium
AGCGCTGCACGCCGCCTTCCACGCGGTACTCCGTGGGCAGGCTCGGCATCACGGGGATCTCCGGGGCGAGGCGCTTCCACTCGCGCAGAGCCTCCGTGCCCGCGTAGACCACCACGGATCCCTCCATCTTCTGGGCGCGTATGGCGCGAAGAACCTCCGCGGTTGGCGCTTCCTTGTGGTCCACGTAGATGTGCACGCGGCCTCGGCAGAGGCGCAGAGCCTCCTCGAACAGTGGTACGCGTTCGCGTCGATACCTGGGATGAAACTTCGTGCCGGCATCCAGGTCCCTGATCTGCCGAAGGGTGAGATCGCGCACGGCTCCGGTGCCGTTGGTGGTTCGGTCCACCGTGGAATCGTGCATCAGCACCAGGGCCCCATCGCGGGTGGCCCGCACGTCCAGCTCCACATAGTCCACGCCCAGGCGGATGGCGTTACGGATGGCGGCGAGCGTGTTCTCTGGTGCGATTCCGGCGCCGGCGCGGTGCGCAATGACGGCGATAGGGTGCCGCACGCCTGGGAGCGCCGCGCGCGCCGCGGGGTCTTGTCGCGCCTCCGCGTGGTTAGCGGCCGCGGCAAAAAGCAGGCATACCGTCAGGGCGCGCCTCACTTGACCGCCACCAGTTCGATATCGAAAGTGAGGGTGGCATTCGGCGGAATGGGTCCGCTGCCTTTCTTGCCATAGGCCAGCTCGGGCGGGACAACGAGGCGGCGCGTGCCGCCCACCCGCATGCCGGGGATGCCCAGTTCCCAGCCGTCAATCACGCGTCCCTGGCCCAGGATGAACTCGATGGGCTTGCCGGTCTTGATGGAGCTATCGAAGACGGTGCCATCCTCCAGGGTGCCTGCGTAGTGCACCACCACGGTGCTGCCCTCCTTGGCCTCGGCGCCGGTGCCTACCGTGAGGTCTTTGATTTTGAGCCCACCGGGGCCGCGCCCGATGGGATTGTTCTCGATGAAGAGAGCAATGGCAAGCAGGAGGCCGAAACCGATGAGCACCCACTGGAGGGGCGTGAAGCGTCGCATGAGCATGGCTGCAACTCGCTATGGTCGGACAGGATTTACAGGTCTGTTATGATGAACGGCGGTGCGGCTCGAGTTCGTGAGACAGGATTTACAGGATGAACAGGATTGGCTTCTAGCCTCTTGGATGACCTGGGCGGACGCGCGTTCAGTGTTATCGAGAGGTCCCGCCTCCTTCATTAAGCAGTTCTTCGCGAACCACGTCATCCTGTCAATCTTGTCAATCCTGTCTGAAGACCATGTTTTAGACAGGATTTACAGGATGAACAGGATTGGCATCTTGCCTGGAAGGGCGGACTGGGCGGAGGCGCCTTCAGCCAGACCCAGTCGTTCTGACTCCTCCATACAGCGACACCACGTGACGGCCGCTGTGCATTCCAGGCCCTCTACTCCTCTGACGCCTCTTCCCCGTCTTCGTCAGCCGCCTCACGTTCCAGATCTTCTTCGAGGGCCTCCTCGAGGTCCTGTTCGATGTCGTCCTCCTCGAGGGCCTTGCCCATTTCGCGGACCCAGCGCCGCATGGCCTTCGGGTCGTTCTCGATATCGCCGAAACGGGATTCGTCGGCCAGGTCCTCCAGCGCGTCCTCCTCCGCTCGTCCCCGCGCGAAGCGCGAAACCACGCGCGTCAGCTCTTGTCCTCCACAGCGGGGGCAGGCGGGGGTGGGTGCATTCGCGACAACTCCCACAAGCACGCTGAACTTACGCCGGCAAGCGTTGCACACATATTCATAGATCGGCATGGTTCCGAGCGCAGCCTCTACTTCTTAATGGTCAGCAGCACGGGCGGGCCGGCATGGCTCACCTTCACCACGAAGTTTATGGAGACCGCTCCCAGCACGGCAATGGGCAGGTCGGTTACCTCCTGCGCGTCCGGTGCGGCCTTCATCACCAGATGGCCCTGCGTCTCGTTCTCGCCCAGCAGGGTCTTGCTGGCTCCCTCGTCCAGGGTGACCCCTGGCGGCAGGGGGTTGCCGTAGATGGTCCCGAGGTGGCGCAGGATAACGTCGAGCGTAACCGGTTTAGTGAAGCCCTGCCGCCTGCGGATGGTAACGTCAATGCGGCCGGACTCGCCCGGCTTGAGGTTCAATCGCGCTGGATTGAGTTCCAGTTGGATATCTGCCGGCGCCGTTACCGCGACTGCCTGCAGCTTCATCGGCCACAGCCCACGACCGCCTCCAGGGATATAGATCTCGCCGTGCGGTATGGCGCGCCGAGTCAGCTTCACCGGGCTGCCCTCGGGGCCGGGCGCGGTGGCCGTGCCCACCACCTGCACCTCGTTAGCGCCCACGGCGGCATCCGAGGCGGCGCTAAGCACCAGGCAGCCCGTGTTCACGTTGCCGGGTATGGTGAGCGGCGACGCGCTCACTCCTGGCGGCAGTCCCTGCACCTCTACCCGCACCGGCGCGTTGAAGCCGAAGCGGCGGTCCACGTGCACATACCATGCGCCATGGCTGCCCGGCGCGAGGTTCATCTTGTCGTCATCGCAGCGGAGGTCGAAGGTCGGGCCGGTATGCGTTACGGTCAGGAGGTAGAAATACGCTTCACCGCCGCCGGCGTGCAGGTCCGCCACTTCCACCTGGATATCGCCATCCATATCGGCGACCCAGTCCAGGCGGGAATCCTGTCCAATCGCGTCGTCGTTACTGGCAAACTCTTCCCCATTCATGCGGACCAGCGCAATCTGGGAATCGATGCGCGAGTGGAGCCTGCGGGCGTAGACCTCGAAGGTGTACATCTGACCCCGCTTCACAGTCAGGCGAAAGCGGTGCTTCTCGCCAGGGGCGGCCAGGCGTCCGCTCACGGCAGCGGGTGCGGCGATGGGCATCGGCGAACCATCCGCGGGGAGGGCCGCGAGTGTAACCGGCGCCTCCACAATCGCGACGGGCACCGTGTTTGTGGTACCGGCGTGGCTCTGAAGCGGCGCCTCCCATATGCCGGGCTTCACATCGGCGGGCACCTCCAGCCGGGCAGTCGGATTGGTGCCAAGGTTGTAGCCGGCCGCCTGTACTTCCACGCTCTCTCCGGGCCGCGCTCCGGCCGGCAGCATCGCTACCACGTACGGCCTGCGGGTTGCCGTCAGGCGGTACACCCAGTGCGGATTGCCGCCGTAGTTAACGTCGCGAATCTGCACCACGTACTGGCCGGACTTCGCAAAGCGGTGGCTCAGCATCGGGTCGGCACGGTAGTAGCCGCTGTTGGAGGCGATTTCGCGGCCTGTCGCGTCGCGCAGCACCAGAATTGGCCCGGCATGCTGCTGGAGATCATGGATTCTGTCCTGAAGGCGGGCGCAGAGCACCGCGAAGGTAATCTGCTCGCCCTCGTTGGCAGTGAAGCGGAAGCTATCCACATCCTCGCCCTGCTGGATGCGGCCGTTCACCACGGCGGGAACGGGAATCTCCTGGGCCTGCTCCAGGGCGTTGTTCGGCTCAGCCTCCAGCAGCTCCGGCTCATCGCCAATCACCATCTGACCTACGGAGGAGGCGCCCCGCGGAGTCACCACGCGCACTTCGCGCAGGCCCTGCCTGGCATCGGGCGCGGTGGTGAATCGCAGTTTGATCTCGTTGATGGCGGGCGGTTGGCCTGTGTTCGGGTCCGGGGCAGGCCAGCCGCCTTCCGGCGGCACCACTACGCCTTCAAGTCCCGCGCCCTCCACCAGCACCTTGTAGGCGCCATGGTAGTTGTGCAGGCCGGAGAGGGTTACCTCCACCGTCTGTCCGCGCTGCAAGCCGGAGGGATAGAGGCTGTGCAGGAAGGGATACGAGGTCTGGCAGTGCGCGGCGCTTGCGCTCGCCAGGAGCGCCGCGGCCGCAAGGACTCGCCAAGGCATCGCTTTCACTCTCCGCGGATGGTCAGACTTCCTGTGATGGCCTCCCGCGGCTCCTCTCTCTTGCTCTTGGTGACCGCGCGCGGCCGGCCGGCCAGGTGCTGTGAAATCGAGTTTACCAGAACCTCGCGGATGCACATAGGAACGCGTTTGGACGAGGAAGCCCGCCCGGCCTCCCGCAATTGGACCGCGCGGCGATTTGACTTCCAGCCGGACCGCCGCTTATAATCGCCACCATGGCGAGCAGAACCGCGCCGCGCCTGCAGACGGCTCCGTGGAGCTGGCGCAAACGCATTAAGACCTTCCTCGCGCTCTTCGCGCTGGCCATTGCCACACCCCTCGCCGTGCTCACGGTCTTTGGAGTCGTTCTCTTCGTGCAGGTGCGCGACGCCCTCCCTCCGCTGGACGATCTAGGCAAGTACCGACGCGGTATCAGCACCAAGGTCTACTTTGCCGATACCGACGCAAAGGGCCAACCGAAGCTGATGGCCGTGTTGGCCACCGCCAACCAGATCCCCGTGAAACTGGAGGATATCAGCGACCACGCCAAGGATGCCACCGTGGCCATAGAGGACAGGCGCTTCTGGGAGCACAAGGGCGTGGACTATGTGGGCATCGGGCGGGCTCTGGTGCGCAACATCGTTGGCGGCGATCTGCGCGGGCAGGGCGCGAGCACCATCACCCAGCAGCTTGTGCGCAATGTGAGCGCGCTGGGGCTCACGCGCGAGAAGCGCCTGCGCCGCAAGGTGGCGGAAGCCATCCTCGCCATGCAGATTGAGCAGCGATTCAGCAAGAACTCCATCCTGGAGCTCTACTTCAACCAGATCTTCTATGGCAACGGCGCCATCGGCATCGAGGCGGCGGCGCAAGCCTATTTCCATAAGAAATCGCGCGACCTCACGCTGGGCGAGGCGGCCTTCCTGGCGGGCATTCCCCAGAGGCCCTCCGTCTATGCAAACAATCGCGACGCGGCCCTGCGGCGCCGTGACCTCGTTCTGCAGGCCATGGTGGAGACCGGAAAGATTACGCCGGCTCAACGTGACGAAGAGGTGCGCAAACCCCTCAAAATCTATCGCGCCGAACGGAAAGGCACCACCATCTACGGCGCGCCCTATGCCGTGGACCACGTGGTGCGTAGGCTTGCCCGTGAGTTCACCGCCGAAGAGGTGTACGATGGCATGTCCATCTACACCACCATCGATTCGCGCATCCAGAAGCTTGCGGAGGATACGCTGCGCATCGGGGTGCGGCGCGCGGGGATAGCCAACCAGGGTGCGCTGGTGAGCCTGGAGCCGAAGACCGGTTACATCCGCGCCATGGTGGGAGGGTTGGACTACCGGCGCGACCAGTTTAACGCCGTTACCCAGGGCAAGCGGCAGCCGGGGTCGGCATTCAAGCCCATTGTCTACACGGCTGCCATAGATATGGGTGTATGCAACCTCAACTCGCGCTACCGTGACGACCGCGACTTCCCGTGGACGCGGCGCGGCGAGAAGTGGGTACCGAAGAACTACGGCGGCAAGTACAGCAACAGCAGCATGACGGTACTGAGCGCCATCCGCCACTCCACCAACACGATTGCCGTGAAGGTGGCCATGGATGTGGGGCTGCAGGCAGTCATTGATTACGCGCGTCGGCTGGGCATCACCACGCTCGACGAGACGCGCGATCGTTACCCAACGCTTGCGCTCGGCGCGGCCGCGGTGCGGCCCATCGAGCTCTGCAGCGCCTACTCCGTCTTCGCCAACGATGGCCAGCGGGCTCTGCCGACCGCCATCCTGCGCGTGCTGGATTCCGATGGCCAGGTCCTGCTGGAGAACGCCCCCAAACTGGTAGCCACCGGCCTGCGTGAGGAGACCCTGCGCGAGATGAATGAGGCCCTGCGCGAGGTGGTAGTGCGGGGCACGGGAACGCGCGCCGCCGCCGTGCCGGAAGCGCGCGGCAAGACGGGCACCACCAGCGACAACATAGATGCCTGGTTCGCCGGCTACACGCCCGAGCTGGCCACGGTGGTATGGGTGGCCAGCGAGAAGCGCAACAAAGAGGGCCGCGTGGTGGGCTACAAGCCCATGCCAGGCGCCACCGGCGGGGTGCTCTGCGCGCCAATCTGGCGCGATTTCATGCTCGGCGCGCTGCCCATCGTACGCCAGCTCAACGAGAAGCGCACGGCTCCGGCGGCACCGCAAGCGACAGCCACCGAGACACCAAGACCGAGC
>CAZGLN010000243.1:0-6054 GCA_964526545.1 uncultured Chthonomonadales bacterium
GACGACTCCATTGACCGCGTGATTATGGGACCCGAACGCCGGAGCCGCATGCTGACGGAGGCCGTGCGCAAGCGGACGGCTTATCACGAGGCCGGCCACGCCATCGTGAGCGAGCTTCTGCCCAATGCGGATCCCGTGAGCAAGGTCTCCATCTTGCCGCGGGGCATGGCCCTGGGTTACACCATCAGCCTGCCTACCGAGGACCGTTACAACCGCACCAAGAGCGAGCTGGAGGACGCCATCGCGGTGTTCCTCGGCGGGCGCGTGGCCGAGATGCTTGTTTTTGGCGACATGGATACCGGCGCGGCGAACGATCTGGACCGGGCGACCAACATGGCGCGCGCCATGGTTTGCGAGTACGGCATGAGCGAGCGGCTTGGTCCGCTCCGGCTGGGGCGCCGCCATGGCAATCCCTTCCTAGGCCGCGATCTGATGGAGGATCGGGACTACTCGGAAGAGGTCGCCCAGGCCATTGATGAAGAGGTCCGGGCGATCATGGACCGAAACTACCAGCGCGCAAAGCAGATACTGGTATCCAACCGCGAGACGATGGAGCAGCTTGTAGAGCTGCTGATGGAGCGCGAATCCATCGAGCGCGAGGAGTTCCTCGCGGTGATGAATGGGGAGGTTCCGCGTCCCCGTGGCGAGGAATCGACTCCCTCTTCTCCTGGCGGCACCACGGTGGTAACGGAACCGGAGGCGACTCGGCCGGCACCCAAACCGCGGTTCCGCCCTGAGCCGGGGCCCGCATAGCGCCTTGCGCCCGTCAGAGCTTCGCGCCGGTTCCGGAAACTCCGGTTCCGGCGCGTTCTGCTTATGGCGTATCCCGCCTAGCCCTCCAGATCCAGCACCTGAATCGTCGTAAGGAGAGGAGGGATGAGTGGCCGCGCGGTGCCGACCGCGACCCTCCTTCGATAAGGAGACCAATCGAAGTCATCCGAGGGCAGACGGCAAAGGCGCCGCACTGAGCGGGTGGCCGGAGAGATCTGCACCGCCTCGAGCGCATCGCCCCAGCGCGCGGCAAGGACTGTGGCCGGGTCCTGCCAGGCCGGCGCAGAGTAGCCGGCCGAATCCCTGGGTGAAATCCGATCAGCAGAGCCCGACTCCTCCGTTCGCACGGCCCAGAGCGTAGAGGTGCGGATGTCCGCGGCGTCCGCCGCAACGGAGAAGGCGATGCGCGCACCATCCGGCGACCAGGCGAGATCCAGAACGCGGGGCTGAAGGGAGACGCGTTCATCGCCGATTCGAGCGGCCCGGCGATACTCCGACGGATCTGTCCGCCAGAGGACACGCGCCTCCTTTCCGCCAGGCTCCAACACGCGTATTGTCTCCACCGGAGTCGAAGTCAGCGCGCGCAGGATGCCCTGGCGAAACGCCAGTCTCTCGCCGGTGGGTGACCAGACCGGCAGATCGGAATCAACAAAGGCATCAAACCGCAGCGCGTGTGCTTCCGGCGGGCCGTCCGCCATCGCCTTCATGCCGATTCTGCATACGCCACCACGGCCTTCGGCGACGAAGGCCAACCGCTTACCGCGCGGCGACCACCGGGGAGAGCGAAACTGTCCGGGCGCTTCTTCTTCTTCCGCATCGGGTTCCACGAGAGGCATGACCTGGCCATCGCTCACTCGCACAAACCGCAACCCCAGCCAGAGCCTGGTCTCGTTTTCCGGCCGCTCTTGTTGAAGGCGTTCGGAGAAGGCTATCCGTGATCCGTCAGGATGCCATGCGATGTCCTGAAGTCCGAAAAACGCGGAGCGCCTGCTTCGCGGCCACAAGGCATGCAGGGCCTGCCTGTGCGCGGCGATTGTTCGCACTTCGCGCAGGTGAGCATCAGTCAGGCAGATATCGAAGAGGCCCCCTTCGTACACCCGCAGGAAGGCGATGTGCTTCCCGTCCGGCGACCAACGCGGGCAGCAGTCAGCACGAAAGAGCGCGGGTTCTGGGGCCACTTCTCGCGAGCCTCGCCCGCAGCCCAGCGTCGCTGCAACCAGGCCGGCTGTCTGGGCAATGAATGCCCTGCGCGGAAGCATGCAGCCTTCGGTCGGCACCGTGGATTTCCTACGAGATAACCAGTTTCATGGCAGCCAGGGCCGCCAGGGAGAGGACGAGAGCATCGAACACCTTCTGAGGAACGCGCGGCAGCATCCAACGCCCCAGGAGAGTTCCCGCGTATATCAGAGGCGCCATCAGGACGTTGAAGATCAGTGTGCCGCGCGTGATGATGGGTGCGGTCGGGTTCTGCACGGTCAATGCGATGTAGATGGGCAGCTTGCTCGCATTGACGAGGAAGAAGAACCATGCGGCAGTTCCTACGAACTCGAGTCGAGGGAGGCGCAGGGCGGTCATGTAGATGGACATGACGGGTCCGGCCGCGTTGGATACAGTCGTGCTGAAGCCCGCGCAGCATCCGGTCACCTGGCGGCCCACGGCGGAGTGGGGCGCCAACCGCTCGCCCAGGCGGCGATGCATGAGATGCACGGCGAGCATGGCAAGCACCAGGAGGCCGATGAGGGGGTTGAGGTAGTCCCTGCCGTTGCCAATGCGGCCGAGCCACCAGAGCGCGACTCCGCCAAGGAGCATCCCGGCCACCACGCTGGGCGTCAGCCGGCGCAGTTCATCCCAGCGCGTATGCTGCCGATACCATGCGATCGCGAAGCAATCCGCGAAGAGGAGCATGGGCAGCATCGCTCCTACGGAGAGCCTTCCCCCGAACAGGTTGGCCAGGAGGGGAACCACCAGGATACCGACGCCGGGAAGCCCCGTCTTGGATACGCCAACCAAGAGCGAGGCCGCGGCAGCTAGAAGCCAGTCCAATGGTGACAGATCAATCACGACGGGAGGCTCATGTGTGACAGGCATCCATGCGATGCGCCGCTCTCCCAGGCCGGGCCGGCTCCAGGCAATGGGTGACAGTCGCGGTCAGGGAGAGCGCACTTCCGCTGGCCTCCGTCGCGGCAACCAATGGCTCTCTTGCTCTCTTGAGTCTTGACTCGACGGCACCTGCGACACATTAAACGGGCTCTACGTTGCGGTCGCGGCAAGCTCACCAAGGCGCTCGAGCGAATCGGCCTCGACTTCGTCATGCAGCGAGTTTCCGTGCGAATCCATGGTTACCACGGCCATGAAGTCCTCCGCGCGAAGCACCCACATGGCCTCCGGCACGCCGAACTCTTCAAGGAAGTGCACGTCTTCCACGCCTTTTATCGCTTCCGCGTAGTACTGGGCCGCACCGCCTATGGCGTTCAGGTAGACCGCGCCGACTTCCTTGAGTGCCTCCAGCGTGCGCGCGCCCATGCCGCCCTTTCCGATGACGGCGCGCACGCCGAAGCGTCTCAGGATCTCGGCCTGGTAGGGCTCCTCGCGCATGGAGGTGGTGGGTCCGGCGGCCTTCACCTGCCAGGCGCCGGATGCGTCGCGAATCATCACCGGCCCGCAGTGGTACAGCGCGGCACCGCGTAGGTCCACGGGCGAATCGTGCGTCATCAGGTGTTTGTGAAGCGCGTCGCGTCCGGTAACCATCCGGCCGCGCAGCAGTACTACGTCGCCCACCTTGAGCGCGCGAGCCGCCTCCTCCGAGATAGGAGTCTCCAGGATAATCTCCTTGCCGGTGATGGGCACGCCATCAGGGCGGGCCATCCGCGGCGGCGCATCGGCTCGGAACAGCCACTCGCGTATTTCACCGGTGCGAGGATCGAGACGAACACCGAGGCGACGGTACGCCCAGCAGTTGTAGGCGACCGAGACGAAGTAACTGGCCGGCAGCCGGTTCTGCACTCCCACCTTGCAGCCGAGCAGCGTTGTACGTCCGCCGAAACCCATGGGGCCGATGCCCAGCGTGTTGGCCTCACGCATCACGCGCTCCTCGATGGCGCGTAGCTCCGGCACGGGATTCACGTCGTCCAGCGATCGGAAGAGCTGCTCCTTGGCATGCGCGTAGCCGGACGTTCGGTCCCCGCCGATGCATACACCCAGGAAGCCCGCGCTGCAGCCCTGTCCCTGCGCCTGGTACACGGCATGCAGGATGCAGCGCGTTGCGCCTTCGAGTGTGCGGTCCGCGCGTCCGAACTTCGGCAGCTCCACGGGAAGTGAGTACTGGATATTCTTGTTCTCGCATCCGCCGCCTTTCAGCAGCAGCAGTATCTCGATTTCGTCCCGCTCCCACTGATGAAAATGGACGACAGGAGTGCCCGGGCCCAGGTTGGTGCCGGAGTTGCGGTTAGTCAGGATATCCACCGAGTTCGGGCGGAGCTTCCCTTGCCTGGTGGCCTCCTCGATGGCGGAGTTTATCGCGTGGTGAATAACCAGTTGATTCGCGCCCACGGGCGTATGCACAAGAAACGTGGGCATGCCCGTATCCTGGCAGATAGGCAGCACGCTCTCCTGAGCCATGTCTATGTTCTTGGCGATGATGGCCAGGGCCTGATCTGCCTTGGACCCGGGCTGCTCCTGGTCCAGGGCCGACTGAATGGCACGCCGAACGTCCGCCGGCATATTTGATGCCGTCTGCGCGATGAGTTCGACGAGGCTTGCCTGAAGACGCTCCATTGTCACTCTCCTTGCCCTCCGCGGGCAGCAGCGCGAATGGCGGCAACATTGCGCTCGGTGCCACGACCATCCACGAGTTCAGGCCCTGCCTGAGACATCGCGTGCCGAACCATTGGGGGCGCAAGCTTCGCGACGGCCTCTGCAATCTGTTCTTCACTGGCTTCCGTGCCGTAGCCCACGGTGGCCATCGCACCGGCATCGCTCAGCAACTGCGCCAACTCCAACTGGTGATCTATCGGCTGACACACGGCCAGCGCTGGCGCACCAACGCAGCAGACTTCGTACATTGTCAGGCCGCCGGCCACTATGCAGAGATCCGCCTCGCAATAGAGGTCGCAGAGGTTCGGCAGCGCTTTGTGGATGCAGGCGGACCAGGGCGCTTGTTCTAACACCCTCTGGAGCGCCTCTTCCTGCTGAAAGGCGGCTCCCGTGGCGAAATCCACGCGCTTCAGCCACTCTAGCCTCATGAGCGATCGGGCGACCTTCACACTGAGGCCCGCGCCATCCGCACCGCCGAGCGTTACCAGCACGCGGTCCAGCCGGCCCGCCGGCCTGGCGGCCGCCGCGCCGCGACGCCTGGAATACACATCGTCTAGAGTGGCGTACTGCGGTCCCTCCAGCAGGCGAATCGAGCCGGGCAGATGGGCGGGTTCCGGCTCGCGGACAAGAATGTTGATGATGGTGGAGGCTCGCAGCCGTCCCTGGCCCCGGTCATCGTAGGTAACGACTGCACATCCCGTGGACTCGATGGCAGCCATTGCCTCGTCGCTGGTATCCAGCATGTCCACCACAACCACGTCCGGCTGCAGTCGTCGGATGGCATCCGCAACCGGTTCACCATCGAGGTGCGGCCGTCCGTCGCCCGGATGGGAGCCGGGGGCGAGCCACTGCACCGCGCCAGGCCACGCGGCAGCAAGGCGCTCGATGCTGGGCTCCTGCCTAATAAGCAATGTGGCTTGCACGTCCTCCTCATGCTGCCACGCGCGCAGCACCCGCGTTGCGCGCAGCACATGCCCTGTGCCAAGGAGGTTGCCTCCGTCCGCCCGATACAGCACCTTCACGAGTCGGTCTCTCTCGCGGGAGGAATCTCGCGGTCGAAGCGGGCCAGCTCCTCCGCGATGCGGAAGGGGATCTGCTCGCTCAGAATGGTGGGACGCACCATGTTGAGCTTGATAATGGCCATGTTAACGCTGCGCATGCGCTGATGGTAGGCGGACCGACAGCGGGCGCGCCAGTCCGGATAGTCAGCCGAGCGGGATCGGGCAGCGTATTCGCGTGATACGCGCTCCCGAAGCTGATTGCATGCCTCCCGCAGCTGCCTTATCTCCAAGTCCATCTGGAGCCAATCTGGCAGGACGTTGGCACTGCGGAGCAGCCGCACGTGGGGCGGCGCGAGATCGGAGAGATCCAGCGGGCGGCCGGCGCCGGGAAGGTTGTCGAACAGGCCCTCCTCGATGGCCTCCTGGATTCTTCGCTCGGCGAGGAGTTGGAACAGCTCCTCCATCGTAT
>CAZGLN010000244.1:0-5553 GCA_964526545.1 uncultured Chthonomonadales bacterium
CAAACACGCACACCCACGCCAAGCACCAGCGGCGCCGTGGCAGCGATGCGGCCGCTGCTTAGCGAACGAGTCCGCTGGGCGAATTGTGCTCCAGAGCCGCAGGCATGGCTCGGGCTCACTGCCTGTCGCGCACACCAGCCTTCAGCAGGCGCACCATCTCCGCGATGCGCCTGGCGCGCGTCTCCGCGCGCTTCGCCTGGCCAACCCAGCGCATGTAGTTGTTCCGGTAGAAGGTCGGCAGCCCTTCGAAGAACCGGAGCGCCTCCGGCTCGGCACGCAAGGCAGCGGCTATATCCTCTTCCATCGTCGCCACCTGCGGGCCCTCGGGAGCGAGCACAACCTCGATGTCCACCTCGATGGGCACCGGATTGTCGCGCAGCCAGGCGGGACCGATGGAGAGATAGGAGCCCTCCGAGTCGCGCTCCACGGTGCCGCGGTACGCATGACCGCCGATCGTACCGCTCACGTAGTGGCGGGACCGCTCGCCCCACACGGCATCCGGATCGCAGGGCAGGCGGAGCGTGGTTCTTCCGGCTTCCTTTCGTATTCGCCCCATGAAAGCCATTGACGGCAATATCACACTCCATTCGCGTACTACGCAGCCGAGCCGGAAAACACCGCGTCTGGGCGGCCGCGTCCCGCGCCGACATCCATCGCTCGCCGGGGTGCTGCCTGGACCGCGCCCATGGTCAACGCATCCGGCCCCGAACCGGCATGCAGTATCGACGATTTCTTGCTTAGCCGGCCGCGGCCGCCACGGCCTGCTTCATCTTCTCGAGGCCCGTGCGGGCGACCTCCAGCGCGTCCCGCTGGTAGTAGTCGCGGTTGAAGAGCTCCAGCGAGAGCGCCCCCTCGAACCCGATCGCGTTCAGGTCCGAGAGTATCCTGGAGAGCGGCGCGTTGCCATCCCCGGGAAACACTCTGTCGCCATCGCCAATGGTCTCCGGAGGTATCCGGGTGGGATAGTCGTTCATGTGGAACACAGGCAGCAGCGCTCCCTGCAGCAGGCGCAGACCGCTCACGGGTGAGCCGCCCTTGTAGAGGTGATACACGTCGGCCAGGATGGCGGCACGGGGATGGTCCGTCTCCAGCACCACATGGGCCGCCTCGCCCAATCTGCGCACGCAGCGCGAGAAACCCCACACTTCCAGCATAGGGGTAACTCCCATCTCCTGGCCCAAAGCGCAGAGGGCGCGGTACCTTTCGGCAATCGTCAGCGGGTGAATGTCGCCCCGGTCCGTAGCGCCGGCCGGCGGAGCCGCAAGGCGCGTGCCGCCAAGTTGGGCTACGAGGTCCATCGCACGGCGCGCCTCCTCCAGCCCCTTTTCACGGCGGCCATCCTCATCCACAACCCACTCGGGAAAGCCTATGGCACTCTCCACCACCAGACCCGCGTCCTTGATGGCTGCTACCAGCTCCCGCAGAGTTCCCCCGGCTGCCACGTGAGCATCTATCTCGCCGATCCAGGGTTCGATGCCGCTGTAGCCTGCCTTCGCGGCAATCTCCACTTCTTTCATCAGGGGAAGCTTCTGCCCGCGAATGGTGGCCGTGTTCAGACAGAAGCGGACACGCAGCGCCCGCCCCTCCCTCTCCTTTGCGCCCTGCGCAGCGGCGCTCGCCGCTAACACTCCCGCCGTGCCCATCAGCATCTCCCTTCGAGTCAGCTCGTTTGGCCCATGCGCGCCCGGCACTGCCGGCATCCCTGGTCGCACCATCTACCAGAATCCCCAGTCGCGCGAACCCAGCACATAGGCGGCCAGCAGCAGGTTGCTCACCATATGGGCCACCACGCACGCATAGAGGCTTCGCGTTCGCCCGAGAAGCCATCCGTAGGCAATGCCGCAGACCAGCGCGGCCAGCCACTCCGGGTGCGCCGCGGCGAAGGCCGCGGCCACGCACCAGAAGGCGGGCTGTGAGAAGGTGCCCACGGGTACCGTGTACCACTTCTCCTTCGTGATGAAGCGCATGAGGAAGGACCGCCAGAAGAGCTCCTCAACCACCGGAATGAGCACGACCAGCCCGTAGAGTCGTGCCGCCAGAAAGGCCCATCGCTGCAGCGGATCCTGCAGAAGCCAGGGGTCGAAGGCCGTTCTGCTGGACCACTGTGCGTAGGGCACATACTTTGTTACCAGGACCCACTGCAGCGTAACAAAGGCACCCACCGCGATGGCGAGCGGAACCACCCTGCCATCCACCCGGATATCCGCCCAGGTGCGCCGACAGGCGACAAGGACCAGGGTAACCGCAATCACCTTCAGGATATAGACCAGCGGGTAGTACCGCGGCAGGTAGCTCTCCAGAGCCCCTATCCCGAGAAATACGGCCAGCGGCGCCACGTAGGGCCACCACGGCTGCCTCTCCTCCGGTGCCGCAACATCCGCCGATGGTTCGTTCGGCTGTGGGGTCAGCGACTTCTCCAGGTGCGTCAATATGCAGGCGTTCGCGGGCATGATAGCCGCGCCGCGCTCCGAATGTCAACGCGATTGCCGCACCGCACAGCGTGTGTTATAGTTGCGCAGCATGAGCGAAGAACCAGAGCCCTCGCTCTTTCCAGGCCTGGAGCCGGAGCCCGCCAAGGGGCAGGATTTCGCAGCCGAGGCTCCCTTGGCCGCCCGTATGCGCCCGCGCTCCTTGGCGGAGGTCATCGGACAGGAGCGGATTCTCGGTCCGGGTACCCTTCTGCGGCGGGCCATCGAGGAGGACCGCCTGACGTCCTGCGTCTTCTGGGGACCGCCGGGCTGCGGTAAGTCCACGCTCGCCGCGGTGATCGCCGCCACCACCCGCTCGCACTTCGAGACCCTGAGCGCGGTTACAGCCGGAGTTCCCGAGCTCAGGGAGCTGATCACCCGCGCGAAGGAGCGCCGCCGCAAGCTCCGCCAACGCACGGTGCTCTTCGTAGACGAGATTCACCGATGGAATCGGGCGCAGCAGGACGCCCTGCTCCCGCACGTGGAGGATGGAACCGTCATCCTCATCGGCGCAACCACCGAGAACCCCTATTTCGAAATCAATGCGCCGCTGATATCGCGCTCAAGGATTTTCCGATTCGAAAGGTTGTCTGACGACAACATCCGTGCGCTCCTGGAACGAGCGGCCGCGGACCCGGAGCGGGGCCTCGGAAATCTGAATGTCGTGCTCGAGCTGGATGCGCTGGAGCACCTCGTGGCTGTGGCAGGCGGCGATGCCCGCAATGCCCTGAACGCGCTCGAGAGCGCTGCCGCCTCCGCGCCGACGGACGAAGAGGGCAAGCGGCGAATTGGCCTGGCGCTTGCCGAGGAGGCCATCCAGCAGCGCGCGCTCGCCTACGACAAGAAGGCCGATGAACACTACGACACCATTTCGGCCTTCATCAAGTCCGTCCGCGGGTCGGATCCGGATGCAGCCGTCTACTGGCTTGCCAAGATGCTGGCCGCGGGCGAGGACCCCAAGTTCATCGCAAGACGGCTCGTAATCCTCGCCTCCGAAGACATCGGCAACGCCGAGCCACTTGGCCTAGTGCTCGCCTCCGCCGCGGCACAAGCCGTCCAGTTCGTGGGGATGCCGGAGGCTCAGCTTATCCTTGCTCAGGCCGCCACCTTCCTGGCCACGGCCCCCAAGAGCAACGCCTCCGCGGTGGCCCTATGGCGCGCGCAAGAGGATATCCAGTCGCGGGGCGCGGCACCTGTCCCCGCGCATCTGCGGTCCACCGGCTACCCTGGCGCTGCCAGGCTGGGACATGGAGCGGGCTACAAGTATCCGCACGACTTCCCGGAGGGGTGGGTGGAGCAGGAGTATCTGCCGCCCACGGCGCAGACGCAGCCCTACTACGAGCCAACGGACCGAGGTGCGGAAGAGGCTATCCGGAAGCGGCTACGGCGCCGCTTCGGCGATCCACCCCGGGGCTAACGCGGCGGCGGTACGGTAGTGGCCGGCTCGATGTTCTCCAGGGTCGGCGGGGCGGTAACCGTTACGGTTACACTGGCGGTCTTTCGCAATCCACGGTTGTCCGTGGCGGTCAAGGTGTAGGTGGTGGTCTCGACCGGTGTCACCTCGAACTTGCCTACACTTGCCAACTGACCGCCGATGCCGTTATCAATGTCCACGCTCGTGGCGCCCTCGACCGACCAGGTGAGCACCGCCTTCTCACCCACCTGTATGCGCTCAGGCTTCGCCCGGAAGAAGAGTATCTCCGCGATGCACGTGAGCGAATCGACCACCGTTACCGTAACGGCCTTCGTGACCACGTCACCGCCCTCGCCCTGCGCGGCCAGCTCGTAGGTGGTGGTCTGCTCGGGAGTCACCTGACGGCTGGTGTACACCCTGGCATCCACCAGTTGGGTATCCACCGGGTTCAGGCGCACCAGCTTCGCGTTGCGCACCTTCCAGGAGAGTGTCACCGTGTCTCCCATGTGGATACGCTTCTGGGAAGCCGTGAACGAATCGATGACGGCTCGGGCGGGCGGCGGCTTTGGTATCACCACCACGGTTACGGTACGCTTCTCCTCCGCTCCCCCACCGCGCGCCACCAGCGTGTAGGTGGTGGTCTCCGTGGGCACGACGGTCATGTTGCCCACGCCGTCCTTCACCGGCAGGTTGCCCGGCAGGATCATGCTGTTGGGGCCGTTGTGGGCTATATCCCAGGAGAGGGTAACGGGAGCGCCCGCGGTCACCTCCATCGGCGAGGCTGTAAAACTCTGTATGGCCACCGGCCGCGGACGAAACACGGCGAAGGCCGCAATGGCCAAGACCAGGAGGGGCACCACGGACGCCGTTACCGCGGTGAGCATCGGCCGCACCTCCAGCTGGCCCGTGGCACTATCATTCACCCAGGAATTACGTGGCGAGCGCACCGTTACAGTGAAGGCGAGAAGTCTTGGCGAGCCCACAAATCGGCGCACCTTCGGACTGATGGTAAGCTCCAGGGTCTCTGAGTGTCCGGGCTGGAGCGTAATGCGCTCCGCGGTGAACTCGTAGGTGCAGGCGTCCTCGTCGTCTGAGGCGTATACATCCAGGGTCTCCGGCTGGTTCCCCTGGTTGGAGATGGTAAAGGCCCTCACATCGTGAGGCCGCAGATAAGTAATGTGTGACCGCTTGGGCGCAATCTCGAGCTGAAGCGCACTGAAACCCTTGACGGTGAGCGTTGCCTGCTGCACGGCGGTGGCTCCGCTCTCCATGCCTTTGGCGCGCACCACGAAGGGGTAGGCTCCTGCGGTGGAGCTGGAGGCGCGCGCAACGCGGAAGAGTATTTTCGCGGTTTCGGAGGCGCCCGGAGGCAGGGCGAGCGACGGTACGGGAATGGCGTACCACTCCACGTCCAGACCCTCGATCTCCAGCGCGACGTTGTCCAGCGTCTCCTGGAGGTTGGTGGCCGTTATGGAGAGCTGGACGGTGTTTCCGGGCTCTACGGAGATGTCGTCTGACGACAGCTCTAGGCGGATCAAGTAGGCCACTCCAGGTACCCGACAGGCATTGGAATCCGCCGTCGGCTAGACACACTGGCGGGCGCGGGCAACCGCATTATAGAACGGCACGCGAACGGCTGTCAAACCAAGCGGCGCCGCGCCAGCGCGGGCG
>CAZGLN010000244.1:5563-6041 GCA_964526545.1 uncultured Chthonomonadales bacterium
AAGCTACAGAAGCTCTTCCACCAGGGCTCGCAGCTCCTGCTCCAGCTGCTGCGAGTAGCCCTCCTGGCGCCACCGGATTCGGCCGCCTCGATCCACCAGCACCATGGTCGGCAATCCGGACGGGTTGTAGGCTTCCACTTCCTGCTTGCTCACGGGAAAGCCCGCGGGATAGGTTACTCCCAGAGCCTCCAATACCTGGCGAACCGGGGCGTTGCTGTCGCGCTCTATCGCGACACCGAGCACCTCAAATCCCTTGTCCCGCTTCTCGGTGTAGAGCTGCTGGATACCCGGCATGGACATGCGGCACGGGCCGCACCAGGTGGCCCAAAAGTCCAGCAGCACCACCTTCCCCTTCAGACTCGAGAGGCGATGCTCCTTGCCGTCTACCAAAATGCCGATATCGGTTGCGGCCGTCCCCGGCCGAGACAGCATGGCCGAGAGCGCGAATATGCACACTCCGGCCACCAGGAGCGCGGTA
>CAZGLN010000245.1:0-6007 GCA_964526545.1 uncultured Chthonomonadales bacterium
ACTGCGGCGCCGGCATCGCGATTGGAGGTTTCCATGGCATCGGTATCTTCCCCGTTGTCTGCAAGCTCGAGCCCGAGTATGTCAAACGTCTGCACGCATTGACCGTTGGAGCAGCCATTCACAATGTGCGTCGCTTGCTGCCAGAGATTCGCGGCTGCGTGGATATCATCATGACCACCGCCGATGACTGGGGCACTCAGAACAGCCTTATCGCCTCCGAGCAGACATACCGCGAGCTGTTTCTGCCCTATTACCGCAGTCTAAATGACGAGATACATGCTCTGCTGCCGGACGTCAAAATATTCATGCACAATTGCGGCGCTATTTACCCCTTACTAGATGCGATTGTGGAGAGCGGATTTGATATCGTCAATCCGATACAGTGGTCAGCGGGAGGCAAGAGCTACCGCGAGTGGAAGGACAAACTGCGCAAGCGGGCCACTCTGTGGGGTGGCGGAGTAAACGCGCAACACACCCTGCCGCATTGCGGCGTACCTGAAATCGAGGCCGAGGTGCGCGAGATTGTGCGTTACTGCCGGAAGGATGGAGGCTATGTGTTTAACAGCATCCACAACCTGCTGGCGGAGGTGCCGCCGGAGAAGGTCATTGCCATCTACCGCGCCGCGGCCGGTGCCTAGCTGCTCTCTTCTTCCCGATGCGCGTTCCGCCGACCGGCGGAACCTACTGCAGCGCTGAGTCCAAGACTCTCCACGACGGCGGCGCAGATTCGCTTGCGGATGGAGTCGATTGAGCCTCCCTCCTTTCCGCCGGTTGCGGGGCTGGGATAGGTGCGGTTGCTGAGAAAGACAATGTAGGTCTTGCTGGCGTGATCAATCCATATCCACGTGCCCGTGTAACCCGTGTGGCCGATGGTGCAGCGGTCAAGTGGTCTTGGTCCTGGCTGCCAGGGAGGCTCGCCATACACGGCCCAGCCGATAGTGCGGGGAGTGCTGATCTCATCCGGTGTCTTACGCGTCAGCATTTGTGCCACGGATTCGGGACGCAGGACCTGCCTGCCGCGATGGCGCCCGTTGTTCAGGATGGCCTCGGCGTAGGCTGCCAGGTCCGGTGCCGTGGAGAAGAGTCCCGCGTTGCCCGGGCAGGCCTTGGCGGCGCCATGGTAGCGGGCCAGAGGATCGTGCACAACGCCTCTCACGGGCCGCCCTTCGGCATCCGCGAACGAGGGCGCGCAGCGCGTTCGCTGTTTATCGCTCGGCCTATACGTTGTGTCGCGCATGCCGAGCGGACCCCATAACCTGGCGCGCAGCAGCTCCTCCAGCGGCATGGCGGCATTCTCTTCGAGGATGCCTGCGAGCATCTGCATGTTAAGGCAGCTATAGACCACCTTCGTTCTCGGCACGTAGCTGGCGGGCAGGCCTGCGTAATGAGCTCGGAGCGCCTCAGCCGGTTCCTGGTCGGGCGGGCGCTTCTTGTCCACCACGGACCAGGTCTCGTAGGCCTTCAGGCCAGAGACGTGCGTGAGGAGGTCGGCCACGGTTACCTGCTCCTTGCCGTTCACGGCGAAGGCAGGCGCGTAGCGCGCGACTCTCTCGTTGAGGTCCAACCTCCCTTCCTCGGCCAGCAGCAGCGCCGCCGGCGTGGTGGCGACTACCTTGGTGAGGGAAGCAAGGTCGTAGATTGTGTCCAGGGTGACCGGCGGGGAATCCGGCGCATAGGTGTGGCGGCCATATGCTCGCTGCCACACGCGCTTGCCCTTATGGCCGACTATGAGCACAGCGCCCGGGTAACGCTGGTCAGACAGCCCTTGCTGAACGATGGAATCGAGCGCCGCCAGAGGCTGTTCGCCAGCGGAGGAAGCCTGTGTGAGGAGAGGCGCCAGAATCAACGCCGCCAGGAGGGAGGCCGCAGCCGCCATCTGCTCAGTCTGGCCTCCAGGCGTGCGCCTCTTCGATGGCGATACGCAGATTCTCCCAGGGTGTGCCCGGCGGCAGGGTGCAGTCCGCGCCAAGCAGGAAACGCGTAGGCTTTCGTGCAAGCACGTTTCTCACTTCCTGGCGTATCTCCGCCTCGGTTCCCGTTGCCAGCACTCCCTTGCGGTCCAGGCCGCCGAAGAACGGCCGGTCGAACATTCGGCTGATCTCCTCCATCTCAATCTCACTGCCGCCGACGTGCGGGTTCACGTTCACAATGTGGCCGGGATAGCTTACGAAGCGCGTAATGTCGTCGTACGGGCCGTGATAGTCGCACACGTGGAGGATGTTGAACTCGCAGCGGCGGGCGATCTCCTCCATCAGAAGCAGGTCCCAGGGTCGAACCACGGCGTCAAACAGAATGGGCTCCGGCAGCAGGCCGGCCTCGCCTCCCTGTGTGGAGTGGTAGAAGCCGTCCACCCCCAGCCGAATACACTCCTGCACGAAGACCATCAGGCTCTGCGTAACAATCTCCAGGCCGGCATTGACCGCCGCGGGATCCTCAAGAATATGTTGGACAAGCGTTTCTCTCCCACCGATGTGTCCGGCACACATGAAGGGCGAGTAGAGGGTCATCACCACGCAGGCTTCCGCGGAGGCCTCTTCCACCAGGCCCGCAACCGCCTCGAGCAACGGCGCGAAGAAGGAGCGGTCAAGCCTGGGAACCCGGCTCCAGTCCTCAGGATTGGCGATTTCCATGCGTGGGAACTTCCGCTCGTACTGGATCTTCACGAAATCCATATCCGTGAAGCGGAAGAACTCCAGGTGCTTCTCAACGGCGGCGCGGCCCTCGTGGAAGGCCGGATCGAAGTGCATGAAGAAGGCAGCCGGGATGCGCTGCTGCGGCCGGCCGGGATCAAGAATAGATCGGATGAGTTCTCTTTTGGTCATCTTCTCCTCATTTTGGAGCCCATTGCTGGGTGCGAACACTCTGGCCGTTCGACGCGCGCGTGCCCAATCCCTGCGGTCCTGCGATCCCATGTAGGCGGTCCGTTCATGCGGCGAGGCAGGAGGAGAAGCACAGAGAGCAGAACACGGCGAATACACCTATCTACGGCGGAACCACTGCATGGCAATTGCTGCTCTCCTTCTTACCGCTCTCCTTGCCGTCCCTGGACTCTTCCAGGGTCCTCGGGCCCCGATCGTGCTTGCGGATTTTGAGGGCGCCGACTACGGAGCGTGGGTTGCCACCGGCACCGCGTTCGGCACGGGGCCGGCACGCGGCACGCTGCCAGGGCAGATGCCGGTGAGCGGATTTAGAGGGCGGGGACTGGTCAACTCCTACCTGGGCGGGGATGGTTCCACCGGGTCGCTGACCTCGCCCCCATTCGTCATCGCGCGGCGTTACCTCTCCTTTCTGATTGGGGGAGGGCGCCACCCCGGGCAGACTTGCATCAATCTCCTTGTGGACAGGCAGGTTGTGCGCACCGCGACTGGACCTAACGACAAGCCGGGCGGAACCGAGCGTCTGGAGTGGCACGACTGGGATGTGAGCGACCTGGAAGGCAAGCAGGCCCGCATTGAGATACTGGACAATGCGACCGGCGGCTGGGGACACATCAACATTGACGAGATTATCATGACTGACGAGAGAATGGCGGAGGATGTGGATACCAGCCGCCTCTACGACGAGACCTACCGGCCGCAGTTCCATTTCACGCCGGCCCGCAATTGGATGAACGACCCCAATGGGCTGGTGTACTACAGAGGCGAATACCACCTCTTCTTCCAGCACAATCCGCTCGAAATCGAGTGGGGCAACATGACCTGGGGCCATGCCGTCAGCCGCGATCTGGTGCATTGGAAGCAGGTGGCAAATGCCCTGGAGCCGGATGCGCTCGGCACCATGTTCTCGGGCTCGGCGGTGGTGGATCACGAGAACACGGCGGGCTTCCGCACGGGCTCGGAGAAGACGCTGGTCGCACTCTACACGGCGGCCGGCGGGACCTCACCGGAATCGCAGGGACGCAAGTTCACCCAGTGCCTGGCCTACAGCAACGACCGAGGGCGCACATGGACCAAGTACGCGGGCAACCCAGTGCTCGATCACGTGGCGGCGGAGAACCGCGACCCGAAGGTGGTGTGGCACGCGCCCACCCGTCGTTGGATCATGGCCCTCTACCTCGATAAGAACACATTCGCGTTCTACTCCTCCCCGAATCTGAAGCAGTGGACGGAGCTCCAGCGGATAGACGTGCCCGAATGCGCCGAGTGTCCAGACTTCTTCCCCATGCCCGTGCGCGGACGGCCAGGTGAAACGCGCTGGGTGTGGACTGCTGCCAACGGGCGGTATCTTGTTGGGCGGTTCGATGGCAAGCGCTTCGAGCCCGAGCAGCCGCTGGCGCAGAGCGACTACGGCGCGAACTTCTACGCAGTGCAGACCTATAGCGACATTCCCCCCTCCGACGGCAGGCGGATTCAGATCGCCTGGATGGTGGGCGGACAGTATCCGAAGATGCCGTTCAACCAGCAGATGAGCTTCCCATGCGAGCTGACCCTGCGTCCCGCGGAGGATGGCACCCTTCGGCTCTACCGATGGCCGGTTCGTGAGATCCGGTCTCTCCGCGAGAGGAGTATCCAGTGGAGCGGAGTGCGGCTGGGCGAGGATGGCGGCGCTCCGGCCCTGGAGGGCGAGCTCTGGGACATCGAGATGGAAGTGGAGTTGGCTGGCGCTTCCACCCTGGTGATAGGCATACGCGGGCATAATCTGGAATACCGCGCGGGCGCCCAGAGGCTGGTCTTCCTCGGGCGCGAGGCTCCGCTGGCGCCGGTTCGTGGTCGTATCCAGTTGCGCCTCCTAGTGGACCGAACCTCGGTGGAGGTTTTCGGCAATGGGGGGCAGGTTTCGCTTAGCAGCTGCTTCCTTCCGCGCCAGCGTGATCGGAAGATCACCTTTCACGCCGAGGGCGGCTCTGCGCGGATCGTCCACCTGAGGGCGCATACGCTTCGGTCTGCTTGGAAGCAGCCGGACACCGTCTCGAAAGGCAGGTGAGTGGAGTGGATGGCCTGAAGGTCGCCGTGATAGGCGCGGGCAGCCGAAGTTTCGGTCCGTCCATCGTACGCGATATGCTCCTGAGCGATGCGCTGCACGAGGGACCCCTGGATATTCGGCTGATGGACGTGGTGGAACGGCATGCCGTGGAAACGCGGGACTATGCGCGCGCGGTCGCGGCACGACTGGGCCGGAAGAGCGGCATCGAAGCGACTACTCGGCTAGAGGAGGCGGTGGACGGCGCCTCGTTCGTGGTGAGCGCTATCGAAGTGAATCGCTTTCTCTACTGGAGCCAGGATTTCCACATTCCGCGCAAGCACGGCTTTCGGCAGGTATTCGGCGAGAACGGCGGGCCCGGAGGCATCTTCCACGCTCTGCGCAACATGGGTCCGACCGTGGAGATCGCGCGCGCCATGGAGCGTCTCTGTCCGGAGGCGCTGCTGCTCAACTTCACCAATCCGGAGCACAAGCTCTGCGAGGCGGTTACGCGACTTACGAGCATACGCTGCGTGGGCCTCTGTCACGGGTACTTCATGGGTCTGCGCCAGATCGCCGACATGCTAGGGGTACCGGAGGAGAATCTGGAGGCGCTGGCATGCGGCATCAATCACTTCACCTGGTTTCAGAGCATCCGGGACAAGTCCACCGGCGAGGACCTCTATCCCCTGCTGCGCCAGAGAGATGCGGAGGGCGATCTGCTGCATGACTGGCACGAGATTGGGCTGGGCCGCATCCTCTTTCGGCGCTTTGGGCTCTGGCCCTCGCCTGCCGCCAATCACTACGGGGAGTACATTCGGTGGGCCGAGGAGTTCGTGGCTAGCGAGCTGCAGTTCTTCTATGACCCCGCAGAGGGCCATCCGTGGCATACCGGGCACATTCCCGACTTTGTCTACTCGCTCAGCCATCCCGTTACCGAGCGACCGCTGGTACGCGAGAAGACGACTGCGAGACCACCGGATCCCAATGGCGATCTTCGACCCTCCGGAGAGCTGGCGGTGCCTATCATGGAGGCCATGACCTGCGATGATAGGCGGCTGATGGAGGCGGTGAACGTGCCAAACCGGGGCGCCATCCCAAACCTCCC
>CAZGLN010000246.1:0-6002 GCA_964526545.1 uncultured Chthonomonadales bacterium
GCATGAGGGAACGCGCCTTCCGCCAGACCAAGGTACGCGTGCACTTCCTGCAGATGCAGAGGCACCGGATAGTAGACCATGGTTTGAACGCCTTCCCGCTTCAGCGCTTCCTGCACCTGGTCCCGATGCTCCACCCGCACGGTGTACTGATGGTAGACGCAGTAGGTGTCGGGAAGCTCGGTGGGAGTCGTAACGCCGGGAACATCCGCCAGGAGAGCGTTGTAACGGTAGGCGAGCTTGCGGCGGGCCTCGGTCCACTCCGCCAGGTGCCTGAGTTTCACGCGCAGAATGGCGGCTTGGAGGTCATCCAGGCGGCTGTTGAGGCCCAGTTCCGTATGACGGTATTTCACTTTGCCTCCGTGCCTGCGCAGCATCTCCACGCGTGCGCCCAGCTCCTCGTTGTCGGTAAGCACCATTCCTCCATCGCCGAAGCAGCCCAGGTTCTTGCTCGGGAAGAAGCTCAGGCATCCCAGATCGCCCATCGTGCCCGCGGTCCGTCCGCCGTACTTCGCTCCGATGGCCTGTGCGGCATCTTCCACGACCGCCAGACCGTGCCGCTCGGCGGTCTTGAGGATGGGCTCCATGTGGCATGGCTGCCCATAGAGGTGGACCGGCATCAGAGCACGCGTTCGCGGCGTAATGGCCGCATCCAGTTGGGAGACATCCAGGTTGTACGTTTGCGGGGAGATATCCACAAAGACGGGGGTTGCACCCACCATGCCAATCGCCTCCGTGGTGGCAACGAAGGTGAACGGCGTGGTGATCACTTCGTCACCCGGGCCGATGCGCAGCGCGCGCAGGGCAAGGTGAAGCGCATCCGTGCAGTTGCCGACGCCGATGCCCATGGCGGACCCGCAGTAGGCCGCGACCTCCTTCTCGAACGCCTTCACGTTGGGCCCAAGGATGTAGTTGGCCGCCGCCGCGGATTCCTGCATCGCGGCGTCTATTTCCGCCTTCAGGTTGCGGTACTGAACCTGCAGATCAACCATGGGGATCATCGTTCTCTTGCTAAACCTCTCTCAGTTTGGGCGTAACGCCTGCCGCAGGCAGAACACGCGGCGTGATCGCCCTCCAGGGTCAGGCGCAGTCCGCACTCGCACATCCAGCCCCGCACCCTGGCCGGGTTCCCCAACACCAGGGCGTAGGGCGGTACGTCGCGAGTGACCACTGCCCCTGCTCCAACGAACGCAAACGCGCCAATGGTGTGCCCGCAGACGATGGTGGCGTTGGCACCGATGGTGGCGTCATGGCACACACGGGTGGGAAGATAGTCCCGGGCGGTATTGCGCGGAAACGCGGAGCGTGGTGTGGATACGTTGGTGAACACCATGCTGGGACCGCAGAACACGTTGTCTTCCAGCTCGACGCCTTCGTAGATGGAGACATTGTTCTGGACCTTCACGTTGTTGCCGATGCGAACGTTCGGAGCAACGTAGACGTTCTGTCCGAGGTTGCATCGCTCCCCTATCCGCGCGCCGGCGCACACATGGCTGAAGTGCCAGATGCGCGTACCAGCGCCAACCTCCGCTCCCTCGTCTACGTAGGCGGATTCGTGGGCGAAGTACTCAGACATTGCGCATCTCCTCGTCCGCCTGCTCCAGGATTCGCAGCACGGGGAGCGCGCTGCGCCCGCTTGAGAGCGGTTCCGCGCCGGACTCACAGCACGCGAGGAAGTGCTCGAGTTCAAGGCGTAGCGGCTCGGCGCCGCCTTGGTAGATCTGCTCCGCGCCCCCGTCGTGCTGGCTCAGATCTCTTCCTATGGACTTGCTATGCAGAATCACCGAGGACTCGATCTCATCCAGTACGAGCATGCCCGAGGTACCGATGGCCGTGGTGCGGCGACGACGTTCCGGCCACAGCCAAGACACATGGAGATGAGACTGCACTCCATTCGCGTAGGTAACGTGCAGGCTCACGTCATCGGCAACGCCCGGGGTGATGGAGCACTTGCCTACGGCCTGAACCAACGCGGGTTCCGCGTCAATAAGATGAAGGGCGACCGCCACGTCGTGCACGCCAAGGCTCCAGAGAGCGTTCTCATGCGAGCGGGCGCGCCCGAAGTTCAACCGCTCCTGGTGCAGGCTGATGAGCGTTCCAATCCTGCCCGCCTTAATTGCCGCCCGCATGGCGGCAACGGCCGGATGATAGAGGAGCAGGTGCCCCACCATAAGGATCCGCTCCTTCTGCTCCGCAAACGTACAGAGCGCTTCGGCATCCGCGAGGCGGAGGCAGAGGGGCTTCTCCACGAACGCATGGAAGCCGCGGGCAAGAGCCGCGGTGGCGACATCATGGTGGGTGTGCGCGGGTGTCGCGATGGCCACGGCCCCCACCTGTTTCGGGTCCAGTTCAGCGATACCGGCATATCCCTGCACGCCCGCTTCGGAGGCTGCCTCCTCACGGACACCCTCATCGGCCTCGACTACGGCCGCCAGAGCGCCCATCTGGTTCAGGGTGCGGACGATATTCTGTCCCCAGGCACCAGCTCCGACAGCGGCGACTTTCACAGAAGCACAATCCTCTCCCGACCTTCGTTCACATGGCGCGTGGCGTTACGCGTATCGAAGACCTGAGGCGAGTGGCGGACCACCTCCGCATAGTCCACCTCGTCGTGGTCGGTGAGTATGAGCGCCAGATCGTGCGAGGAGAGCGTCTCGGGAGTCAGCGCACTGCTCTCCATCGGTTCTGAGTCCAGGGTGAGGTGAGGAACGAACGGGTCATGGTAGTGAATGGTCGCGCCGTCACGCTTGAGCATACGCATGATTTCGACGGCGGGCGATTCGCGGCTGTCCTCGAGGCCCTTCTTGTAGGCTGCGCCAAGCGCCAATATGCGGCTGCGCGATACGGCGATACCACGCGCATTTAGCAGAGCGCGCGTGCGGTCCACTACAAACTGCGGCATGGAGCGGTTCGTCTCGCCGGCCAACGCAATGAAACGCGTATGAAAGCCGAGCTCCTTCGCCTTCCACTCAAGGTAGTGTGGATCTATGGGGATGCAATGTCCGCCTACTCCTGGCCCAGGATAGAAGGGCATAATGCCGAACGGCTTGGTAAAGGCGGCATCGAGCACTTCCCATACGTTCAGATTCATGCCGTGGCAGAGCATAGCAAGCTCGTTCACCATGGCGATGTTGACCGCCCTGAACGTATTCTCAAAGACCTTCACCAATTCCGCCGCCTTGGCACTGGAGACCGGCACCATGTGCTGGATGGTCTGGCCGTAGAACTCCATCGCGGCCTGCAGGGACCGTGGACCCACTCCTCCCACTACCTTGCTGGTGTTCTTGGTGGTATAGCGCTTGTTGCCTGGATCTACCCGCTCCGGGGAATGGGCCAGGAAGAAACTCTCCTCCACGCGAAGGCCGCTGGACTCGAGGATGGGCAGCATCAGCTCCTCAGTCGTGCCCGGATATGTCGTCGATTCCAGGCTGACGAGTTGGCCGGGCCGTATCTGCTTCGCAATCGCGCGCGTTACGTTCTCGACATAGTGAAGGTCTGGAGTGAGGTTGCGGGTGAGCGGCGTGGGCACCGCGATGACAATCACATCTAGTTCATGTACGCTGTCAAAGTCACTCCGCGCCTTTAATATCCCCTGTGATACCAGGTCGCGCAGCTCGTCGTCGCGGACATCGGAGATGTAATTCTCGCCACGGCGCACCATCGCCGCGCGTTTCTCGTTCTGATCAATGCCGACGACGTGGAAGCCGACTTTGGCCTTCTCCACTGCAAGCGGCAAGCCGACGTAACCGAGGCCTACCACTCCGACGATAGCCGAACGATCGCGTATCCGTTGTAAGAGGCCATCGAGCACGGATTCGGCCGTGTTCTGCGTGCTCTCTCTCCCCGGGCTAGCCATTGGTGCCAACTCCATTGTTAAGGCTGCCCCTGTTCGCTGCATAGGCTGCACCAAAATCAACGAGCAGCGCGAGCATAGCAACCAGGAAAGACAGGGCCCCGATGCGAACTGGTCCCGGCGCTGATTTCTCGGGCTCCACTGCGCGATCTACCACGGCGATACGGCTGTTGGCTGTCGTGGTGTTCACCCGCAGGCGCGCCGCTTCCGCACCGGCAGCCCGGAGCACCTCGGAGAAATAGACGACCCTGTTACGAAGGTCGTCATACTCCATTGCATTTTCCCTTCGCCTCGGCGTCGGCAATTTGGCGAAGAAGCAGGCTGCGCCGATCGTGAAGAGCCGCAAGTTCCGCCTTACGTAGGTTGGCGTCGCTCGTTCTACGCTCTCGAACGGATCTTGCCTGCTGCCGCAATGCCTCGCGGGCGATGCGGAGCCGCTCTCGGGCGGCGTTCACTTGCGGGTGCTGCTCACCGTATTGGATACGCAGGTTTTCGTACTGCATGAGCTCGTCACTCACGCGTCTCCTGGCACCGGTCAGAAGAGCGTCTTCCAGTGGAAGGATGTCCAGATTGTTGAGCTGAACGTCGATCAGTGCCGTCAGCTCCTGATATTCCGTTGTCTTGGCGCGTATCTCTTGTTCAACGTTCGCTAGTGCGTTGTACAGGCTCGGCAGCTCCTGGGAAACGGTAGAGGTCACAATCCCAGCCGTTACGAATGGGTCTGCGGTCGGCGAAGCTTGGTATCCTACACGTCGCAGTCGACGTATAAAGGCTTGAAGGTCCCCCACAGCCTTTTGATAGTCGTTGCCGGCATCCTTTAGCCGGGCCTCCGCTGACCTAAGCAAGACTAGCTCACGCTCGTTGTCGCTCTCTGTGTAGTAGCGCTGCAGCGCATCGACGTATAAGTTTGCCGCTCTGGCTGCCGTGGTGCGCATGCGCTGCCGGTCTGCTGGGCTAGTCCGTAGCAGTGGTGGCCCGGGAAGTGTTACGTCTACAAAGACCAAGCCCTGGGTAGAATCATCGCGGACTTTAAGTCCATCCTCGCGCAGATAGCGAATCGCCCCATTCAGGGTGCGGAATCCGCAAGCCTTCATGAGGTCGGACTTCTCGGCCACCTGCTTTGCGAGCAGACGGCTGCGCAGAATACCTACGTAACGTTTGGTGCCGCCAGCACCTCCGGAGAGTGCCTGAACGATGCCGCCAGCCGCCGCTCCAGGTTGCTGCACGGAAACGGATGCCGTGGCTTTGTAACTCTGCGGCATGACGAAGAGGAAGAAGAGGAGCGCCGCAATGAACACAACGGGCGCAACAAGGATGCCGCGACGAAGGGTGCGGCGCACCAGGCTGCGAACGTCGGGCTGAACTGGAGTGGGGCTTTGCTGGGATGTGCTCACGTCGCTGTTGAGACGCCAGAGGGCTTAGTGCCAGCTGCTTCCGGATGGTGGCGCGCCGGACGTACCTTCAAAGTATGCCGAGAGTTTACCTGAATCCAGTCCTTCCTGGGTGGCGCCCGAACGCCCAAACCTTCGCGAGTGCCATGGTTCTATGGGAGGCAGGCCTGAGGAAACTACCTGTTTGCGCGGTGGGGGACCCGCATTACCGCACGATTACGGATGACTCCCTCCGGCTTTCCCTCTACAATGGCCAAAGCAGCGGCACGAAGGAGAAAAGCCCCATGCCCTGGACCGACGAGGCGAGAAAAGCGCGGCCGCCGACGACCTGTGCTGTCTGCGGGGAGACCTGCGAGGAGAAACGCATCACGCTGGCGCTTCCCACTTCAGCAACAGGCATCGCAGTCGTGCGCAACGTGCCCGCCGAGGTCTGCCCGCTGTGCGGCGACACAGGCTTCTCGCTCCACACTACGAGCAGAATCCTGGCGGCCGTGAGCAGCTCCGAGCCCCCGTCAGAGGTGGCGGTCGTACCTATCTACGATCTCGCTTAAGTCCTGATCGTGCATTCTACCCAGGCAAACGGCCCCGGCTCCCTGCACACCGCTCGGAGCCGGGGCCGTAACACAACACCCGCTACTTGCCGCCGGTAACCGGGACTCCGGGCATCTCGTTGCCGGGCTCGCCTGGGCGCGGCGCGTAGCCCGGGCCGGGGCCCTCTGTCTTCTCGCTGGCGGCCGAAATGGTGGCCCTCCCCATCTCCT
>CAZGLN010000247.1:0-4607 GCA_964526545.1 uncultured Chthonomonadales bacterium
ATCATCCAGAACTCGGCGAGGTGGCGAGGCGTGTTCGAGTTCTCCGCGCGAAACGTGGGGCCGAACGTGTAGACGTTGCAGAAACTGAGGGCGAAGATCTCGGCCTCGAGCTGACCGCTCACGGTAAGGAAGGCCGGCTTGCCGAAGAAGTCCCGCGCATAGTCCACCTCGCCGGAGGGCGTCCTGGGCAAGTTCATCAGGTCAAGGGTCGTCACCCCGAACATGGCACCCGCACCCTCGCAGTCGGAGGCCGTGATGATGGGTGTCTGTACGTAGAGGAAGCCCCGCTCCTGAAAGAATGTGTGGATGGCATGGCACAGCGCGTTGCGCACCCGAAACACCGCGCCGAAGGTGTTGCTGCGCGTCCGCAAGTGGGCAATCTCGCGCAGGAACTCCATGGTGTGCCCCTTCTTCTGGAGGGGATAGGCCGGACCCGCCGGACCCAACACCCGCAGTTCCCTGGCTCGCAGTTCCACGGCCTGTCCGGCGCCGGGCGACTCTACCAATTCGCCCTCGATCTCCACGCAAGCGCCGGTGGTAACCTGAGCCAACTGCTCCTCCGGCAGCAGGCCGTCGTCTATGACTACCTGAAGATCGGTCATGCAGGAACCATCGCTCACCTGCGCGAAGTGCACACCCTTGCTGTCGCGCCGAGTCTTCACCCAGCCCCTGACCTTTACCGCGCACCCCGGCGCCATCCGCAGCACGTCGCGGATGTACTCCCCTGGTCGAACCATGACTGCTCCCTGCCTGCGTATTCCTGTAAGGTCTGCGGGCACCAACCGCCCGCCTGGCCTCCGCCCGATTCGCCGTGATGCCCTCCCGCTCCTTCGCATGCCATGAAGGTATGCTCTCGCTAAGGACTTACCGAATGTCTACCTTGGACCAAAGGATAGCGGCGTGGCTTCAGCCAGGCACGTTTGTGCGGGCGCATCTGCAGTCCGCCGGCGGGAAGCACACCAGCGCGTGCCCGCGGGTGCGCGCGCGGCCGGTTGCCATTCGGGGCAAGCCGCTTGTGCAGCTTGCGCTGCGCACTGGTCCTCGCGAAATACACCAGAACCTGATGCCGGAAGATGCCGCCGCGCGATTTGCCCAACTGCTGGAGAGCCCCGGAACGCGTGCGGAGATCACAACGACGGAAGCCGTTTACACGGTCATGCGCGACGCCTCTGGGAATATAAAGGTTCGCTCGCGGCCCGCGGCCACCCCGCCGCCCTCTGTCGAGCATGACCATCAGCCCCATCACATCCTCCCAGAAGGCTTCCCAAGTCCCGCACTGCATGCACTCGGCGTGACCACGGCGGATGGGCGCGTGGTTGCAGCCATGCGCGACAAGCACCGCCAGATAAACCGCTTCCTGGAGATTGTAAGTGATGTATACAACGCCCTCCCGGCCGCGGGCACTCTTCGCGTACTGGACCTCGCCTGCGGCAAAGCCTACTTGACTTTCGCCCTCTTTGAGTATCTTGCGGCGCGCATGGGCAGGGAGGTTGAGTTGACTGGTGTGGAGCAGAGAGCGGATCTGGTGGAGCGGGCATCCGCGCTCGCGAAGCAGCTCGGCTACGACGGTCTGCGGTTCGCGCATGGCAGTATCCGCGATTGGGTCGCCCCGGATAGCGCGCATCTCGTTGTCGCACTGCATGCATGCGATACCGCCACGGACGAGGCCCTGGCCCTCGCCGTCCGGTCGCGGGCGCGGGTCATCCTCGCCGCACCCTGCTGCCAGCACAGCCTTCGGCGTAAGATTCGCCCGGCGAACCTGAGGGCTCTTGCGCGGCACCCGCTGCTTCAGGAGAGATTCGCCGCTCTCGCCACCGATGCGCTGCGGGCAGCATGGCTCGAGACAAGGGGCTATGGCGTGCAGGTGGTGGAATTCGTGGATCCGGAGCACACACCCAAGAATCTGCTCCTTCGCGCCACGCTCCGCCGTGGCGGTCCCTCGCCCGGAAGCTGCGAGGCCTACCAAAGCCTCCTGGACGCTCTCGGCATCGAGGAGGACCCCTTCACGCAGACGTCACGGCCTGACCTGAACGAGCACCAAACCCCCACTTCTGAATAAGCCTGGCGCCGAGGCGCCGCCCGGGCTCCTCGATGGCGAGGTGAAGCAGGTGCGCGGTCGCCGCCACGGCCGCCAGAACCACGAGCGACCAGAGCGAAGCAGCCAGCCATGCCGGCAGCCCATCCGCAAGCCAGCGACGCAGTGGCTGCAGCAGATGCATCACGCCAGGGTGCACGATGTAGGCGCTGTAGCTGCGAACGCCCCAGAAGATGAGGAGGCGATTCACCACCACCGGCAGCGGCATGCAGTGCAGTCCCAAGAGCAGTACCCCGCAGACCAGGCCATAGATCAGACACGCCTCGAACTCGCCTATGGGCAGGAACGGCAGCAGCAAGACCGCCAGAGCCGCCGTCAAGAACATCGCAGGCGCCAACCCTCGCGCATGCCATTGCGCCAAGAGGCCCTGCCGCACCAGGTGATAGCAGATGATGCCCACGGCAAAGACAGGCGCTTGCGCGGCAAAGTTCATCCAGGAGAACGCCGCCACATACTCCTGGTCCTGATGCGGAAACGCAGTCAAGATGCCCCACCGCGCGAGGAAAGCCAACGGAACGGTGAACCCCAACAGCACAACGGCGCCGCGCAACGATCGCACGAGGCGGTGCACCAACGGGAGCACCGTGTAGAAGCAGACTTCCGTTACTATGGTCCATGCGCCAGGCACAAAGGCCGCGAAGCGATAGGGATGCCAGCCGTTCAGGAACAGTGCAGCCATGGCCACATCCCACCACGCCAACCCTTCCGGAGCGGCCAGGCGCGGCCCAAGTCCCCTGTACCAGAGTACAGCTACCAGAGCGAGGTGGTGCAGCGGTACAATCCGGAAGAACCGGCGCACAAAGTAGGCGGCGACGGGACGCTGCTCGGTGGCGAGTTTGGAATCCAGAGACAGGCAGAGCGTAAAGGCACTGACCACAAAGAAGAGCTGCACCCCGCGTGCACCGGAAAAGAGCAGTCTGCCTAGCGCTCCGCCGATGGAGTTTGCAATGGCGAGATGATAGGCAAGTACGCCCAGGATGGCGAGGCCGCGCAGGGCGTCGATGTAGAGAAGCCGCGGGGATCGCGTCTTGGCGGTCATCCGATGCCGATCGAGGAATGGCTGCCACGGCCGGAGCGCGACCGGCCACGAGGTCACAACACGATGTTGATGAGCCTGCCTGGTACCACGACTACCCGCTTCGCGGTTCGGCCCTGGAGCTCGGCAGCAACCTTCGGGCAGGCGAGTGCCAGCGCCTTCACCTGGTCCTCCGCGGCCTCCGCCGGCACGGTTACCCGGTCACGCACCTTGCCGTTCACCTGTACCGCCAGTGTAATGAGCGTCTCGGCGGCAGCCTCCTCGTCAACCTCTGGCCAGGAGACATTAAGCGTATAGCCGGTGCGCCCCATGCGCTCCCAGAGCTCATCGGAAAGGTGCGGCGTGAAGGGAGCAAGCAACAGTACCAGGCTCTCCATGCTCTCCTTCAGGGTCTCCGCATGCACGGTCCCCGCCTGCGCATCCACGGGCCTCCAGAGATAGAGCTCGTTAACCAGCTCCATGATTGCCGCGAGTGCGGTGTTGAAACTCAGCCACTCGATATCCTTGCCCACCTTGCGGATGGTCTGATGCAGCTTTCGCCGCACCCGCACGGCGGACTCGTCCGGCTCGGAGGGCCCCGACCTGCCAGCCTCCAGATCCGCGATGGCCGCAAGGACCCATCTCCAGACACGCATGACAAAACGCTGCGCGCCGGCGATGCCCTCCTGCGACCATCGCACATCCTCCTCGAACGGGGCCACAAACATCTCGTAGACGCGCAGGCTGTCAGCGCCATACTGCTCGCAGACATCGTCGGGCGTTACCACATTGCCTCGGCTCTTGGACATGCGCACCCAGCGCCAGACTATCTGATCCTCTGGAAAGTCGGCGATCTCCTCCGGTCGCAGAACAATCCAATCCACCGTGGTGTCGCCTTCGTCCGAGTCACCGCCGGACTCTCCCGCGCGTGGCCGCCTGCCGGGCGTGTACGCAAGCATCGAACCCTGGTGCCGGAGCTTGGCGAAGGGTTCGGAGAAACCCACCAGCCCCGCGTCAAGCATCACCTTTGCCCAGAAGCGCGCATACAGCAGATGCATGACGCTGTGCTCCGCGCCACCGGTGTAGAGGTCCACCGGCATCCAGTAGTCCACCAACTCACGCGCGGCGAAGGCAGTCTCGTTGTGCGGATCCAAGAACCGCAGGAAGTACCACGACGAGCAGGCGAAGCCGCCCATGGTGTCCGTCTCGCGCCGTGCCTGGGCGCCGCATCGCGGGCACGCAGTATTCACAAACTCCGGAATAGTTGCCAGCGGCGACTCGCCCGTACCGGATGGCTCGTACTTCTCCACGTCCGGCAGCACAACCGGCAGGTCCTCCTCCGGCACCGGCACCTCGCCGCAGGCCGGGCAATGGACAATCGGAATGGGAGCGCCCCAGTAGCGCTGCCGACTAATCAGCCAATCACGCAGGCGGTAGTTCACACGCCCCTCGCCGGCGCCCTGCTCTTCCAACCAGCGGATAACCTTCGTGACGGTC
>CAZGLN010000247.1:4691-5949 GCA_964526545.1 uncultured Chthonomonadales bacterium
CCTCGGGCAGCGCGCACTCCATCTCCTCTCCGGTCTGCGGGCCACCCTCAGTCTGGTAGACCAGCTCGATATGCAGCCCGTATTTGCGCGCAAACTCGAAGTCGCGCTGATCATGGGCCGGAACCGCCATGATCGCGCCGGTGCCGTAGCCCATGAGCACATAGTCCGCAACCCAGATCGGTATCCGCTCGCCATTGACCGGGTTCACGGCGTAACTGCCTGTGAAGACCCCCGTCTTGGCGCGTTCGGTAGAGAGTCGATCAATCTCGGTTACGCGCTGCGCGCGACTGACGTACCGCTCCACCTCTTCGCGGCGCTCCGGTGAGGTGAGCCGGCCAAGCAGCGGATGCTCCGGCGCGATTACCATGAAGGTGGCGCCCCAGAGCGTGTCGGGTCGCGTGGTGTATACACGCAACGCGCCCTCACCATCGGCAAGTGGGAAATCCACTTCGGCGCCTTCGCTTCGGCCAATCCACTCGCGCTGCATCTGGCGGGTGCCTTCCGGCCAGTCCAGACCCTCCAGGTCCTCCAGCAAGCGGTCGGCGTAGGCCGTTATCCGGAAGTACCACTGCGGCATCTGGCGCTTCTCAACCAGTGCATCACACCGCCAGCAGCGCCCTTCCTTTACCTCCTCGTTGGCCAATCCCGTCTTGCAGTTAGGACACCAGTTGATGGGCGCCGCCGCGCGGTAGGCCAGTCCGCGCTTGTAGAGCAGAAGGAAAAACCACTGCGTCCAGCGGTAGTACTCGGGCAGGCTGGAGTTGATTTCGCGAGACCAATCGTAGCAGGCGCCGATGCGCTTAAGCGTGCGGCGATAGTTCGCGGCATATTCCGGCACCATCTCGCGCGGATTGCGGCCACGCTTGATGGCTTCGTTCTCGGCGGGCTGGCCGAAGGCGTCCCATCCCATGGGATGCAGCACGTTGAAGCCCTGCATTCGCTTGTACCGGCAGTAGGCATCGGTGGGCGCATAATTCTTGATGTGGCCGACAGAGAGCCCGGCCCCGGAGGGATACGGAAACATCTCCAGCACATAGAGCTTCGGCCGCTCGCTCAGGTTGGGGGTGCTGAATATCCCGCTCGCCTCCCACCTCTGCTGCCACTTCGCCTCGATGCTCTTGGCATCATACCGGTCAAGCGCCATGATGGCTTCCTCGCACCTCACATGCCCATGCTGGCCGCAACCGACGGCATTGCGCCGGCGCTCGGCCGCTATTCCCAGCATTATAGAAGCCCTGACTTGCCGCAGTCAAACCTG
>CAZGLN010000248.1:0-4429 GCA_964526545.1 uncultured Chthonomonadales bacterium
AAGCACTCCTTCCTATTTACACACTCTAATCATGTACTACCGGCAGATTGGGTAGCTCACGGGGCGTAAGGCAGGCTCTGTACATCCATTGCCCCTCTCCCCCATCCCGTCTCCCGCAAGGGGAGAGGGGTGTGCCACATTGCAGCCCGTGAGAGCGTTCCGCAAAGTGTGATTGTGGCTCCGCGAAGACTTGGCGTAGGGCAACACGTAGCATCCGAGGCAATCGGAGCCTAAGAGTCGTGCTGACGTCGTGACGACCCTATCACCAACGTGCGATGCGCCCAGAGTGCATCCGAGTGCGACCCATCTACCCAGTCAGATGTGTTACCTATCTCTCCGGTCTGTTCCGAGTTTGGACCCCATCCCCGGGCCCACTCCCGAGGTCACGTGAGGGCTCTGCCGCAGCCCAATGGCTCCCCGTGGTGAGCCGGGGCAGAGGCCATCGGCGTGGCAACCGTCCCCACTTCCGCGGCGCCGTCGGCCGTGCGGCGAGCGTATCGTAACCAGTGGACGTGAATGGCGCAGAGCCCACACGGTCACGAGCCCGCGGACGCTCGATTGCTGTAGAACGTCCATCGCGAAGGTTCCGGCCCTTTCGCCGCGAATAGTAACGGCATGACAAGGCAGATCACCGCGGCCCGCGACGGCCATCGTATCACCCGAAGGGACCTGCTGGCTGCCGCCGGCGCCTCGGCCGCGGCCGCCCGCGCGCACGCGCAAGGACCCCGCGCCGAGATTCGCCTCGCCACGGTCAGCGCCAACTACCAGGAGGGCCTGGAGAAGGTCGCCCGATCCTACGAGAAGCGCAACCCGGGCACGCGCGTTGTTGTGCAGATATTGCCATCCAACGGCTACGAGACCTGGCTGCGCACGCAGATACCAGGCGGCGGCAGCAATGCGCCGGACCTCATCAACGCCAACTTTGCCTGGGGCATGTACGAGCGCGGACTCACGGTGAACCTGGGGCCCTGGATTGAGCAGCGCAATCCCTACACAGGCAAGCCATGGATTGACACGCTGGATCGGCAGTTCGTGGAGAAGTTCAAGGTAGGCGGCGACATCACGTTTGTGCCGCTCGATTTCATCGAGATAGGTTTCTACTACAACGCGGATATCTACCGACGATTTGGCCTGGCGCCGCCCCGCACCTGGGAGGAGATGCTTGCCCAGGCCGCCCGCATCCGCTCGGCCGGCATCGTGCCCTTCTCGGTGCCTGGCAACGCGGATAGTTACTGGTCCGGCACCGTGGGCTGGATTGCCAGATTCTTTACGGATGCCTACACCCGCCATCTGGTGCCGCTGGTGCTCTCGAGGCCGGGCGATTGGGACTACGACCCGAAGAAGAACGCCAACTTCCGGCTGAACCTTGCCGATCCCTACAACGATGCCTATGTGGTGGTCAATGGCGAGCGGCTGCTGGCGGCCGTGCGCGATCAGCGCATCCGCATGGACAGCCCCCAGTTTGCCGAGATCTACCAGAAGGTCAAGGAGTTCAGCAGGCACTGGCAGCGCGGTTTCCACGGCGCGAACGACCAGACGGCCTACCATCTCTTCCTCACCGGCCATGCCGCCTGCCTGCTCAGCACATCGGCGACCATTGGGCAGCTCCTGCGCGATATGGACGATCTTCCGCCAGGCGCTCGCTTCGATTGGGGCGTCTATCCGGTACCGCCGCTCACCTCGTCGCGATTTCGCGTGCCGCGCT
The DNA here is from genome assembly GCA_964526545.1 of uncultured Chthonomonadales bacterium. Taxonomy (GTDB): domain Bacteria; phylum Armatimonadota; class Chthonomonadetes; order Chthonomonadales; family CAJBBX01; genus CAZGLN01. The sequence goes on from CAZGLN010000248.1 coordinate 1,706, forward strand.
TCCGCGGCGTGGGCGGTCCCGGCACCGTGCTCGCCGTGGTGAAGAAGAGCCCGGAACAGACGGCGCGCGTGGTGGATTTCCTGATGTTTCTCACCTCGCCGGAATCAGCCGCCACGCTCGTTACCGAGGCCGTTCAGCGGCGCAAGCCGCTCATCGGCCCGATGCTCATTCCCGGCGTGCGCTTTCCCGAAGACCTGCAGCGGCGTTTCCGGCCCTTCCTGGGGCGAGGTTTCGAGCGGCTCTCCTGGCGCGGGCTGATGGACGACCAGGAATCCGTGTGGCAGTGGACCGTGTGGGCGCAACGCTACATGGAGGGGCGGCTGGACCTTCCCGAGTTCTTGCGGCGATACCAGCGCTCCATACTGGAGGCCGTGCCGCGCGTGATCGCCCTGCAGAAGCTGGATATGGATCCGCGCACCAAGGACGTGCGCTCGTGAGCGTGCAAGCCCTGCCGCGGCGCAGGCCTCGGAACGCTCCCTGGCCGCTTGTGCTCGGCATGCTGCTGCCCTCCATCGCGCTCCTGCTGGTGTTCAACTACCTGCCCGCCGCCATGGGACTGCAGCGCGCTTTTACTCACTGGGAGACGGGCGAGGCGCCGCGCTGGGCCGGCCTGGCGAATTTCGCGCGCATGGCAGGTGATGAGTTTCTCCGCGTGGGCCTCGTGAACCAGGTGCTCTTGCTTCTCGCCAGCCTGGTGAAGACTCTGGCGATGCCTCTGGTGGTCGCGGAGCTGCTGATGAGCCTGCGCAGCCCGCGCTTCCAGTATGTGCTGAGGACTGCCTTCGTGCTGCCCATGGTGGTGCCGGGAATGGTTACCATGCTGCTCTGGGCGTTCGTCTACGATGGCAGCGTGGGCCTGCTGAACGCCGGGCTCGCCCTCTTCGGCCTGGAGGGTTGGAGCCGCTCCTGGCTGGGCGAATCGAATACCGCCCTGCTCGCCATCGTGGGCGTAGGCTTCCCCTGGGCGGGCGGACTGGCGCTGCTGGTCTATCTGGCGGGACTCTCGGCCATCTCGGCGGATGTCTGGGATTCCAGCGCCCTGGATGGCGCCACGGGATGGCGGCGCGTGCTCCACGTGGACCTGCCGCTGCTCCGGCCGCAGGTGCGCCTGCTGGCCACACTCACCCTCATCGGCGCCCTGCAGGATTTCGGCAGCATCCTCATTCTGACTGGCGGCGGCCCGGGCCTGGCCACCCACGTGCCCGCGCTGCACATGTATTTCCAGGCTTTTCGCTTTGGGCACATGGGCTACGCTTCCGCAATAGGCTTCACGCTGTTCCTGGTCATTCTCGTGCTGGCGGTGCTGAATCAGCGCGCCGGCCGCAAGGGGGATGCCTAGGCCATGCGCGGCATGCGACTCACCCAGGCGGCCATTCTGGCGGTGCTGCTCTTCCTCTTGAGCCTCTCTCTGCTGCCCCTCGCCATGATGGTGCTGCTCTCGCTCAAGAGCAACGCCGATATCTTCACGCGATTCTGGGGCCTGCCCGATGCGGCGCGGTGGGACTACTACGGCAGGGCGGCGCGGGCCCTCTGGGTCTATCTGCTCAACACGGCCATCGTGGCGGCAATTGTGGTGCCCGGTGTGCTGGCCCTCTCCTCACTGGCGGGCTACGCGCTGGCTCGGCTTCGGTTCGTGGGGCGGGACGTGGTGTTCGGTCTGGTGATCGCGCTGCTGATGGTGCCCGGCATCCTCACACTCATCCCCACCTACGCGCTGGTGAAGGAGATGGGCCTGCTCAACACGCGCTGGGCGCTGGTGCTGCCCTACCTGGCGGGCGGGCAGGTGCTGGGAATTGTGCTCTGCCGCACCTTCTTTGCCGGCCTGCCGGAGGAGCTCTTCGAGGCCATGCGGCTGGATGGCGCGAGTGACGGCCAGATGTACCGGCACCTGGCGCTGCCGCTCTCGCTGCCCACGCTGGCCACCGTGGGCATCATGTCATTGCTGGGCATCTACAACGACTACATCTGGCCGCTGGTTGCCATCAGCGATAACAGCCTACAGACCTTCACGGTGGGTGTTACGCGGTTCTCCAGCGAGTTCAACATGGAGTACGGCCCTACGCTGGCCGGCTACGTGCTGGGCAGCATCCCGCTCATCGCAGTGTTCGCGCTTGGGATGCGCGCCTTCGTGCGGGGAGTTACGGCCGGCGCGCTGCGCGCGTAGCAGGAACCGGCCGGCGCGGCAGCCAACCAGTGGGCCGAGGGAGGGTGAGCATGCTTACGTTCTTTGTTGCGCTGATTGCGGCGGGCGTGCAGACAGCGCAGCCGCCCCGCAGCCTGCTGCCGGCCGGAAACTGGACGCTCGTGCGGCCCGCGGAGGCCGCTGCCCGGCTGGAGCGCGGGTCGCCGCGAGGGCTGCCGGCGGGTACCGCGGAGCCGATGAAGGTTACCGTGCTGCGGCCAAGCGAGCCCTTCTACCTCATCATGCTCACCCGCACCATAGCGCCCGACGTGCCGCAAGGTACGCGGATTCGACTCACCTTCTGGGCGCGCTCCGCCACCAGAAATCCGCTGCGCGCCGTGTTGGAGAAGGCAACGGCGCCCTATACGCCCGTCGCCGAGATCTTCCCCACGCTCCAGCCTGAATGGAAGCGCTACACCGTGGTCGGCACCACGCCCGGCTACGGACCCGACGGTCTGGGGGTGCGCTTTCAGATGGGGCACCAGGCCGGTGAAGTGGACATTGCCGGCGTGACGGTGGAGGATATCGGCCGCGACCCGGCC
>CAZGLN010000248.1:4439-5897 GCA_964526545.1 uncultured Chthonomonadales bacterium
GCAGGAGGTGCGCAGGAAGTTGACCCCCGAAGCCATCAGGACCCGCATAGAGCAGCATCGCATGGGCGAGCTCGTGGTGGAAGTGCGCGACTCGCGCAATAGGCCCGTGCGCGGCGCAACGGTAAAGGTGGAGCAGCAGCGCCATGCCTTCCTCTTCGGCTGCAACATCTTCGAGCTCCGGCCCGAGGATTCCAGCCCAACGCAGTTGGAGTACCAACGCCGGTTCAAGGAGCTGCTCAACTTCGCCACGCTTCCCTTCTACTGGGGCTCGGTTGAACCCACGCAGGGCGCGCCGCAGTACGCGCGGCTGGAAGCCATGGCGCGGTGGTGCAGGGAGAATGGCATCACCCCCAAGGGCCATCCCCTCATCTGGCACGAGGTGTGGCCGGGCTGGGCGCCGTCGGATCCGGACCAGACCATTCCACTGCTCGAGGCGCGTGTGCGGGAGATTATCCCCCGGTTCAAGGACCTCATCACCATCTGGGATGTGCTGAACGAGTGCAACAACGCGGCTACTTACGTACGCACGGGCCAAGGCCAGTGGGTACGGCGTGATGGGCCGGCCCGGGTGGTGGAGACCGCACTGCGCTGGGCGCGCGAGGCGAGCAAGGGGATCAAGACCACCCTGCTGTACAACGATTTCAACATCTCGGATGCCAACGTGGAGCTGCTGAGAGAGCTGCAGGCACGCAAGGCGCTGCCGGACGCCATCGGCATCCAGTCGCACATGCATGGCGGCACGTGGCCCGAGGAGCAGATATGGACCGTCGCGGAGAGGTTCGCGCAGTTCGGAGTTCCGGTCCACTTCACCGAGGCTACGGTTATCAGCGGGCCGCCGCGGCCCGTGGACTTTCAGAGCCGAGCGCGCGACTGGCATACCACTCCGGAGGATGAGGAGCGGCAGGCCCGCTATGTTGAGCGGTTCTATACCATCCTCTTCAGCCACCCAAAGGTGCATGCCATCACCTGGTGGGATTTCAGCGACCGCGCCGCCTGGCTGGGCGCTCCCGCGGGCCTCCTGCGCGCGGATATGTCGCCCAAACCCGCCTATGACCGGCTGATGAAGCTCATCAAGGGGGAGTGGTGGACTCGCGCCGCGCTTACCACCAACCAGCAAGGCGCGGCGAAGGCACGCGTCTACTACGGCACGCACCGTGTAGAGGCGAGCACCCCGAGCGGCCTGCGCGGATCCGCCACAATCGAGATGCCGATGGGCAGCGGAAGCAGGCGCGTTACGGTGCGGATAGGCCGATAACCGCGCGGAGCGCATCGCGTCTATGGCGGGCTGCACGGTTCTGCGCCGCCTGGCCGCGAGCAATCCGCCGCGCGCGAGACCGCAACGGGGTGCCCGTGGAGGTGCTTCAACGCGGCACCGGCCGGGCGACTTATGAGCACGCCTACATGCTGGACGCCGAGACCGTGAAAGGCGTATAACGCGGATAGGGAGCGCCTGGTAGC
>CAZGLN010000249.1:0-5882 GCA_964526545.1 uncultured Chthonomonadales bacterium
ACCCTGCGGCATTCATCCGCGCACACGCGCACCGCGCCGGCTACTACCACTTTAAGGACGGCAAGAAGGATGCGGCTGGCAACCCCGTCTTCCTTGAACTGGGTCGGGGCATGGTGGACCTGCGCGGAGCAATGGCCGCCGCGCGGGAAGTGGGTGCTGAGTGGATAGTGGCGGAACAGGACCGTACCGAGCTTCCGCATCGCGAATCTGTGACGATTTCGCGCGCCTACCTCCGCGACTCGCTCGGCGTCTAGCTTTCCACGATCGCCTGTTCCTGGGGCCTGGCCGGATACTCCGGGCCAGGCCCCTCTGCGTTCCACGGAGGTGTCTGCAACTTGACATTTCCCGTTTGGCGCACTATTATTGAACCATGGTAAAATCTTGACTGGCGGGCAAGTGAAATGGATGATTCACCGCGGCGCATCTTCAGCCAGGCCGTTGAGGACTACCTGAAGATCATCTACAAGCTTCAGGAGGAGCATGAGATCGCCTCGACCACGGCCATCGCCCGACGGATGGGCTCGTCGCCCGCCGCCGCCACCAAGATGATTAAGTACCTCGCCGAGCTGAGCCTCCTGGAGCATGCGCCCTACCAGGGAGCACGCCTTACGCGCACGGGCGAGCGCGTCGCGCTTGAGATCATCCGCCACCACCGCCTGCTTGAGCTCTATCTGCACAGGGCACTTGGATACGGTTGGGACGAGGTAGATGCCGAGGCCGAGAAGCTGGAGCACCACATCTCCGAAGAGTTCGAGGACCGCATCGAACGCCTGCTGGACTTCCCCTCCGAGGATCCGCACGGCGAGCCAATACCGACCCGGGAGGGCGCAATCGGCCCACGCCGCGGTACCAGCCTTGCCGAGGCTGAACCCGGGGCCGTGCTGGTCATCCGCAGGGTAAATGACGACAGCCCGGACGTGCTGCGCTACCTGTCGGGCATCGGCATACGCCTCGGCGCACAGGTGCACGTGCTGGAGAAGCAGCCCTTCAACGGGCCCATCACGGTTGCGATCGGCGAAAGCGTTACGCCGATGGGCCGTGAGCTGGCGGGGCACGTCTTCGTGGAGCCCGCGGGAGCCACGCCATGATTACCGGCAATGGCACCTTCTCGCTCGAGCAGCTGCGCCCAGGCCGGACCGCGCGGGTGGTAGCGCTCGAGAGCCAGGGAGCGGAGCGATCGCGCCTGATGGACCTAGGTATCGTGCCGGGCGCACGCATAGAGTTCGTGATGCGCAGTCCCCTCGGCGACCCCACGGCGTACCGCATACGCGGCGCGGTGATCGCGCTCCGCGCCGAACAGGCGCGCAGGATTCTGGTGGAGGAGGACGATGGCCAACCCGCGCGCATCTGAGAAGACAGCGAACCGCCTTCCGCCAACAGCGCCCGCGTGTGACGGCTGCCCCATCCGCGACCTGCGCCGCCATGGGCTGAACGTGGCAGGCTGGGATTACGTGGTCGCCCTTGCAGGCAATCCGAACACAGGCAAGAGCACCATCTTCAACGCTCTCACGGGTCTGCGCCAGCACGTTGGCAACTGGCCGGGCAAGACTGTTGTCAGGGCGGAGGGCGCCTTCACCTTCGGCGGCAAGCGTTTCAAACTGGTGGATCTGCCAGGCACCTACTCCCTGCTCTCCAACAGCGTGGATGAGGAGGTAGCCCGCGACTTCCTGCTCTTTGGCCGACCTGATGTGACGGTGGTGGTAACGGACGCCACATGCCTTGAGCGCAACCTGAATCTCGTGCTGCAGGTGCTCGAGATCACTGATCAGGTGGTGGTTGCAGTCAACCTCATGGACGAGGCGAGGCGCCACGGACTGCGCGTAGACACACGTGCCCTTGCAAGAGAACTCGGCGCACCCTGCGTGCCCATGGCCGCTCGCGCGGGCGAGGGGGTGAGCGAGCTTCTCGGCGCAATTCATGACGTGGCGACCGGCGCGCTGCGGGCAGCTTCTAAGCGGCATGTCCCGCTCGATCCGGAAACCGAACAGGCGGTGCAGCATCTGGCAGACGAGCTGGAGCAGCTCTATCCCGGTTTGCCCAACGCGCGCTGGGTAGCCCTCCGGCTCATCGAGGGAGATGCCAGCGTGGAGCGGGAAATCCTGGCAGGCACACTCGGTCAGATAGCCCATGCCACGCACGCGGGTGCTGCGAGCGGCGGAGCCGCCTGATGGAGACCCGCAATCCTCAAGCTCTGCTGGAGTCCGCCGCGAAACTGCGCGCGCAGCTGGACGGGCATCTGCACGACCATGTGGCGCAAGCGATGTACGCGGAGGCCTCCCGCATTACCCAAAGAGTGGTCGCCAGGCCCGGAGAAGGCGGCCATGTGCGGCTCGATACACTTCTGGACCGCATATTCACCAGCAAGGCGCTCGGCTTTCCCGCCATGCTGCTGCTCTTCGCCGGGGTCTTCTGGCTCACCATCGCGGGCTCCAATGTGCCCTCGGCAATGCTGGGACACCTTCTGCGGGAGGTGGTCTATGGATGGCTCCATGCCGGTGCCGCAGCCATTTCGGCGCCAACCTGGCTTAGCGGCTTCCTCATAGATGGCGTCTACCTTGCCACGGCCTGGGTGGTGAGCGTGATGCTGCCGCCGATGGCAATCTTCTTCCCGCTCTTCACTTTGCTTGAGGACTTCGGCTACCTGCCGCGCGTGGCCTTCAACCTCGATCGCCTCTTCCAGAAGGCGGGCGCGCACGGCAAGCAGTCGCTCACGATGATGATGGGCTATGGGTGCAACGCGGCGGGCGTCACCAGCACGCGAATCATTGACAGCCCGCGGGAGCGGCTCATCGCAATCCTCACCAACAACTTCAGCATATGCAATGGGCGATGGCCCACGCTCATCCTTATCGGCACGCTCTTCATCGGCGCAACGGCGCCGCCGGCACTCAGCAGTCTTGTGGCTGCGGCCAGCGTGGTTACGGTAGCCGTTCTGGGCATCGTCGTTGCGCTGCTCGTCTCGGGATTTCTTTCGCGCACGTGGCTGAAGGGCGAGCCCTCCGCGTTCAGTCTCGAGCTGCCTCCCTACCGGCCGCCGCGTATTCTGCAGACCCTCTACACATCGCTGCTTGATAGAACCCTGATTGTGCTGGGGCGCGCAATCACCATGGCCGCGCCCGCCGGCGCTGTCATCTGGCTCATCAGCAACCTGTACATCGGCGATCTCAGCATTGCCGGGCACTTGGTCAACCTGCTCAATCCGCTGGGCATGCTGATTGGGCTAAACGGCGTCATCCTGCTCGCCTATATCGTCGCCATCCCCGCCAACGAGATCGTCATCCCCACCATCCTCATGCTCACGCTGAATCTCAGCCGTTCCGCGCTGGCGCAGCAAGGGGTGATGCTGGAGCTGGATGGTGCGCAGATACGCGAGGTGCTCACCGGCGTGGGAGGTTGGACGCTGCTGACGGGGCTGAACTTGATGCTCTACAGCCTGCTGCACAACCCGTGCGGCACCACCATCCTCACGATATGGCGCGAAACCGGCAGCCTTAAGTGGACCGCGGCGGCCACGTTTCTGCCGATTGCCCTCGGCTTCGCCGTCTGCCTCACAACGGCAACCTTCGCGCGGCTGCTCGGCTGGGTATGACGATGCGCTGGGCTCCGGAGCGCGCTAGTCGAACCGGACGCAGTAGACCGGCGGCAGATGGTGCGATACGGCTGTCCAACTATCGCCCTGATCTTCGCTCACCCAGAGCGAGCCGGTAGTGGAACCCATCAGCAGCCTCTCGCCCGAGGCATCCACCGCGAGGGCGTGCCGGTATACCAGGTCATAGGCGTGCTTCTGGGGCAGTCCCCGCCGAAGGGTCTCGAAGGTCCGACCGCCGTCGCGCGTGCGATTTACCACCACCTGCCCATCCACCGGCACGCGGTACTCATCCTTCTGCGCCGGCACGAACCAGGCGGTTTCGGAATCCCGCGGGTGGGCGGCCACGGCAAACCCGAAGGCGCTGGGCGAAACGTCCCGGATGCGGCTCCACCTGGCCCCACGATTGGTTGAGCGGTAGATTCCGCAGTGGTGCTGCACCCAGAGTGCGTCCGGGTTGCCGGCGCACTGCACCATGAGATGCGGATCCTGAATATCGGCGAGTTCGCGCATCTCCGGCGGCACGTAGTCCGCCTCCATTCCCGCCGTGCGCGGCGACCACGTCCGGCCTCCATCCGCCGTGTGCCACACGCCCCCGCAGGATACCGCCACGGTAACACAGCGCGCGTCCCGCGGATCAACGCACACCGAATGTATGGCTGGATAGTTGTATCCGCCGCCGAACCACTTCTGCCGCGAAGGCATGTCCCAGAGCGGCCGCACGAGATCCCATGAGTTGCCGTGGTCCGAGGAGTGGAAGATGCCACCGGGCGCAGTGCCGCACCAGAGTGTGCCGGCCTCTCCTGAGTTGGCGGGCTCGAGCGCCCACACCAGCTTCAGCGACCACGGGTTCGGCTCGCCGACCGGCGGCAGCGGCTCCTCCAGGTCCGGCGGTTTGGGCGGGTACTGCGGCGAGGCAATCTCCTCCCATGTGGTTCCGCCATCCCGCGAACGGTGCATCTTCGGTCCGAAGTGCTCCTCGCGTGTGCTGGCGTAGAGTGTGCCGTCTCGCGGATCGCGCAGGAACATGGTTACGGGCACCGCCAGAAAACTGACCCGGTCAATCTCCCAGCCCGCCGCTCCCCGCACCAGCGAAAAGAGCCCTTTCCTTGTCCCGACATGCGCCCTGGTCGCTCCCATCATGCCCTCCACGGTATTTGGATCTGCTTCTCAGTCAGCCACAACACCAGCTAGCCTCCGGAGAGGGCCTGCAGAACGTAGAGCTCGCTATCCGGACCCACGGCATCCGAAAGATTCTTCTTGTCCTGGACCACGCGTCCGTCTACGAAGACCGTCATATGCTCGCGCAGCGCGCCCTGCTCGTCCACCACGTAACCGCGAAGCCGCGGGTTCCGGCGAAACACAGCCTCCAACGCCTCGCGCACCGTGGTGCCCTCGACGCGCACATCGGGGCAGTCAACAAAGCGCTCGAGGTGCGACGTAAAGGAAACACGAGGCAACGCGCGACTCCCTGGGAGTGGATGTGCATACGAGCGGGCCACGCACCCGCGAACTCTGCAGAAGTTAGAGCACCGGCAGCCGCGTGCCCTCGCGCGCTACCTTCGCGCCGATGCCATCCAGCACGTAGCGGTCGCACGCCTGGCACATCGTGCAGGGAGCGGTATGGCAATCCCTCGTCAATGTCCCCTCGCGCGAGCGGCGGTCCTCAAGCCTAAGGTAGCTCTTCGCCACGCCGCAGTCTATATGATCCCACGGCAGCGGCTCGTCATGGTCCTTCTGGCGATTCGCGAAGAAGTACGGGTCCACCCCGACCTCCGCGAAGGCCTCCATCCAGGTCTCGTAGTCGAAGTGCTCATCCCACGAATCGAAACGCGCGCCCTTGCGCCACGCGCGCTCTATCCCCTCCGCCACGCGCCGATCGCCGAGGGAGAGTACAGCCTCCAGGTGGGAGCTGCGCGGATTGTGGTAGCGGAACTGGATGGCGCGGTCTCCCAGGTGCCTGCGCAGCAGCGACTGCTTCCGCTCGACCTCCGCGATGGGATCCTGCCCATGCCACTGCCAGGGTGTGTGAGGCTTCGGCACGAAGGTGGAGACCCCGATGGCCACCGCCGGATTCTTCACGCGGAGCCTTCGCGCCAGCCTGGCCACACGCGTGGCGAGGTCCGCGATGCCGATAACGTCCTCATCCGTCTCGGTCGGCAAGGAGATCATGAAGTAGAGCTTCACCCGCTGCCAACCGTTGGCGAAGGCCGTCTCCACCGCGGCGAAGAGGTCCTCCTCCGTTACGCCCTTATTGGTTACGTCGCGCAGGCGCTGCGTGCCGGCCTCCGGAGCG
>CAZGLN010000250.1:0-5882 GCA_964526545.1 uncultured Chthonomonadales bacterium
GGGCACGAGGCTCTCGACATGCGGGACCGCAAGGCGGTTGCGGCCTATCTGCAGCGCCACGCGCACTTCGATCACCTCGTGCTGCCGGGCGCGACGGTCTGGGAGAGGCCTGGGGCCACCTGTGTTGGGGCAGCGGTCAGGCCGCGGCCCGGGAGCGAGGAGGCGTGCACGAGGCGGGCACCGCGCAGGCGACCGAAGAGGGTGTCGGAGAGGGTCCCGATCAGACCGCGTCAACCCTGCCTGTTACGGAGAATGCGACGCCCGAGAGGGAAGGAGTGGATTCCCCGGCGGGCTCGCCGGAGGGCGCCGCCCATTCGGATACCTCCACGGAAGACGTTCACACGCCTCCGTTGGCAGCGCCGAGCGACGCCCCCGCCCTGCGTCGGTTTGAACACGTGCGCCCGCTCTGGACCATCAGTCCGAGGACGGCCGTCTACCGTCAAGGGCCGTACGAAGTGGAGGTGGATTACGGCGAGAACGGCCCCGCCATCGTGCCGAATGCGGCCGCCTCGCTGATGTTCACGGTGCGCAACCTTGGCGAGGAGGATTTCGTGGGCAACATCCGCATCTCCACACCCGCCGGCTGGGATGTGCGCGTTCCCGGCGCCCAGGGCCAGCGCCAGATGCTGGCGAGAGGCGGAATGGCCCGCTACGGCTTCGTCATCCGCTGCCCCGAGACGGCCAGTCTGTCGGCAGTGAATACGGTGGGACTAGTGCTCGCGCCCGAGCACGGCTCCCCCACGCTGCTGCCGGTTCCGCTGCTCGGGGGCCACTGCTGGCACTATGTTGGCCCGCTGGCGAACTCGCACATGGAGGGGTTCGAACGCTCCTTTGAGCCGGAGGAGAAGCCGGGCCTGAGCGAGCGCTACCTGGGCCGTGCCGGCGCAATGGTGTCCTGGCAGCGCATCGGCTTTCGAGAGACGGTGATGGACGTCGAGCCTCTCTTCGACCGTGGCCCGGGCGTACTCTATCTCCGCACGGCGCTCCGGATGGAGCGACCGGTGGACGCGCGCATCGTGGTGCACTGCAACGACGGGGTGCGCGCCTGGCTGAACGGCAGGCTCCTGCTGCAGAGGCACTCGCACGAAGAGTTCCATCCGATAATGGGCAGCGGCAATGCCATGGCGGAGACCACACTAGGCCAGGGAGCCAACCTCCTCGTGCTGAAGGTCGTGCGGTGCAAGGACCCCGTGCGGCTCGCGGTGATCATCACCGACCTTAACGGCCGGCCCATAGAGGACCTCGGCAACACCTTCTGGCCGTCTGGCAGCTAGGACCGCGTGGCCGAAGGATGCGGCCAACGAAGCAGCGGCTGGAAGCCTCAAAACGCGAGCGGGCGAGAGGATGCCCTCTCGCCCGCTCATTGCTCTGGCGCCGCGGCTACAAGGTAACGCGCACAGTGGTCTTGACGGTGGTGGGCTTCTTCACTCCGGCCACATCCCGCACCGTGAGGAACACATCGTACTCGCCTCCCTTGCGGAACTGGTGGCGAAACTGGCGGCCCTCCTTGTCAACTGGAAGAGGCTCGTTTCCGATGGTCATGGTGCCAGCCGGCGCAATCGTCCACTCATAGCGAAGCGTAGAGACGCCCCCGGACGCCTTGCCCGTGAAGGTTACGATGTCGTTGACCGCCACGGTGCGCTGCGGGAGAGGATCCACCAGGATGGGCGTTGTGTCGCGCACTCCGCGCAGCTGGCCAATCAGGATCGTGGAGGGCTGATCGCCAAAGATGCCCACCTCGGTTACCATCCCGCTGGTATCCTTCAGCGCTTTCATCCGCGCAGAGGAGAGCGAGAGAGTCGCCCACTGCTCATCGTTCCGCTGTGCCGAGTCGTAGGGCAGCATGAACTCCACGGCCTTGCCGTCCGTTGTGCGCATCACCAACCGGATGTTGGCCAGCGGCTTGACGGCGCTTGTGTTGACCTGACCGAACTCGCTTCCGCCAGGACCGAAGGGCCCCGTCCGCCCCCCTCGGGCCATGCCGCTCATGCCGCCAGGTCGTCCGGGTCCGGGAAGGCCGGGAAAGCCCGAACCGAGGCCCGCGCCGCCGCTCCCCTTATCGGCCTGCTTCACGGCCATCACCAGGTAGGCACCGTCCTGGTCCAGCAAGGGCTTCACATCCACGGGGGCAGGCAGCACCAGCCTGAGCCCCTGGAAGAGGCCGTGCGTGGTGAGCCGTATGGACCGCGCACCCGTGAACACGGATTCGGAGGTCTCCTTCGCCTCGCCACTGCCCCACGAAAGAAGCTTGATGCCGCTGGACGCGGAGGTTTCGCCATGGTAGATGCGTACGTTCTCCACTTGCCCGCGCGCCCCGGCCGCCGCCACGAGCAGCGCCGCCGCAAGGGCGATCCGCCTCATGCCCACGTCTCGTGCCATGAATGTGCTCCTTGCTCGAATCTATCGCCCGATTTACGCCACACGGATGCGCTGAATGGCGCTCGCTCGGCCCGAAACATCCTCTGCGTCAATCACCACGGCGCTCAGGTGCGCCGGCCCATCCGCGACCTCGAACCGTCTGGATACTCCCGTTATAAAGCGCTGCAGGACAATGTCGGCCCGCATCCCAATCACGGAGTCCGTGGGCCCCGTCATGCCTACGTCGGTTATGTACGCAGTACCTCCCGGCAGTATCTGCTCATCCGCCGTTGTAACATGCGTGTGCGTTCCCACCACGGCGGTCACCCTGCCATCCAGGTAACGCCCCAGGGCCACCTTCTCGGATGTGGCCTCGGCATGGACCTCCACAAAGCGCAGAGGCGTCGCCGATGCAGCCTCCTCCAGCCATCTGTCGGCCAGCTCGAATGGGTCGCCCGCCGGATCCATGAAGACGCGCCCCTGCAAAACGAGCACGGCCACTTCCGTCGTGCCCGCGCGATACCGCCCTTGCCCCACTCCCGGCGCCAAGCGCGGATAGTTGGCCGGGCGAAGCAGCCGCGGCTCCATGTCAAGATACCCGTGCGCCTCCTGCTTTGCCCATGCATGATTGCCCAGAGTAACCACATCCGCCGCTTCCAGCAGCTCGGCGGCGGTCTGCGGGGTGATTCCCACGCCACCAGCCACGTTTTCGCCATTGAGTATCACGAAATCCGCGGCCAGTTCCCTGCGCAGCCTGGGCACTTCGGCAACGGCCAGAGCGCGGCCGGCCCGCCCTACCACATCTCCCACGAAGAGTATGCGCATCAGCCGTGCTCACCCCATCCTGCGCGGCAGATGCGCTCTACGCATAGCATTAGACCCATCAGGACGGCATGCCGGTTACCTTCCCGCTTCACCGGGCGTAGTCCACGGCACGCGTCTCGCGGATAACCGTTACCTTTATCTGGCCGGGATACTCCATCTCCTCTTCGATGCGTTTGGCCACGTCGCGCGCCAACTTGATGGCTCCCAGATCATCAATCATCTCGGGACGTACCAGCAGCCGGATCTCGCGGCCGGCCTGTAGCGCGAAGGTCTTCTCAACGCCCGGTGCGCTGTCCGCGATCTCCTCCAGCTGCTTCAGCCGCTTCACATAGGTCTCAAGAGTCTCGCGCCGCGCTCCGGGGCGCGCGGCAGAGATGGCATCCGCGCAGATGACCAGCACGGCCTCCACCGATGTGGCCTCCACGTCGTTGTGATGCGCCTCGACCGCAAGGATAACATCCTCGTGCTCGCGGTTACGCCGCAAAATGTCCGCGCCGATCACGGCATGCGGCCCCTCCACTTCGTGATCAACCGCCTTGCCCAGATCGTGGAAGAGGCCCGCCCGCTTGGCCACCTGCACGTTTGCGCCTACCTCGGCTGCCAGAAGCCCGCACAAGTGCGCCACCTCCACCGAGTGGTCCAGCACATTCTGGCCGTAGCTGGTGCGGTACTTCATCTTGCCCAGGAGGCGCACAATCTCGGGAGCCACGCCGGTGATGCCGGTCTCGAGCAGGGCGGCCTCGCCTGCCTCCTGAATCTTCACGTCCACTTCGGCCTGAGCCTTCTTCACCGCTTCCTCGATGCGGCCGGGGTGGATGCGGCCATCCTGGAGCAGATTTGTGAGGGCGATGCGGGCGACTTCGCGCCGGACGGGGTCAAACGAGGAGAGCACTACGGTGTCCGGCGTGTCGTCAATGATCAGGTCCACGCCCGTGAGCGTCTCGAAGGCCCGGATATTGCGCCCCTCGCGGCCGATGATGCGGCCCTTCATCTCGTCGTTCGGCAGGGGCACGGCCGAGACGCAGCTTTCGGAAGTCTGGTCCACGGCGCACCGCTGGATGGACTGCGTGATGATCTCGCGCGCCCTCCGCTCTCCATCTCGGCGGGCGGCTTCCTCCACCTCGCGGATTAGCCTAGCCGCATCCTGCCGGGCATCTTGCTCCACCTGGGCGAGGAGCACAGAGCGGGCCTCCTCCATGCTAAGGCCCGCCACGCGCTGCAATTCGCTGCGCTGCATCTGCAGGGAGGCTTCCAGCTCCTGCTGTGAGCGCGCTAGCTGCTGCTCGGCCTGACGCAGCTGCTGCTCCTTGGCGTCCACCCCTTCCAGCCGCCTGTCCAGGGTGGCTTCCTTCTGCGCCAACCGGCGCTCCACCCGAAGAAGCTCGGCGCGTTTTTCGCGATTCTCGCGCTCTATCTCCGCGCGGATTCGATAGGCCTCGTCCTTGGCCTCAATCAGCGCCTCGCGCTTCAGCGCCTCGGCCGCGCGTTCGGCCTCCTCGGCCAGCCGTTTGGCCTCCGCCAGCTTCTCCTGCGCTAGTTGGTCATATCTCCGTAGGACGGAACGGTTGACTAGGTAGAGGATGGAACCGAAAACAACCAGGATGATTATGTCAACAAGGTATGCCACGCCTGTTTCACCTCCAGACATGGTTCAGTCTGAGGCGGACAGCGGCTGGTAGCGCACGCCCGGCGCGCCGAAGTGCTCCCTTGGCAGTCCGTTATCAAACGCAGGCCCGATGGCGTCATCGCGGCCATGTTCATTCGGTATTCTCCATCAGATCAGCGAATACCTGCTCGAGCGATTCCGCGGCGAAGCCGCGACGCAGCAGAAAGCCTGCCAGGCGCCTCCGGGCGGCAATATCCAGCGGCGGCGTCAGGCCCAGCCGGCGCAGTCCCAGCTCCACGGCCGCACGCAGGGCCTCCGGCTCCGCGGCTCCGGAAACGGCATCGGCAATGGATTCCGCGGCGACTCCCTTGCGCGCCAACTCGCGCGAGAGCCGCAGGCTGCCCAGTCCCTTCCGGCTGGCGCGGTCCTCCACCCACGCACGGCTGAAGGCTTCATCGTCCAGCAGTCCGCCGGCGGTGAGCTCCTCGATGACCGTTTCTATCAGGGCTTCGTCGAAGCCGGCGCGCGCCAGCCGCCGCCGCACCTCCGCCACCGCACGCGGCTGATAGGCCAGGTACCGGAGGGCCAACCGCCGTGCGCGCTCCTCGTCGGTCATCTTCGTCAGTCACGCGGCCAGGCGCTCCGCCCGCGCCCGCTGCATTTACACCCCGTCGGATGAACGGTCCTCTTGGTTGGCCATGCTGAGGACCGCCGAGCCTTCCGCCTTATGACGGATCTGCTTCTCAATCTCTTCCTGTATCTGCGGATTGGTCTCCAGGAACTGCCTGGCGTTTTCGCGGCCCTGTCCCAGTCGCAGGTCGCGATAGCTGAAGAAGGCACCGCTCTTGCCGATGATCCCCATCTCCACCCCGAGATCGAGTATGCCTCCGGACTTGCTGATGCCCTTGCCAAAGAGGATATCGAACTCCGCCGTGCGGAACGGCGGCGCAACCTTGTTCTTTACGACCTTCACCTTCGTGCGCGCCCCGATGGCGTCCGTCCCGGATTTCACGGTCTCGGTGCGCCGCACTTCCAGGCGCACACTCGCCCAGAACTTGAGGGCCCGCCCGCCCGGAGTCGTCTCCGGATTGCC
>CAZGLN010000251.1:0-4103 GCA_964526545.1 uncultured Chthonomonadales bacterium
ACAATCGCGCCGCAACGAAGGATGTTATTCAATGGTCTCCTCTTCTGTTGAACAAGATAGATTGATTGCCCATAGGTCCGCCAATCTACCAGGGGCATTGCCGCCGCTCCGGAACAGGGCCGGGCTGCCAACCTCGGCCACACGATAGACTAGACGGTACTACGCTCTCTCCGGCCCTGTTGCGCCATCCTCAGCGACGGGTCTGCCTATCCAACCAACCATCGCGCCTGACGGTCGGTGCGGGCCGCGGAATCGTGCCACACTCCTACACCAGTAGAGAGCACGGAGGCTTCCCATGGCGCGGCAGACCCTCTCCGTCGTCATTCCAGTGTACAACGTAGCGGATATCATCGGACGTTGCCTGGATGCACTCACGTGGGCCGATGAAGTAGTGGTGGTGGATATGTTTTCCACCGATGAGACAGAGGCCATCTGCCGCCGCTACGCGAATGTGCGCTTCTTCCAGAACCGCGACTACATCTATGCCAACTTCAACTATGGCCTGGACCGCGCGACGGGCGACTGGATCCTGCGGCTGGATAGCGATGAGGTGGTCTCACTGCAGCTGGCGCAAGAGATCCAGGAAGAGGTGCTCGCGAAGCCGGAGACGCCCTACGCCGCCTACTGGGTGCCCAACCGAATGTATTTCTTCGGCAAGTGGATACGCCACGGCATCGCTTACGACGACCGCTTCGGCAAGGATCGCATCGGGTACAGCCACCGACTCAGCCTCTTCCGCAAGGGCGTTACCCGCTACCGCTGCGAGCGCGAGCATGAGAGCCTCACCTATGACGGCCCGTGCGGGGTGCTTCGGGGCCACTACGACCACTTCTCGCACCGCTCCGTGAGCCAGTGGATCGCCAAGATGAACTACTACACGGACCGCGATGTGGAGCGGACAGACGTTACCGCGCCGGGCTTCCGCCTCCCTCGCCCTCATCGCACCCTCCTCGCCCTGGCGAAGGTCTTCTTCGATCTCTACATTCGCCGCAAGGGCTACCGCGACGGCGTCCACGGCTTCATGTGCTGCACGCTCAACACCTTCTACCTGCTGGTCGAGCGCTGCAAGCTATGGGAGAAGCACGCCTGGGCCACGCAAGGCGAGGAGTTGGTGAGGTATTAGGGGGAAGAATCGGTACAGCGGTAAGTCTGTCGTCTTCGGGAGCGAGGCGGCACGCGGTTCGTTTCGCAATTTCGGCGCATCGGTTGGGTCGTTAGGATAGAGGGTGCCTGCTCTGAACCCTCATTGCACTGCGCCCGCGGGCCGGATGGGTACCCGCCCGCGGGCGTTCAATTGTCCATAAAGCCGCCCGGGGGTGGGCTACCTCGGCGTTTTCTTGATGGGGTACGGCCGGTTGGGGCCGTGGAGGGTGTACCAGAGCACGTGGTTGAGCTTCTGCTGGTCGGGGCCGTCTATGCGGCTCCAGTCCAGCGAGAGCGAGACCTGCGTCCAGTGCCTATCCATGCCGCGCTGGCCGGCGAGCGGCGGGTTCATATCGTCCAGCGGGATGCGGTTCGGCAGGTGCTTGTAAGGCGTGTAGTCCGGCACGTTGGTAAAGCAGGCGCTGAGCGGTGGGGTGAGTGCGTCGAAGCGGTTCATCGGGTCCAGGCCGAGCATCAGCTCGATGGTGCGCAGCATGGAGACCGTGGTGTAGAAGGTGCTATCCACGTAGCCGCGGCGCGTGTAGGGGCTGATGGCCATGAAGACCGTGCGGTGGCCATCCACGTGGTCCGGACCTGCCTGCGCGTCATCCTCTATCACGAGGATACAGGTCTTCTTCCATTCGGGCGAGTGGGTGATGGCCTCCACGATGCGGCCCAGCGCCAGATCGTTATCCGCCACCATGGATTGCGGCTTGGGATAGCGCGGGTCGCGGCCTTCCGTGTGGTCGCTGGGCAGCGAGAGAATCATCAGATTCGGCACCTTGCCCTTGCGCGACAGCTCCTTGTACTCCGCAATGAAGAGATCGGCGCGGTGCTGGTCGCTCTGCCACAGGGGCCAGTAGAGGTAGTTGGGGTGGATGTAGCGGCGCAGGTGCTTCAGGTCCGTGGAGGATTGGAAGCGGAACTTGCCGCCGCCGTTCTGCCGATCGCGCCACACCTCCAGCCAGCTCTTGGGCTCCGGGATGACCTTGTTATCCTCGTCGTCGCAGAATTCGCCGTAGATGCGCAGCGTGCGTCCCTTCTTCAGCGCGGCGTCCCAGATAGCGCCGGAGGAGGCCATGCCCATGGGGTCATCGCCATCGTCCGGGTAGGTGCGGTAGCCGGTGTAGAAGCGCTCCAGGTAGTCATTGGCGAGCGCCATATCCGTCCAGCAGTGGCCGTCCGCGCTGTTGGTGCCGCTCACATAGCCATTGTCGAAGAGGGTGAACTGCCGCGCCAGCGCGTGATGGTTGGGGGTGATCTCCTCGCCCAGGCCGCACAGCGAGGGATCGCCGTTGCCCTGCGGCATGTCGCCGAAGATCTCGTCGTAGGTGCGGTTCTCCTTGATGATGTAGACCACGTGCTGTATGGCGCCCTTGTAGACGGCCAGGTTCGGCCGGAGTTCCGAGGGGCGCTTCTCCCAGTGGTTAAGCTGGGCCACGCGGGCGGTAGCGGCAGCCAAATCCGCCTGGAGATCCACCACGGAGAGGGTGCCCTGGAAGTCGTGGGCGTTGCCGGGCCTGCCCAACGAGGTATTCGCCACGGAGCCGTTGCCCTTGGTATTCAGCACGATGGCTTTGCCGCCGCCGTGCGTGAGGGCAACGGAGACCGGGTAGTAGCCCACCGGCTGGTAGCCCTTCACCGCGCCTGCGCGCAGGTCCACCTCCGCCAGCGCGTTGTCTCCGCCGCAGCACACGTAGAGCGTCTCTCCGCGCGCCGCCAGGTCCACGGGCATCGCCCCGAAGAGGCTCACATTGCGCCACTTCATCGGGATGGTGCGGAGGACCCTCCTGCGCGCCGCATCCACCACGGAGACGCTGTCGCTCGCGGAGTTGGCCACATACACCCTATCGCCCGCCACCTCCAGCGCCGTAGGATGCTTGCCGACCTCCACGTGCTGGGCCGCGCCGGTCTCCCGCTCGATGAAGCTCACCGTGCCCGAGGCCGTCCCGCTGATCTTATCCGCCAGCACCGTGGCGTTGACGGATTGGCGGGTCTCCTCTCCCGGCCTGGGCGGGCGCCCCGCCCAATTCGTAACGATCAGCGTGCGTTCGTCCTCGGAGAGCCGCACCGCAAAGGGCAGGTTCTGCGTAGGCCACTCGCGCACGAACTCGCCGGACTCCGTATCCAGCTCGGCAACCGTGTTGCGGTCCATTGCCGCCACGAAGAGCCGCCTGCCATCCCGCGTAAGCGCCATGCCGCCCGGCCGCGGATTGCCCCTGGCATCGGCCGGCGCCGGCGTGAGGCGGCGCCCCACCGTGAGCGACCAGTTGTCGCGCCGGAGCTCCTGCACATAGCCCTGCGAAACGCTAACATACAGGCGCGCTCCATCCGGATGCCAGGCGCAGCCGCGGAAACTCGCGCCATGCGCCAATGCCGCGCGCGAACCGGGCAACACCCTCGTGGTATCGGCGAGGAAGACGCTGTTACGGTGCAGCACCGCCACCATCTCCTCGCGCGGGTGCATGGCGATATCAATGGCCCGTCCCTCGAAGGCGATGGTCCCCGGCTCGATGAAGCGTCCGGAGGAGACCAGAAACGTGCCGTCCGGCTGCCGGCCCATCAGCAGGCGATTGGCCCAGCCCGCGGCCATCACCGCGCCCACCGCCGCCATGCCGATTACCACCGCAGCGATTACTCTCCGCTGAATCATCGTTTTTCCTCTCGCTGAGAAGTTGCAAGCCTCTTGTGGATGGCGGCCCGTGATTCCTGCCTCGCGCGGTATGCCTTGCGCATGCCGCGCAGGCGCTTGCGCCCTGCATGTCGAAGTGGATCGGCACTGGGCCGGCAGCCCTTCGCCGGCGCCGATGCAGCCCAAGGTGCGAAATGTCCATTGAGCTCGCCTATAAGCCGGATGCCGCGGAGGCCGCGCGCCGAATGGAGGCGTGGTGGAACCGCGCAATTCTGGATCGGCCGTGCATCCAGGTAACGGCGCCGCGGCCGAATCCCGTGACCATCCC
>CAZGLN010000251.1:4120-5867 GCA_964526545.1 uncultured Chthonomonadales bacterium
AAGAGCACTCCAGCTTGCGCGAACGGTGGCTGGATGCCGAATATGCCGTGGATTGCGCGCAGGCCTACATCGCCAATACCTACTATGGAGGCGAGATCCTGCCCGCCTACTTCCCCAACCTGGGGCCGGAGCTCCTCACCGCCACGCTGGGGGCGGAGCTGGAGTTCACCCGCGAGACCTCCTGGTCCATCCCCATCCTGCACAACTGGGACGACGTGCCCAGTCTCCGCGTGGACCCGGAGAATCTCTACACCCGGACCCTGCTCGAGATGACCCGGCTCGGGCTGGAGAAGGGCCGGGGCAAGTTCCTCACCGGAATCACCGACCTGCACCCCGGCGGCGACCTAGCGGCCTCCCTGCGCGAACCGCAGCAGCTCGCCCTGGACCTGGTGGAGTCGCCAGACCAGGTGAAGCGGTTGATGGAGCAGCTGCGCCCCACCTTCTACACCCTCTACAGCCTGCAGCACGACCTGATGCTTGCGGCGGGCCAGACGATAACGACCAGCTGGCTGCCGCTCTTCAGCGAGGGCCGCTACTACATCCCCTCCAACGACTTCTCGTGCATGGTCTCCGCGGCCATGTTCCGTGAGTTCTTCCTGCAGGAGATAATCGAGGAGGTGGAGTGGCTGGACCGCTCCATCTACCACCTGGACGGCCCCGGTGCCCTCCAGCACCTGGATGCCTTGCTGGAGATAGAGAAGCTGGACGCCGTGCAGTTTGTGTATGGCGCAGGCAACGAGCCGGCCTCGCGCTGGATGCCCGTGTACCAAAGGGTGCAGAAGGCGGGCAAGAACCTGCACATCTCCATTGATGCCGCCGAACTGGATATCTTCATGCAGTCGCTCCATCCGGAGGGCGTGATGCTGCAGATGGGTGCGCCCTCGCCGGAGGCTGCGGACGCCCTCATCGCGCGCGCGTCAAAGTGGACCCGCGCGGGCAAGTTTTAGCCCTGCTCGGGAACCTGCGGACGAGTCAGACGTCCTGAGCACGGGTAAGACCGTGAGGACCTATGCATTGAGCTGGCAAACGAGCGGCCCAACTGCGCACGTGGAGGCGCGGCAGCGCGAGGATTCGGATGGCGCGCTGGTGGCTGCGGCGCGTGCCGGCGATCGCCAGGCCTTCGACACGCTCTACCGCCGCCACTATGCGCGCGTGCGGGGATTCGCCGGGCACATGGCGGGCGAGGGCGACGTGGCCGAGGAGGTTACTCAGGCGGCCTTCGTGCGTGCCTACCTGTCACTCCACAGGATGCGCGATGGGCAGGCATTCCTGCGATGGGTGTACAGAATCGTGCTGAACATCCTCCGCGACCGCGCGAGGTCGCCGCTGCACCAGAGGGTAGTCGGGCTGCTCGACCTCTGGAGAAAGCGCTCGGAGAGCGCCGACACGCCGGAACCCGAGGCCTTCGCGGACTCTGGTCAGGATCCGGCGCGGCAGGTCGAGCGCCAGGCGCTGGATGCGCGGCTCAGCGAGGCCATCGCCGCGCTCCCGCTGCCTTTTCGCGAAGTAGTGGTGCTGCACCACTTGCAGGAGATAGACATCGAGACGATTGCAGAGACGCTGCAGGTGCCCACGGGCACGGTGAAATCCCGCCTGGGCAGGGCGCGGGCGCGCCTGCGGGAGGCGTTGAGCGACTGGTTCGCCGAGGAGAGAGACGATGCGGTGCAGACAAGTTCGTGATCTGATTGCCGGCTACCGGGAGGGCTGGCTCTCGGACCGCCAGGCACGCGCGGTGGAAGAGCACCTT
>CAZGLN010000252.1:0-5865 GCA_964526545.1 uncultured Chthonomonadales bacterium
TGGCGGCCAGCCTTCTTGCAGAGCCAGAGCGAGCGCACAAGCGGAATCTCCGCGCCGCAGTTAGGCGATTCGCAGCGCACCGTGCGCGCCCAGAGGTAGGCGATGGGCATTGCGCCGTCAGAATCTTTTGGGTAGAGGTCGGCCAGCTCCCGCTCAGCTTCCTTCTTGATTTCACCGCCCACGCGGCGCAGCTCCTCTGCGAGCGACGGCCCGTGGCGCGGAATGACCTTGAGGATGAGGCAGGCTACGGGGTTCAAGTCGCTGGCGAACGCCTCGCAGCCCACCCTCAGTGCTTCCAGCGGAATGGAGCCGCCACCCGCAAAGGGATCCACCACGAGGGGCGTCTCCTCGGGATGGGCGGCCCTCACCAGCCCCCGCGCGACTTCAAGATAGGTGCGATCGGCGGAGAGGTCCCAGTTAGCGAAGTTGGCAATGAAATTGAGCAGAGCCTTGCGCAGCGACTCGTCCGTGGTGCCCGGATAGCAGCCGGCCACCTGCCTCAGCAGCATCCGGGCCTCACTCTTGAACCCGGCGGGACAGTGCTGGTCGCACGGATCGGGCAGCAGCAGGCCCATGAGCACCGCTCGGCACGAGGCAAGCGGCCTCCGTGCCCACCAGAGATGGAGGGTGCTCGGGTGCCCATGCCGTATGGATTTTTCACGCGTGGCATGCCTGCTCACCTCCGCAATGGGAAAATCCACTTCGGCAAGGCGCTTACACGCTTGAGGGATCATGCGTTACGTAGTTCCTTCCATAAGCGGACGATGAAGCGATCTTCCTCCTCAATGAGATCCGGCTCTGTCCCGTTGTGGGCGCGCATCCCCTCGATGATCTTGCGCGGAACGCCAAGACCGGTCGCTTCGATATAACGATAGTCGCGCAGCACTTCCTTAATGAGTTCGTTACGCGACGCGCGATAACCCGCTCGCATTTTCTCTACAGTGACAGTGTTCGGCAGACGACCGGGTGAGATGATCTCCAACCGATCAGCATATAGCGAGAGCTCGATATCCATCACAGCAATGCTATAGTCGCGATGGGCCACGGCATTCACGATGGCTTCACGCACGGCCTCCAGAGGGTAGTCCCACCGCTCCTGACGTTGCCCGCCGTGGTCTATAGAAGCTTCAACGCCAATGTTTCGGCGGACGAAATCGAGCGCCTGCTCAATCACGCCGGTCTCGCTGGCAGCGCCAGTCTCCGTGAACGTCCTGGGCAGGCTCGGATATGGCCCGCCGCCGGACTCCTCTGGCGTAAACAGGGATACAATCGGACCAGCGAACGTCTGCCGCGCTCGTGCGTTGTAGTCCTTGTCGATGCCCGCGTAGGCGACTGCACTGATGCCAGACTGCGGTAAGTACCGTTTAGGTCGCGCACCGAACAGCAGTAATCCACCGACACTGGCCATGCGGCGCGCCTTGTCCTCCACCATCAACTCGGTGTTAACCAGGAGGCGCTCCCACCCGTCACGGTCGGCGGCCTCGGGGCACCCCTGACGACGCACGTCGCGGAAATAATCCGTCAGCCTCCGCAGGTCCAGATCGTCGAGTGTCGAACCAGGGACGGGCTTGCGGTCGTAGGGCAGTCGGCCGGACTGCATGTAGAGGCGAGCTTCTTCCTCGTCGGTTGCATCGCGGGTAGTGGTGCCCACCCGCACCTGCGTCACCCACGCCGAACCGCGTTTCGCCTTGTACGGCTTGTCGGGAGCATCGGCCGGGAGGCTCACCACACCGACGATCGTGTTTTCACCCCAGTCGAGGGTTTCCCAGAAGGGGATCGCGGCCGGCCGAATGTGGGTGCGGGCGAGCTCCATGATCCACTCCTCGGCTTTGGTAGGCTCGCGGGTCAACCCGGTAACGGTGCCATCGTCTTCGACTCCCAGCAGAATGTAGCCACCCTCGAGGTTGAGCAGAGCGGCCATCTCCCGTGCTATCCGGTCCGGAACGACGTCGTCGCGCTTGAACTCGACACCGGAGTTCTCGCCGTTGTGAATCAGCTCTGCGAGTTCGGTCCGATTCATGTGCCGCTCGTTCAGAACCCGTACTTGCGGCGGCGGCGCTCGAACGCCTCCCTGCCGCCCTCCAAGATCTCCTCGATGAGCTCGCGTACGGGCTGATCATCAATTGACCCTACGTGCTCGGGTGCGATCCGAGCGTGACCGCCATCGGGTTCTCCTGAGGCGGCAAGCCCTATGATCAGCTCAGCGTCACCTAGCACGGGAATGTTGGCGTTGTGGGTCGAAAAGACAAACTGCCGACGTTGCTTCTCTTCACGGATGCGAGGCACGATGCCTTCGGTGATAAAACGATTGTCGAGATCATCTTCCGGCTGATCGACAACCAGCGGCCCATTCGAATCGAGCAAGAGAAGCAGCAGCACAGCCGTTGCCTTCTGCCCGGTCGAGAGATCCTCCAGCGTCGTCCAGGTCGGCGGCCCGCCATGGGGGGCGGTGTTCAAGAGGATCGTTGTCGTTGGGGGCAGATCAAGTTCCTCGATCCGCATGAGGATCCCAGCATCGGCCTGAGCCAGCCGTGCCGCCTGCGCCGGGGGAATACCCAGGCGCCTTGCGACGTCCTCCGCGCCTGCTATGCATGCGTCCACCAGCTGCGGGAGCGACAAGTCGGTTGCCTGGCGCAAGCTTTCAATCGCTTCCGACAGTCGCCCGCCGATGTCTTCCTTGAGAATCCTGAACAGCGGTTCACGATCGCCTGCGGCCGTGACTTTCACCTGCACCCGGTCGCGCAGTTTCTTGCTGACCGTTTCCGCCGCCTGGTCGAGCGCGCGGAACTCCCCGGCCTTCGCGTTTTCCCACTCAACCAAGAGGTTCCGGCGACGTTCGGCGAGCTCTCTCTCTATGGTCTGAGCTTTCTTCCTGCGTTCCTGCAACGGACGCAGTTCCTCAATCATTCGTCTTAAACGGATGAACTCCTCTCCATCCACACGGGATTTCTGGAGTTCCCTGAGTATCGTTTCGTAGGCGAGCTGCACACGTGCCTTGTGCGATTCCC
Organism: uncultured Chthonomonadales bacterium; assembly: GCA_964526545.1. Classification (GTDB taxonomy): domain Bacteria; phylum Armatimonadota; class Chthonomonadetes; order Chthonomonadales; family CAJBBX01; genus CAZGLN01. The sequence continues at coordinate 3,009 of CAZGLN010000252.1, forward strand.
AGTCCCGGCGAACCGAGTTTATTCCCTCGTCGGCACGATTTATCGCGGCTTCCAGGAAGCTGGCAGCGGTCGCGACCTCGCCATCGAATCTCTCTAGGACTGCATTCAACCGGCTCAGAATCTCCTTCCCCGGAAGATCCTTCAGCGCCTTGGCGGAGACGAAGGCACGATCGATCGGGACCTCGCCCTTAAGGTTGTCCAGACACTCGCGGAATGGCGCCATGCGTTCCGCAAGCGAGGCGATAACCCGCTCCTCACGCACGATCAGGCTCTGCTCCTTAAGCTTTTCCTCCAACCCTGCGTCTTCAAAACGCTTGAGGGTCTCTTCGAGCGCCGGCAAGGCCGCCAGTTGCTCGTCGATCCTTTGAATCTCCTCGCGTACGTCGAGTAAACTTCGGCGGTTTTTCTCCAGCTCGCGTCGCAGCTCCAACTTCCGCCGCACCAGTGCGTCGTCGCGCTGGACGAAACGATCAAGCAGGCGGGTTAGCCTCTCTGGGCTGCGTGCCAGCTCCGAGATCTCGTGCTGCCCGAAGATTTCGAGGCGGGGAACGACATCGAGGGGCGAAAGGTCCGACACGGCACCCTGGGCGTCCCTGACCACCGGTGGATTGGGCAAGGTCCGCTCCACTGTGTACTCATGCGCAACGGGCCGATACGCCCGAACTCGCAGGGAGATCCGCGTGCCACTGCGGAGCACCTGGCGTACGATGCCTTGGTGCGCCTTGCGCGCTTCGTCACCTAAGGGATCCAGGCCCAGCACGGCACGGAGGCTCTCGATGACGGTGGACTTCCCGGTCCCGCGACCGCCGACCAACACGTTGAGGTTTGGATTGAGGAGGATTGTGCAACCGTCGAGAAACCCTCCCTGCCACGCCAACTCAACTAGCTCGACATGTTCTTCCAGTTTAAGGCTGTCAGCTCGCGAATTCAGCCGGATCCGCGACCCGGGATCGAGAAAGGCCTGGCGCAGACCCTCGATACTCACCTGTGACATCTTGATCCAGCAGGTCGCGGCTGGGTTCTCCAGATCTTCCGGGGTCGCGACATCCATGGCATTAACCACTGCCACAGCAAGATGCCGGTCCGCCGCCTGTTCGCGCCGGTACTCCGGGTTCTTGTTCTCCACGATCTTGCGCAGATTTGGCGGCAAATCTTCGACCGCCCCGGGAATCTGAACGGCCAGCAGATACTCGCATCGCCACGCCTGGACGCGCGCCTGCCCGTTCAAAACTCTGAGCAACCCTCCGTTCTCACTGGTCACGTGCGCCGCGATTGCCACGCCGCCTTGCTCTCTTACCTCGCGAAGGATATCGACAAATGATTTGTTCGCAAGGTCCGCCGACGGCTCGGTCTTTGTGATTCCGAAGCTACCGAGGTACCGGCCGAGCTGGTCCCTGCTCGTGTCCGGTGGGTAGATGCACAGAACGTGCACTCCCTCGCGCGAGGACAGCTCGAAACCCGGGAAAATGTGTACGCCACGGTCCTGCGCCGCTGCGCGAAAGACTGGAACACTGGAAACGTCGTTGTGGTCGGTGACGGCGAGTACCGAGATGCCGAGTTCCGCCGCCTTTTCAATCATCGATCGCACATAATCATCCGCATCGGTAGCGCCTTTCTGACCGCGGAAGGTCTGGAGGTACTCGTGCGGATTGACCTGCAGGGCGCATCGGTGGAACACAGCTCCGACGTGCTTTGATAGTATCTGTTTCTCAATCGTCATGTCTGGCACCCATACGACGGGCTCTCCTCCCGCACTTGAATAGGCTGGGTCATGGCGTTGACTTCAAGCCAATAGTGCTGCACTTTCGTGACCTCGTGCCATGGGTACTGGGCCGGGTCCTTGATTGGCTCTTGAAGGGTCGGTTCGCCGGCACAGTTGGTGACTATATAGAGCCAATAGCAGTCGCGGCGGTCCTCTGCCACGCGGCGCTCGTTGGGAGTAAGCAGGATGGTACCCGCGGCATCGCTCAGTCCCTTCACTTCAATGAGCCGCAACTCGCCGGAGCGAGGGTCCAGACTGGTGATATCGTAGCCAAGGTTCCTTTCGTGGACATCGTAGACCGTTCGCCCCTGGGCCTCTTCGTGCTGAATGACGACCTGCATGGCGAGAGCCTCGGTCTCTGCATTCGGTTGAAGCCGCCGAACCTCCGGCGTTTCGCGCTCGGGGTGCGGCAGGACAAGGACGCTTGTGATGCGCTCGACGCCCTGGAGGGAGAGGGCCCGCTGCCGGTCCAACTCCTGCTTCCGCCGATCGCGCCGGGCAAGAAGCTCGGTATGACGGGCTTCGGCCATGGCCAGACGGGCTTCGGCGCCGGCAACTCGTTGCTCCAGTTCTGCGTTGGCCTTGCCAATCTCCTCGTCGGCTTTAAGCAGAAGCTCGGTCAGGGAGAGCTCTACGTGCTCGGCAATGCGATCGAGCTCGGTCAGCCGGTCGGCGCGTGTCTCCTCCAGGAAGGGCAGCAGCGCGGTCTGATGCAGCCATGCCGTCGGCTCCGGCAAGTGAGCAGCCGTCGGAACGGCCTCCACTGCTTGCGCGGGTGTGAAGTTTCCCAGGATACCCGGCTCGCGGAGCAGAGGTTCCCTACCTTCAGCCACCTCTACCGCGAAGAGCCGCTCATGAATGATCTGCCCAAGCCCATCCACCACGCGCGCGCGATAGAAATCTATCCTCGCGGGTTGGTCATGCTGCAGCGAGTGGAAACAGGCGCCTGTGCCGAAGGCCTCACGGGCCAGCGCTTGCCAGTTGTTTTCCACCGGCAGGCTGGTGATCTGCTGCAGGTACCAGGACAGCTCCAGCGACCCGCCAATAGCAAAGTACGCCGCTGCTACGCGATCCGGCTCCTGCCCGGTAACGTCC
>CAZGLN010000253.1:0-4824 GCA_964526545.1 uncultured Chthonomonadales bacterium
TGCAGGCCAACAAGGAGAAGCCGGTGCGTCCGTGGTGGCATTGGCCGCCCCGGTGGCCGTGGAAGAGGCCGAAGCCACAACCTAAGTTGCCGCCCATTCGCCCGAAGATGCCTGAGGAGTGTGAAGGCAGAAACGCCAACTGCGAAGAGTGCCAAAGCCACTTCTATCGCGAGTGTCTCAAGAGAAGGCATCCCGGGCTCTGCCGACACATTGCAACGTTCTCTGAGACCCTCTGCATCGAAGGTAACTGGCACGGAAACAAAGTATACGACTGCTGGATGTCGGCCGGAAGGCTGGCCCCAGGGCGCAGAGCGTGAGGGGGTGTGATGAGCATTCGGATATCCATGACACTGTGCGTGATTGCCAGTCTGTTGGGCATGTCTGCCGCCTCCGGCTGCTTCGCCCAGGGACAGAGACGGATTGGGGAACAGAGACTCCCGGGACCGGAAAGGGTGGAGGTTGGCGTATGGTCGCTACCGGCACTTACGGGCTATGAGCGCCGGCGGAGCGACGCTTCCATCTTTCAGACCGTAAACTACCGGTTGGAAAGCAAGGAGAGTCGGATCTTCCTCAGGTTCGGACGCATTCATGGGCCGGATCTGCCCGTCTTCTCATTGGAGCATGAGATTCGCGATACTGTGAGGATGCTTCGGGCCTCCTATCCATCCGCTGCTTCCAGAATTCGTGCATGGCGGGTCACATTCCGTGGCATTCCCGGCTATCAGACAGAATGGAACTATCGCGAAGGTGGCCAGCGCGTTTGGTGCAGGACACTGAGGTTTCGCGACGGCCTGGACCAATACATGATTAGCGCCACCGTACGCGGCAACATTTCTGAGGGACTTGCCAGGGAGGGGCTAGATGATGCCTGGCGCCTGTTGACCAGTGGCTTGCGACGCGAGGAGGTAAGGCAGCCAGATGCCCTGAAAAACAACCCATAACACCAATCTTTGCGGCGCAACGGGGAGTACCACCACTTTGATGTGCTGGGCACGGTCGGTGTGGTAACGGATGCGGGAGGCGCGGTGCTCTCCAGCGATCTCTTCGATGCCTTCGGCGTGCTGCGCCATGCGCAGGGCCAGGCCACCACGCCGTGGCGTTGGCAGGACCGGAAGATTGCGGAGGAGGGCCTGCTCGCCGCCTGCGGCGGCGGACACTACCTGCCCACGCGGGCATTGCCGCTGCAGAAGAGGAGGGAAAAGCCGAATGACAGTATGACCTACCAAGGCTGCATGATGCTTTGCAATGCGCTCGGGCGCATCCCCTGTATCTTCCTTGCCGGCTTGCTTCGGAGCCTGTGCAACGCCGCAAGAAAGCACGGCTGCGCGGCTGCGTGCAGAAGCATCCGCGATTGGCAGCCTTGGCCGGACTGCAAGGCGAAGTGCCGCGGTGTGCCAATCGGGCAGTGTCAGGACTGCTGTGATAGGAACTGCCGCCCGCCGGGCGCATGGAGTGAATGCAGCAACATGTGCCTGCAGCGGGAGTTTGCGAGTGTTGGGACCGTTCAGGAGGTGGCATGATGCAGTGGAATAAGTGCTTTGTGCTAATTATCGTTGGTGCCCTAGGTCTGGTACTGTCGGAAGGCAAGCCTGCTGCCGGGACCTCCTCACACAATAAGCCGCTGCCGCGAATAACGCATCTCGGTGGCCAACGACTATATAGCCCGATAGAGCTCCCGCCCTCTTCATGGGTTGCGGCTGTAAGTGTTTCACGCATCAACCACTTCTTGACAGGCTCTGAGATATGCCGTGTGTTTTGGATCGTCCTGTCCGACCTCGATCGTCAACGCGTTGAGGATTTCTACCGCACGTATATCAAGAAGCACTATCCCGGCTGCTTCGTACGGTGGGGACGGTTGCTTCGGCCCGGCACCAAGGAGGAGAAGCGATCCGTGTTTGTCTTCCGTGATCGGAGCTTTTCCGAGGAATTGCTCTTCATATTGACAATGACCCGCGCATCACCCAACGATCCTAGCATGATCGGATTAGGTCCAGAAGCCAAGCGCAAGACGTTAGTGCAGATAGCGCTGCGCGCAAACGATCTGCTGACAGACAAGTTTAAGGAGAACGACTTCGTGATCCCAATCCCGCGCTAATCTCGGTTCGAGGAGGGCCTGCTCGCCGCCTGCGGCGGAGCGTACCAACTGCCCACGCGGGCATTGCCGCTGCAGACAATTGGACCCGCGCCGCGCGAGGATTGCGAGGCGGCATATCAGGCATGTGTTCGGATCGCAAAAGCATGGTACGACCAGTGCCTGGACTACGTAGATTGGCTTTGCCCGCCGTCGTGGGGGCTTGCGCTCGCTGCTTGCAGGAAGTTCAAGCATCCGAAGTTAATTGCAGCCTGTATGGCTGCGTATTTAGTAGTTTGTTGGGGTGGAGGACGGGCCTACTGCTACCGCACCTATAGGACTAAGGAGATGCGCTGCCTTGAGGAGAAGGCGGCATGTGAGGCGCGTAACCGCAGGCGTGGCCACCGCAATCAGCGTGGCGCGGCAACAGCACGCCAAGGAGGAGATTGGGCATGAGCACCCCAGAGACTAACGGAGGAACGGAAGCGGCTGCCGCGGAGAAGGAGATACCCCTTTGGCTGACATGCGCGTCCATTGTCCCGGTTTGGGCGATTATCCTCGTGCTAATAGCTTACATGCCTTGGGACCTATGGAAGATAACGGTTGTCCTGTCCGGCCACTCAGCGCTGGCGGTTGCTGTAGGGGTCCTCTGGATGCTGGGCAGCCTGCTATTGTTCTTTGTCGTGATCCCACCTTTCGTTCGAGCAACACTGCGCGGGAGTTCAAATCGCCGTCTTGGGGACTATCCGCGAGAGCTCACGCAAGTGCTGGCTGTGGCCGTTGTTACTTGGCTTGTCATAGCGTGGTTATTTCAAGTAGCCTGGCGCGTTGAAATCACCCGTAAGCCGGAGGTTGCCAGGAGCCAGTTGCAAACTCCATTGCCACCCGGCTAGGAGGCGAGGTCCCGCCTGTCGGGGCCCAATCCTCGGCAGGCGGGAAACCGCTCTCGTGAGGCGCGTACGGCGCTGGGGATGGAATGCGATGCACCGCTCACGGGCGGCACGTGGCAGACCAGCGCGCTGTGCCTGCAGGGCCTCTCGCTGGTGCGGCGCAACGGGGAGTACCACCACTTTGATGTGCTGAGCACGGTGGGTGTGGTAACGGATGCGGGAGGCACGGTGCTCTCCAGCGATCTCTTCGATGCCTTCGGCGTGCTGCGCCATGCGCAGGGCCAGGCCGCCACGCCGTGGCGTTGGCAGGGCCGGAAGCTTGCGGAGGAGGGCCTGCTCGCCGCCTGCGGCGGAGCGTACCAACTGCCCGCCCTCGCCCTACCGCTAGCTGCGCCAGCCATCGTGCCGCTAATCATCGCCGGTTGCGTGGCCGTATGCGGCTATTATCCAGATGCAGTGATTGATGCCTACCGCCATTGCAATCGGTCCTGCAAAGGGCGAAATTACACATGCGTGATTGTCTGCATGTTTGGAGAGCTTGCGAAGCCACCCACCCCTTTCGCGCTCCTAGCATGCCTCTACTGCATCTGCCTCGCGCTTTTGCGCAACCCCTTGCAGTGCCTTGGTTTGCTCAAGAAAGCCAAACAAAAGATCAAATCCATCAAAGAAGCCATCCCGGACTAGAGTACAGGAATGCCCAAGGGCATATCCGTGATTGTACAAACGTGAATTACCGAGCGCAGCTCAGCCGTTGCTTCGGCTTGGGGAGAACAGCATGAGTCGAGAAACAGGCGCCGTTTCTTTGGAAAAGAGACTATTCGCGTACCTATGTTGTACCTTGCTGCTAGTCCATATCCTGCCAGTCACGGTGGTTATATGGGTATGGCAGTGGCTCGCAATGTGGGTGAATGGCTTTCCGCAGGCGCCATCGCCCATGGATGTGTTGCTGTGGCTGTTGGCGATCGAAGGGGTCCTGGCCCAGTGGTTGCAGACTGGAAGCCCGCGGACCAAGTCTCGCGGCTCTAAAGGAGCCGCCACGCAGGCTCCGTGAGCTGCCGCTCCTCTATCCGCGGGTTGCAGCAATGCCGGCCATGTGATGGGATGGCGCCAGAGGGGGAGGGCGGCACTCTCCATCCGTCGCGGAACCGGATGGACAGTCCGCGTGCGCTGTTTCGTCAGAGACGCTAAACGCTTGCGGTTCATCGTTGAGCGCGAGCGAGCCAGGTCCGCGGTGCGAAGCGTCGCGATGGCGAGTGTGGAACGCCAAGGAATGAGGGCATCGAGAGCATCGGCAGGAATGTGAACCAGAGCGCGACGTTGCACCGTTGATGCCGTTCGGGACAAAAGACCATGATCCTAGGAAGGCGAATACTGCTGTTCCTTCAAAATCTGCTGATCTTAAACACGGTGTGGTGGATGCTGATCATCGTGACATGGGCGCTGCTTGAGCGGGTGTTTCAGGGCCTACCCGAGCCCCGAAGCTTCTCACACTTGTACTTGCTAGTGTTGGCGTGCCGAGGTGCCGCCTTTTGGTGGCCGATCAGCGAAGCCCGGTGGATGCGCAGCGAGGAGGGCGAATGGAGATCAGCGCCTGAGCCGAATTCCGCCGGTGGGTGAACCGGGCTGGAAGTCTCTGGCAGCCGGCATCAAGCGCTCCATCAAGAGATAGGGTTTCAGTGCTCTTGGCTTGCCGGCGGGCGCAACGAAACGGCGTCCGCCTCTCACACGTAGCCCATTTGACGTATGTTTACCAATCGGCGGCTCGTCGGATTGCGGGAGCCGCCACGCCGTGGCGTTGGCAGGGTCGGAAGGTTGCGGAGGCGTGCCTGCTCGCCGCCTGCGGCAGAGCGTACCAACTGCCCG
>CAZGLN010000253.1:4849-5765 GCA_964526545.1 uncultured Chthonomonadales bacterium
AGACAATCGGACCCGGGCCGCGCGAGGATTGCGAGGCGGCATATCAGGCATGTGTTCGCGATGTAGACCGCTGGTATAAGATGTGTATGGACTATCTCTTGGCAGTGTGTCCGGCAACTATCGGCGGCATCGGTTTAGCTTGCTTGAAGTGGTGCAAGGGCATCCCCAACTGCTGGGCCGCTTGCGTTGTAGGAGCGGCAATTATCTGCGCATTGGGTAGGCGCTATTGCAATGACGGAGCGGCCAGAGGCGAGCGGCGCTGCCTCGAGGAGAAGGCGGCATGTGAGGAGCGTAACCGCAGGCGTGGCTATCCCCCGCGGCGCGGAGCTACTGTGCAAAGGAAGGAATCCTTGCCATGAATCCGCAGGAAAACATCCGCCCTGCAAGCGCGGGCAGTGGCAGTCAGACAGCACCAAAGTGGATGGATTGGTTAATTCTTACCAGCATGCTTGTTGTAGGCTGGATGGCCGGCAGAATCCCTGTGGAGAGGTGGCTGCTGACTGCCTTTGCCGCCGGCCATGATCGGCTGATTGTTGTTGCAGCCGCCCTGTTCGCACTCGGCAGCTTTGTCGTGGCTATTGTGATAGGCACACGGGCTGGGCTTGCCTACTACAAATGGAGTGAGACAGGGCGACCATTACACGTGGTTCCGTCGCTGCTTCTGAGGATCATGGTAATGATGATTGCGATCACTCTCTGGTGGCAATTCTTGGGAGTAAGTATCCAGATCCATGATCGGTTCGGGCGGAATCCGCAGACCGTTCGACAGTACTTGCAGCGATACTATTAGTATCGAGATGGGTTTCGTTATCCCTGGCGTCTTGGCCAGCCAGAGGGGATTATCCCCCTTGGCAGGGTCGGAAGGTTGCGGAGGAGGGCCTGCTCGCCGCCTGCGGCGGGGCGTACCAACTGCCCG
>CAZGLN010000254.1:0-4858 GCA_964526545.1 uncultured Chthonomonadales bacterium
ACTGGAAACCGACAACGAACCGATGGGGCTGGAGCGAGTGGAGCAGGGTCATGACCACCTCCGCGGCGGTCATCGCGCTCGCGAAGCACGATGCTGCGGACCCGCTCATCACGAAGGCGCTTCGCTGGCTGATGCTCCAGAGAATGGGAGGGCAGTGGGCGGACACACGCGACACCGCGTGGGCTGTCTCCGCCATCATTGCCTGCCTGGGCCGAGAGCGCCAGGAGGAAGCCTCAGGCGCCGGTACCGTTACGGTGCGGCTGAATGGACGCGTGCTGACCACTGTCTCACTTAGCGGTGAGCAGGAGAGGGAAGAGTTCGTCCAACGCGTGCCCACCACGATCATGCGCCCGGACAAGAACGATGTCCAGATACAGCGCGAGGGCGGGTCCGGCCCCCTCTTCTACACAGTCCAATTTCGGCAGGTCGTCGCGGCGGCCACGCTGCCTCCTCTGCAAGGTTCGCCTGTCGCCATTCAGCGTGAGTACCGCCGCGTGAAACTGGTGCGCGCCGGCGAAGGTTGGCGCGTAGACACCGAGCCTCTGAACGGAATGGCCCGAGCGGGTGACCAGATCCGGGTACGCATTCGGCTGAAGGTACCGCACGAGATGGCCTATCTGCTGATAAAGGACCCCTATCCCGCCGGTCTGGAGGTAACGGAGCGCGGCTCCGCGGATGAGACCGTGGACTGGAACTACTGGTTTACGAGCATTGACGTGCGGGATGACCATGTCGCCTTCTTCGTGCGAAGGGTGCCCGCGGGCGAGCACGTGATTGAGTACAACCTGCGGGCGCAGACTCCCGGCCGCTACAGGGCGCTCCCGACCTCTCTCAATGGAATGTACGTTCCGGACTGGCGCTCGGAGAGCGGCACCGCGCTTCTGGAGATACGACCGTGAGGCGTCACTCCTCAACGGGTCGCACTGTCGGAACGCAGCGATTGGGCCATCGCTGCGCCTCCCTGGTGCTCTGCCTGGCGGCCGCCGGGCTGCTTGGGGCGGCGGCACTCAATCTGGCGCGCGGACTGGCGGAGACGCCTTCGGGAGAAGTCGTGCTGGCGGGATACAGCACAAGCCTCCAGGGGCGAACCGCGGGCCAGCGGCACAACGTTCGGCTCGCGGCGGCTGCGCTCAACGGCGCCCGCGTCGCGCCAGGAGGTACGTTCTCGTTCAACAAGGTGGTCCAGTCCTGGTCCATGGATCGCGGCTATGTGAAGGCACCTGTCAGCTACAGCGGGGAGCTGCTTCCGGCCTTCGGCGGCGGCGTATGCCAGGTCTCCACGACCCTCTACAATGCCGCGCTCCTCGCGGGGCTCCAGGTGCTGGAGCGCCATCCGCATGCGATTGCCCCGCGATATGCCCCGCCCGGCCTGGATGCGGCCGTTGCGCAGGTTACCGTTGACCTCCGATTGCGCAATCCCTATGCGTTCCCCGTGCGCGTGGTCGCTCGCGCGCACTCCGAGCGCCTGGAAGTGCGTATCCTTGGAGCGCAACTCCCCAGACTAAGTGCACACGTGGAGCCGCAGATTGTCTCGCGAACGGAGCCGGAACGGCTGCTACGGCTTGCCAGGTCCGGGCGGTTCATGGGACAGCGGGCCTACGTGCGCAGCCCGGGAGCAGACGGCTTCAGAGTGGTGGTGCATCGCGTTTGGATGGATGGCTCCCGGGAGGTGAAGCGCGAGCGTCTCTCCGACGATACCTATCCGGCGCTCGACCGTGTGATCGCCGTGCCGCCGAATGAGACGACCGCTGGGCACCGCGGCGGTACCTGAAGCGTAAAGGTTCATTGAATCGCGGCACGGGATGCCGGCCGGATTACGGGCAGCCGACCAGCCGCCGCAATGGTATAATGTCTGGGTAGCCCACGGCATCCACCGCGGGCTTGTTTGGTTGTGAAGGAAGCGGGAGGTGCGTGTGATACGGAACCTGCGGATCGCGGCGCTCGGATCCTGGATTATTCTGCTCCTGGTGGTAGCCTTCGCTGGCGGCAGACAGATGCGCCGTGGCGAACCTCCGCGAACCTCGGAATTGGAGCGCGTGGCGCTGATGCCGGAGTCGGCCCTACGGCGCGTGTTTGAAATGTCGGCAGCCGAGGGGGGCGCGGAGCCGGCCGACACCTTCCGCGAAGTGCTCCAGCGCGTGCGCACGGACTACGTGGAGCCGATCACGGACGAGAACAAGCTGGCAGCGGGCGCGGTGCGCACCATGCTGGCCTCGTTGGATGACCCGAAGACGCGCTACCTCGACCCCAAGCAGCATCAGGCGCTTCAGAGGCAGATCGCGGGCCGCTTCGTCGGCATCGGTGCGACACTCCAGGTGGTAAAGCAGAAGCGCGGCAAGATTGAGCAGCGACGCCTGGTGGTTGTGGCTCCCGCGCCGGGTGGTCCGGCAGATCGGGCGGGCATTCGCGCCGGCGACGCCATAACCGAGATTGACGGCCGGTGGGTGATTGCCTACGATCCCCGCCTAGAGATTGATCTCGACTCCTACCGCAACCTGAAGGAGAAAGAGAAGAAGCAGATCCGTCAGGAGAAGCTGGCCAAGCTCACGGACGGGATCACCATCGCCAAGGCACTCGATCAGGTATCCGGCGCCGGCTCGCGCACGCTCAAGCTCACGTTGGAACGACCAGGCTCGGCGGCCCCCATCAAGGTGGATGTGCAGACCGGGGAGACGGACGTGGACCCGGTGGACTTGCAGCCGGTGAATCCGTCCACCGTCTACCTGCGCGTAACGCAGTTCAATTCCCGCGCGGTGGAGGAGCTGAAGGTCCTGGCGCCGCGCCTCAAGTCTCAGTCAGTCATCCTTGACCTGCGCGACAACAGCGGCGGACCGGCCACAGCCGAGCCCGTCAACTCGTTGAAAGCGGCTCTCTCGCTTCTTGGCGCCCTTGGGGTGTCCGGCAATGCAGGCTCTATACGAAGGCCCAATGACCAGGCGATGAAGCTGGAGGTGGCACCGAGCGGCTCTCACGCGGCGCGTGTGGCGGTCCTGGTGAACGCTGGCACGTCGAATTTAGCGGAACTCGTGGCCGGAGCATTGCGTGAAAGCAAAAAGGCGCAGCTTGTCGGCACCAAGACGAGCGGCGACGGCACATTCCAGAAGCTCCACAACCTCAGGGGCGGCGCGGGAATGACAGTGAACGCTGGCCGCCTGCTGACGGCTGGCGGGTTGGACTTCAACGGTAAGGGCCTCGTACCGGATGTTGCGGTATCCACGGGCGGGCCCCGATTCGAACGGGACCCGGCAGTCACCCGGGCGGTCTCGCTGTTAGGCAAGGCGTAGGAGCCACCATATGCGGCTGCATCGCGCTGTAATCACCTTTTCCGTGGCGGTTTTGCTCGCGGGAGCCACCGCCGGCCTGCTCACGACCTCCCGAACCGACGTCTCAAGGAGTGAGCCCAGGTGGCTGGCCTTGCTCACCCCGGAACGCGCCCTGGCCGCCGAAGAGCCGGCCCCCGTGGCAGCCTACCTGGAAGCTCTGAGCATCCTTAAGCGGGACTACTACCCCACGCGCATCACCCCCGCGAAGACACGCGAGCTCACCTATTCGGCCATCCGCGGAATGCTCTTCGCGCTGAACGATCCGTACACGGGTCTCCTGGAGCCGGTGGACTACAAGGAGATGGAGGAGCAGACCTCCGGAACCTTTGACGGCATCGGCGCGGAGCTGCAGAAGACGAACGAGGAGGTTACCATCGCCCGACCGCTGCCGAACAGCCCCGCCCTGAAGGCGGGCTTGAAGGCAGGCGATGTGATTGTCAGCGTCGGCACGCATGATCCCGTAACGGGAAAGCTGGTCAAGACAACCTCCATGATCGGCAAGGAGACCACCGATGCCGTGCGGCTCATCCGCGGCCCGCGCGGCACCAAGGTTACGCTCAATATCACGCGCGCCGGCTCCATGCAGCCGCTCACTTTCACCATCGTCAGAAGCCAGATAGAGCCGATGTACATCCGCTACTGGATGGAGGACGAACAGGAGAAGATCGGCCGGATTGTGCTGACGGAGTTCAGCCTCACCTCCGTTCCGCAGTTCGACAAGGCCTATCAGGATCTGCAGAAGCAGGGTCTGCGGGCGCTCATACTCGACCTGCGCTACAATCCCGGCGGCCGGCTGGATGTGGCTGTGGATATCGCCAGCCGATTCATTGAGCGCGGCCCGGTGGTGCTCATTCAGGAATCGAACGGCAAGCGCCATGAGCTCCGCGCCAAGTCGGTGCGCAATCGAGTAACGGGCGTGCCGATTGTGGTCCTCATCAACGAGAACAGCGCAAGCGCCTCCGAGATTGTCGCGGGAGCGATACAGGACCTCAATCTGGGCACGCTGATCGGCCAGCACACTTTTGGCAAAGGCCTGGTGCAGACCGTCTCGCGTCTGCCGGACGGTTCCGCGCTCAAACTGACGACCGCCAAGTACCTCCTGCCAAGCGGGCGGGACATCAACAACCGGTTCGACGAGGAGCACAAGCCTATCCCGAACTCCGGCGGCGTGAAGCCCGATATCGAAGTCAAGCAGAGTGACGATTGGCCCGAGCTTAACTTCGAGGAGAAGAAGACCGACACCCAGCTCCAGAAGGCGCTGAGTGAGCTTCGGGTGAAGCTCGCCTCCGCACGCAAGGTGGCCAAGAACTAGCCGGGCATTGCCCCACTTCCCAGGGCCGCTCCGATGATGGAGCGGCCCTTTTGCTTGCGGCTGGCACGCTGCCGAGGGTGCCATTCCTGGACTTGCAGGAACCCCCACGGCAATGTGCGAAGCAGGCTCCATCATCCACGGGAGCGGCCAAAATGGGCAAGCTGCTAAGAATCGCGTTGGTAGGCGCTGGAGGAATTGCCAACGAGCACATCAAGGCAATCGC
>CAZGLN010000254.1:4905-5738 GCA_964526545.1 uncultured Chthonomonadales bacterium
GAGGCGCGCCTGCAGACACTCGCATCCGTGCGACCCAACGACTCTCCCGAGGCGTTTGACGACCCCGGCAAGATGGTCGCCAGCCTTCGGCCGGATGTCGTCTACATCCTTCTTCCGCCCTTTGCACATGGGCTCGCGGAGCAAGCCTGCCTGGCACACTCCGTGCCCTTCTTCATTGAGAAGCCGATCGGACTCGACCGTGGCCTTACGCAAGAGATTGCCAGGGAAGTGGAACGGACCGGGCTGCTCACCTGCGCGGGCTACATGAACAGGTACCGTGCGGGCGTGAATGCCGCGCGCGAAGTGCTTCGGTCCGATCCCGCCGTGCTGGTGTACGGCGGATGGATCGGCGGATCGCCCAACCCGCAGCCCGGACAGACGAACATCGGCTCCTGGTGGGTCCAGAAGGAGAAGAGCGGCGGCCAACTGGTGGAGCAGTGCACCCACACATTCGACCTGCTCCGGTATCTCTGTGGCGAGGCGGTCGAAGTCCATGCTGTTGGCGCGCGCGGCTTCAACGTCGGTCTGTACAACTACACCATCGAGGATGCCAGCGTCGTCAACATCCGCCTGAAATCTGGAGGCGTGGCCAATCTCTTCGCATGCTGCGCGGCCAACGGCGGCGGGGGAGGCGTCTCCTTAAGCCTCTATGCGCACGACCATACATGCCTCTTCACCGGGTGGGAGCACTCCGTGCGTATCCTGGCGAAGGGCTCCGATCCCGTGGAGATCCGCGGCGAGGAAGGCATCTTTGCCATAGAAGACGCGGTCTTCCTAGAGGCGGTGCGCACTGGCAGTCCGGCAGCCATCCGATCTAACTACGCGGACGCGCT
>CAZGLN010000255.1:0-566 GCA_964526545.1 uncultured Chthonomonadales bacterium
GGGACTTTGTCGAGTCTTCACCTTCATCTGAGGCTCGTGGTGTGTTCTTGAGTTCTAATCCAGCAGTCAGTGAAATGATACGCCTCATGCCGGTCTCAGGTTACGGCCAAGTCCAGTCTGCCGATGCGGCGGAGCATCCGCTGCCGGATGATTCAGCCACGGTCTGGTTCACCGATCCGCCCTATTACGACGCGGTACCCTACGCCGACCTCTCGGATTTCTTCTTCGTCTGGCTTAAGCGGACGCTGCCGGACCATCCTCTCCTGCGCGATCCTTTCGATTCGGCGAATCCGTTGACGCCGAAGGCCGCGGAGGCGGTGCAGGACGAGTGCTCCCAAACCGCGGACGGCCGCGCCAAGGACAAGGCCTTTTACGAGGAGGCCATGGCCAGGGCCTTCGCCGACGGCCGGCGGGTTCTCCGCTGCGACGGCATCGGCTCGGTCGTCTTTGCCCACAAGACCACGGAGGGCTGGGAGGCGCTCCTTTCGGGCATGATTCGCGGCGGATGGACCATCACGGCTTCGTGGCCTATTGCTACGGAGATGGCCTCGCGCCTGCGTGCTCGC
>CAZGLN010000255.1:607-3063 GCA_964526545.1 uncultured Chthonomonadales bacterium
CGGCCGCGGCCGGAGGATGCGCCGGTGGGCGATTGGGGCGAGGTCCTGCGCGAGCTGCCCAGGCGCGTGGGCGACTGGATGGAGCGGCTGCAGGGCGAGGGCATCCGCGGCGCGGACCTGGTTTTTGCCTGCATCGGCCCGGCTCTGGAGGTCTTCAGCCGTTACTCGAAGGTGGAGACCGCGGAGGGGCGGGAGGTGACTCTGCCGGAATTTCTGGAGAGGGTGTGGGAGGTGGTGGGCCGTACCGCGCTGGAGAACGTGCTCGGCACCGCCGAGGCCCGCGCCCGCAACGGACGGGCCGGCGCGCTGGAGGAGGATGCGCGGCTGACGGCGCTCTTCCTCTGGACTCTGCAGACCACGGAGGGAGAGGGATCGGAGGGCGCGGGCGGTGAGGAGGCAGAGACGGATGAGGACGATGAGGAGAGCGCGCCCAGGAAGAAGCGGAAGGGCTATATGCTGGTCTTCGACGTCGTGCGCCGGTTCGCCCAGCCGCTTGGGATAGACCTCCAGAAATGGGAGGGCCGCGTCATCGAGACCGAGAAGGGGGTTGTTCGGCTGCTGCCGGTGGCGGAGCGTGCCGAGCAGCTCTTTGGCGAGGAGGGGGCGGAGGCGGTGGCACATCAGTTGGAGCATGACCCGGCCCGGGCGCTGCAGCAATCCCTCCCGGGACTCGGGGGCGATAGTGTGCCGCGCATCCGCGGCCGCAGGAAGGGGCGCATGGCGTCCGCGTCCGCCTCGGAACCCGAAATGAAGGCGGACATCGAAGCGACGACTCTCGACCGCGTGCACGCCGCGATGCTTCTGCAGGCCGGAGGCCAAGCCAACGGCCTGCGCGCCCTCATCAAGGCCGAGCAGGAGCGGGGCCCGGAGTTTCTGCGGCTTGCCAACGCGCTTTCGGCGCTCTATCCAGTGGGCAGCGAGGAGAAGCGTCTGCTGGATGCCATGCTCCTGGCAGTGCCGAAATAGCGGTCGAAACACCCGATGAGGATATGGCAGATTTCTCCGCCGGCTTCGATGGCCGGGCCCATCGCGGACTATTTCATCCGGCACGGCGTGGCGCTGCTCTGGCCGGGTGACCTGGGGCGCTGGACTCCCGAGCGGTACGGGCACGAGTATGCCCTGAGCGATTGGCTGAAGTGGTTCGCCGAGACGGCAGCCGTCGGCGATGCGATTTTGCTTCGCATTGGTCCCGCGCGTATTCGGGCCGTGGGGCTTGTGGCGGGGGAGTATACGTATGAGGACCGCTTCGACGATGTGCACGGCTTCGACCTGCAGCACTGCCGGCGCGTGCGCTGGTGCAGATTGCCCGAGGACTACGATTTTGCTCAGCCAGTCTTCTCGAAGGGGCGGTTCTCACTTGTGCGGAAAGCGCAGGTGCATGATTATGTAACCCGGTTCCTAGCTTCGCCCCCAACCCAATGGTGGGAAGCAGGCCTTCCCGCGCTCCCCGCGGAAGAGCCGCTGACCGCTGAGATACCATCTGGTCTGGAGAACGTTGTGGGTTTGGTGAGGGACCTGGGCATCCTCTACACGGATACGCAGAGATTCGGCGAGCCGCCGATGGAGGATGAACTCGTGGCCCATTTCGTTGTGCCGCTGCTGCGCGCCCTGGGATGGCCGCCGGAGCGTCTCTCAGTAAAGTGGCACCGCATTGATGTCGCGGTCTTCGATGCGCTTCCGCGCACGCCGGAGAACTGCCGGTTCGTCATCGAGGTGAAGCGTCCCGGAGCAGTGGCCGATGAAGCGCTGGAGCAGGCGAAGGGCTACGTACACGCTCTTGGAAAGGTCTGCGATATCGTTGTTACTGATGGGATTCGTTACCGGATGTATAGCGGCCGAGAGGACTTCGCACAGATTGCATATGCCAACCTGCTGCGTCTGAAGCACTCCGCGGCCAATCTGTTCGCCCGACTGAGGAGACCGTAGAGAGGTCCGCCATGGAGCCCTGGTACAAAGTCACCACGCCGCGCCGGGAGGTCCGCGAGGGCCGTTCGTTCAACCCGGACGAGTTCGCTATCCACCTAGAGCAGGTCATCGCCGGAACCGCGCCAGAAGACTACCGGAATCCGGAGCACTTCTTCAGGCGGACGTGTCTGACGCGCGCGCTCCGCGAACACGCGGGGCTGGTCCTGCGGCGTCTCTCCGGCCAGACGGCGAACACGGCTCCGGTGATGACGCTCGTCACGCAGTTCGGCGGCGGCAAGACCCACACACTCACCGCGCTCTATCATCTGGTTACCGCCGGGGCGAAGGCTACCGCCTATGCCGGCGTGTGTGAGCTCCTCAGGTCGGCAGGCATCAGCGCCGTGCCGGAGGCGCGCGTGGCAGCCTTCGTGGGCAACGCGTGGGACCCACGGGACGGCCGCAAGACGCCCTGGATTGAGATGGCGTGGCAGCTTGCCGGTGAGCAGGGCGTGAGTGAACTGGGCGCGGCGGCGGAAGAGACGCCGCCGGGA
>CAZGLN010000255.1:3073-5737 GCA_964526545.1 uncultured Chthonomonadales bacterium
CGTTGCAGCGCGTTTTTCGGGCAGCAAATGGTCCGGTGCTGCTGCTCTTCGATGAAGTGCTCAACTTCGTCAATCGTCATCGAAATATGGCGGACAAGTTCCACGCCTTCATTCAGAACCTGACGGTTGCCACAACGGGCACTACGCACTGCGCGGCGGTCATCAGTCTGCCCAGAAGCCAAGTCGAAATGACTGAATGGGACATGCAGTGGCAGGAGAAGATCACCAAGGTCGTTCGGCGCGTGGCAAAGGACCTGATTGCGAACGACGAGACCGAGATTAGCGAGGTCATACGGCGGCGACTCTTCGAGGAGATTGGGAGTGACCGCATGCGCAAGGCCGTCTCCAGGGCATACGCCGATTGGTGCTTCGAGCGCCGCGCGCAGTTGCCGGCCGAATGGACGGCCGTGGACAGTACGGCCACGGAAGCAAAGGCACGGGAGCTCCTGCGCAGCCGGTTCGAGGCATGCTATCCCTTCCACCCGGCAACCCTCTCCGTATTTCAGCGGAAGTGGCAGGCCCTTCAGCAGTACCAACAGACGCGCGGAACGCTGGCCATGCTTGCGCAGTGGATCTCCTGGGCGTACCGAACGGGATTCACCGATGCCCGCCGCGAACCGCTCATCACATTGGGGTCAGCGCCGCTGGAAGTGCCGGACTTTCGCGGCGTGGTGCTGGGTCAGCTTGGCGAAGCGCGGCTCGCTGCCGCGATAGAGACGGACATTGCCGGCACGCAATCACATGCAAGGGCGCTCGACGCGGATACCTCGGGAGCCCTGAGGAACATTCACCGGCGCACGGCGACGGCAATCCTCTTCGAGAGTTCCGGAGGGCAGATTGACAAGGTGGCCCACCTGCCTGAGCTTCGCTTTGCCCTCGGCGAGCCGCAGATTGATACTACGTCCGTGGATAACGCCGCGTTTGCCCTGGCGGATAAGTCTTACTTCATACGGAGGATCGGCACGGATGGATTTCGGATTAGCCACCAGCCAACTCTCAAGAAGGTGGTGAGCGACCGACGTGCATCCCTGGATGAAGAGACGGACATCAAACCCGCGATGCGTAAAGTTGTGGAGGAGGAGTTTCGGCGTGGCGCCACCGTTCCGGTGGTTCTCTTTCCCGAAGACAGCACGGAGGTTCTGGATACGCCCAGGCTCACGCTCGTGGTGATGGACCCCTCCTGCGAATGGCCGGTCGAACCAGATCTCGCCGAGAAGCTGGCGGAATGGACTAGGCAACGAGGCAAGTCGCCGAGGCTCTACCCCGGTTCCCTTGTTTGGTGTGTGAAGAGAGAAGGGCGTGACCTGCGGGAGAGCGTGGAGATGTGGCTGGCGTGGAAACGGGTTGCCAGGGAGATCGCGGACGGCACCCTGGGCGCCGAGATTGAGCGAGCCGACCGCGACGAGGTGCAATCGAAGGCCAGGGCTTCAGAGGCGGGATGCAAGGAGGAGGTGTGGGGCGGCTACCGATATGCCATCATTGCCGACTCCAAGGCGCCTAACGGTCTGACGGTAATTGATCTTGGCGCCGGGCACTCCTCGAGCGGTGAGTCTCTCTGTGGGCGGGTCCTGAGCGCGCTCAAGTCCCAGGAATTGCTGAACGAATCGGTCGGGGCGGGGTATATCGAGCGAAACTGGCCGCCCGCCTTCAGGGAGTCTGGCGCATGGCCGCTGCAAAGTCTGCGTCAGAGCTTCCTTAACGGATCGCTCACGCGGCTAATGGATCCTGACAGCACACTGACCGCCAGGATTGTGGAGTTTGTGAGCAAGGGCGACTTCGGGCTCGCTTATGGGCGGAATCCGGACGGCTCATATGACCGAGTCTGGTATGGCGAGCCGATCAGCCGGGACGAGGTGGCGTTCGAATCCGACGTCTATCTGCTCACGCGCCAGCTGGCACGAGCGCTGAAGGAGGGTCCGCCGCCACCGGAACCATCGCCCAGTCCCGGTGCCGTAACAGATCCCTCCCCGATCAGAGATACCGAGTCTCCGCCCGTGCCAACGCCTGTACCGGCTCAGGAAGCCAGTGTACGCCGCATCTCGGGCCCTGTACCGCCGGAGGTGTGGAATCGCCTGGGCACCAAATTGCTGCCGAAGCTGCGGCAGTACGAGGATCTGAAGCTCTGCATCGAGATCGTCGTCAAAGTGGATAGCAATTCTGCACGGACATTCGACTCGGACATTCGTCAAATCCTGGAGGATCTAGGGCTGACGAGCAACGTGCGCCTGGAGTAGATGCGGTCGCCGCCTCCGATCAGAACGTGATTGTCTTAGCCGCGACGATGGGCGCTCGCGGGCGTGTCGCGGATGTGTCGCCCTGGACAAGCGGCGTCGTCGCGACCTTCGTCGGCTCCGGCGCGTAGCCCCAGAAGCCAGCAGGTATGCTGCCTTTGCAGGCCTGGCACTCCTGTTCCGCTCAGGATGGTCAGGGACGTGCTCCACGCAGATGGCCGAGGCACCGCTTGCCAGGTGAATTGAGTCCGAAAGCGAGAAGGGCGCTCTGAGCTCAAAACTGCGTTTGCGACGGTGAGGCTACCGAGGGTGCAGTCCAAAACGCCGAAGGCCGCTCCGGACCCAAAGGTTCGGAACGGCCCTCGATCGCAAGGCAGGATCGTTACGTGCTTTCCGCGGGGATGACGGGACTTGAACCCGCGGCCTCCTGCGT
>CAZGLN010000256.1:0-464 GCA_964526545.1 uncultured Chthonomonadales bacterium
ACCTCACAGGCACGCTCGTGCGCATACGGCAGGGGGTCGCAATCACGCGGGACGGTGTGCCCGCGGACGATGGCTCGGGACCCGTGAACGAGCAGGTGCTCAAGAGCGATGACGGCGCCGCACTGGACTGGATATTCGACCGCCAGCCCGTCCCGGGCGCACCGGGCCTTCGCGCCTTTCTGGAACCCATGGCCGATGTCTGGGTGGATATCCTGGCGCGGTGCGTCTGTTATGCTTGCGCCTTCGTGGAGTATCCGCTGCCGGTGCTGGATCGCTGGCCGCGTGGTCTGCCGGCCGTGGGCCATCTCTCCCTCGACACCGACTTGAACGAGGTGGACCGGTGCGAGAGGATGCTGGGCGTGTTGGAGGAGATCGGAGTGCGCGCCACGTGGTGTGTGATCCTGCCGGGATACCCGAGGCACCGCCTTCGGGCCATCCGCGCCGCGGGACATGAGCTGGCGATG
>CAZGLN010000256.1:550-5658 GCA_964526545.1 uncultured Chthonomonadales bacterium
TGCGCCGGTAACGAACAAGAACCACTACCTGCGATGGGAGGGCGACACGGAGTTCTTCGCGTGGTGCGTGGAGCGCTCCATTCTGCTCGACCAATCCAAGGGCCCATCCAAGACGGGCGAGGCAGGCTTCCTCTTCGGCACGTGCCATCCATACCTGCCGGTAAGCCCGGAAGGCCACCTGCTCGACGTACTGGAGCTGCCCACGCTCACGCAGGATCTGGAGGTCTTTGCGCCCCGCGCGCTGCTGCAGCCGCTGGCCCGCGCCGCGCTGAAGTACGGAGGCGTGCTCCACCTGCTCTTCCATCCGACCCACTTGGCCAACCCCGCCGTGGAGGGCGCCCTGCGCGAGGCCGTCGCTCTGGGCACGAGCCTGGGCATGGAGTGGTGGACGGCCGAACAGATTGCGCGATGGACCCGCGCCCGCTTGGCAGCGCGCTGGACGCTGGAGGAAGAGGGAGAGCGGCTGCAGGCTCCGAAGGCGCTGGAAGGAGCGACGGTGCTGCGGATGGACCTCGCCAATGCGCGCGATGGCGTGGAGCGCTGGGGATTCCGCTTTGCGACGTTGGAAGGGGAGATGTAACGATGCCGGAAGTGGATAGACCCGCGATAGAGGGAGGCCCACCTGCCAAAACCGTGCCGTATACGCGGGCCGAGCGCTATGGTGAGCCGGAGCTCGCGCACCTGCGGGAGGCGCTGGAGCAGGGCACGCTCTTCTATGCGCAGGGCGCGAAGGTGCGTGGGTTCGAGGAGGCCTTCGCACAGGCCAACCGCGTGCCGCACGCGGTCGCCTGCTCCAGCGGCACGGCGGCAATACATGCGGCGCTGATCGCTCTCGGCATCTCGCCGGGCGACGAGGTCATCACATCCCCCATCACGGACATGGGCACGGTGATTCCCATCCTCTTCCAGGGCGCCGTACCGGTCTTCGCCGATCTCGACCCAGGAACCTACAATCTGGACCCGGACGCGGTGGAGGCAGCGATCACGGAGCGGACGCGCGCAGTCATCGCCGTGCACCTAGCCGGCAACGCATGCAATCTCAACGCGCTGCGCCAGATATGCGGCCGCAGGGGAATTGCTCTGGTAGAGGATTGCGCCCAGGCCCTCGGGTGCCACTACTACGGCGAGCCCATCGGTACCTTCGGAGAGATTGGCTGCTTCAGCCTGAACGAGTTCAAACACATCTCCTGCGGCGATGGCGGCATTGCCGTCACGCGGGATTCCTCCCTGGCGCGGCGGCTGCGCCTGGCGACCGACAAGGCCTACAACCGCTCGCCGGAGGCGGCGGAACGCAACCCCGCCTTCCTTGCCGGCAACTACCGCATGACGGAACTCCAGGGCGCTGTAGCTCTGGCGCAGATGGAGCGTCTGCCAGGCATCGTGGCGCGTAGGCGCGCATGGTGCACCCGCCTTACGGAGCAGTTGGCGGCACTACCCGGCCTGAGGCTGCCCGCACCCACGCCTGGCTGCGAGCCCTCGTGGTGGTTCTACATGCTGCGGGTGCTGCCGGAGGCCCTCGGCGCGGATGCGGAGGAGTTCGCCGCGGCCCTGCGAGCCGAGGGTCTGCCCGCCTCCTCCCACTACATCGGCGTGCCGGTCTATCTCTATCCGCTCTTCACCGAGAAGCGCGCAACGCCGCGCGGCACCCATGCCTATTACGAGAGGGATTACCGAAAGGGCCTCTGCCCCGTGTCGGAGCAGATACTGGAGACCTGCGTGGTCCTCGCAATCAACGAGGGCTACACCGATGCGGACCTGCAAGAGACCGTCGCAGGCTTCCACCGCGTGTGCAACTACTTTCAGGCCCGTATAAAGAGGCCGGTTAGTCGCAGGGCGTAAACGCCGCGCTTCCGCGGGTGGATTTGCAGCCAACCCGACGGTGGCTTCGCTACGGACAGGCTTGGACCTCGCCTTCACGCTCCTCTCGAGGGCTGACCAGACGGGTGTGGGGCGATTCGATGCGCGAGTGCCGAGCGTGGGGCGAGGAGAGGCAGGCGGTGTGCCGTGGCACCGCACCAGCTCCCGGCCCGTAAACAGAAGGCCCTGCTCCTTGGGGAGCAGGGCCGAACTTGTCAGCGGAGATCAGCCTAACGCCGCGGGCGGAAGCGAGCCTTGGGCACCTCGTCTTCGCCCTTATCCTCCGCAGTGTGCGCCTGCGGCGCGGCGCGGAAGCCGCGGTCCGGGTCGCGATCGCGCGAATGGCCGCCGCCCCGAGGTCGCTCCTTGTCGCGGTCCCGCCCGCCGCCGGACGGGCGGGCGTCGCGCGGCTTGACGTCCGCGGGGTTGAAGGGCTTGTCGAGCCCGATTGCAGTGAGATTGATGCGGCCCTGTGCGTCCACCTCGATCACACGGACCTTCAATTCATCTCCGACTTTCACCACCTCATCCGGCCTTCGCACATGCTGTTCGCTCAGATGCGATACGTGCACCAGACCTTCCTTGCCGGGGAGGAACTCCACGAAGGCGCCCATACCGATAACCCGGGTGACCTTGCCCACGAAATCCTCGCCCAGCGCGACTTCGGCGGTGATGCCCTTGATCATCTTGACGGCCTTCTCCGCCCCGACCGGATCGGAGCAGGCGATGAAGATGGTGCCGTCCTGCTCGATGCTGATCTTTGCGCCGGTTTCAGCCTCCATCGCCTTGATGTTCTTGCCGCCGGGACCGATGACCGCGCCGATCTTCTCGGGGTTGATCTGGATCGTCTGGATGCGTGGAGCGTACCTGCTCAGCTCCTCGCGCGGGGTGCCGAGCGGTATGAGCATCTTCTCCAGGATGTGCAGACGGCCGACCTGCGCCTGAGCCAGGGTGGCCTCAATCATCTCGAAGGTGAGGCCGCGGATCTTGGTATCGAGCTGGATGGCTGTGATGCCCGCGCGGGTGCCCGCCACCTTGAAATCCATGTCGCCTGAAAAGTCTTCCATGCCCTGGATGTCGCTTAAAACCACGAACTTCTCGTCCGAGGTCATGAGCCCCATGGCGATGCCGCTGACGGGCGCCTTGATGGGCACTCCGGCATCCATGAGCGCGAGCGTGGATCCGCAGGTGGCCCCCATGGAGGTGGAGCCATTGGACTCCAGCACCTCGCTGGTGAGCAGCATGGTGTAGGGGAAGCTCTCCTTATCGGGGATAACGGAGAGCAGGGCGCGCTCCGCGAGGGCCCCGTGACCGATCTCACGGCGGCCAGGTCCCCGCAGAGGTCGGGTCTCGCCAACGGAGTAGGGCGGGAAGTTGTAGAAGTGCATGTAGCGCTTCTCGGTATCGCCCTCCAGGCCGTCAATCGTCTGCGTATCTTCCGTGGAGCCGAGCGTTACGGTGGTGAGCACCTGAGTCTGCCCACGGGTGAAGAGGCCTGAGCCATGCACGCGCGGCAGGATGCCGACCTCCGCGGTGATGGTGCGGATCTCGGTGGGGGTGCGGCCGTCCGGCCGGATGCCCTCCTCCAGGATGATGGCGCGCACCTGCTCCTTGATCACCTTCTCCACGGCGTCCGCCAATACTTTGTCGTCGCCCTCGTACTGCAGCGAGAGCCGTCCCACGATCTCCTGCTTCAGCTCGAAGAGGCCGCTTTCGCGCGCCGCCTTGTCCGGGTTCTGGATGGCCGCCCGAAGCTCATCGCCCGTCGTTCGGCGCACCAGGTCCACCACCTCCGCTGGAAGCAGCGAGAGCAGCACTTCGCGCTTGGGCTTGCCGGCGACTTCCGCGAGCTGGCGCTGCAGGGCGCACTGCTCCTTGATGACTTCGTGCGCTACGCGGATGGCTTCCAGGACGTCTTCCTCGCTCACCTCGCTGGCGCCCGCCTCCAGCATGTTGACGGTGTCCTCGGTGCCGGCCACGATAAGGTCCAGGTCCGACTCCTCCAACTGCGTGAGCGAGGGATTGATGACCCACTCACCCTCGACCCTGCCCACGCGCACACAGCCGATGGGTCCGTTCCAGGGAATATCCGAGACCATGAGCGCGGCGGATGCCGCGAACACGGCGAGCGTATCCGGCAGGTTGTCATGATCTACCGAGAGCGGGGTAACTATCACCTGCACATCGTTACGCATGCCGTTGGGAAAGAGCGGGCGCACGGGACGATCAATGAGCCGGGAAGTCAGAATAGCCTTCTCGCTGGGCCGCCCGCCCCGCTTGATGAAGCCTCCGGGAATCTTGCCGACCGCGTATTTGCGCTCCTCGTAATCGCACGTCAGCGGGAAGAAATCCATGCCCTCCCGCGGTGTGGCCGCCATGGTGGCGGTGGCGAGAACCACGGTATCGCCGACCTGCAGCCAGCAGCTGCCGCCGGCCTGCTTTGCCACGCGCCCGGTCTCCAGCCGAACAAGACGGCCTCCGGGCGTACCTTCTACTGAATGAACCAACGCAATCTCCTAGGGATGTTTGGGCTCGTACTCACGAAGCCCAGGAAGGGGCCGAAGCGCATCCGCGGACGCGCAGACTTCGGCCGGAAAAGTGGTGAATGGATGGCGAGGAGATGCGAACAAGCCGCCAAATGCCCGCACGGGCCTCGGCGACTGCGCTCTGTACCATCCAGGGGCGGAGAGCCCTCGGAGCTCTCCACGGTTGTGGGAACCATTTGCAATCCGCTTGACAGAGGACACCCAAAAGGATGCCCGTGGCTGTCAGGAGCGGGACTATGCCCGACTGCGGATGCCGAGGCGAGCAACAAGCTGCCGATACCGCTCGATGTCCTTCCCTCGCAGGTACTCCAGCAGCCTGCGGCGCCTTCCCACCATCATCATCAGACCGCGGCGGGAGTGGTGATCCTTCTTGTGCGCCTTCAGATGCTCGTTGAGCTGGTTGATGCGCGCGGTGAGGAGCGCGACCTGCACTTCCGGCGAGCCGGTATCGGTCTCGTGCGTCTTGTAATCCTCGATGACGCCTGTCTTGGCTTCACGAACTAGCGGCACTCTGCCGGGCCTCCTTCGTCTTCTTCTTTGCCCCGTCTCTCTGTAAGCGGTGTAGTATAGCCGAAGCGGCAGCCGGGAGTCAAACACGGTGCGAAGGTGCGGTCGTGTCAACTGGAGTGTGTAATTAGGTTTTGGGCGTCTCTCTCTGCTCGGTCGTTGTGCTGTGCTTACTCGGCTTTTGGCAGCGTGCGTTCT
>CAZGLN010000257.1:0-5642 GCA_964526545.1 uncultured Chthonomonadales bacterium
AGTCATTGTGCCAGTGCCGCTGCACCCTTCGCGCATGCGCGCCCGGGGATTCAACCAGGCCGAACTCATCGCGCATGCAGTCTCTCGACGCACGGGCATTCCGATGGCGCCGAACGCGCTCTCCCGCATTCGCAACACCCGGCCCCAGGTGCGGCTTCGGGCCTCGGAGCGCGCCGCGAATGTCTCGGGCGCCTTTGGACGGCCATCCGTGCAGGCGCTGGCCCACAGGCACGTGCTCCTGGTGGACGATGTAGTTACCACGCTGCACACGCTCGAGGAGTGCGCAAGCGTTGCACTCGGGGCCGGCGCGAAGTCCGTGAAGGCATGCGGCGTAGCCAGGGACAACTAGGAGGCTTCCGCGTCGGCGGCCCATCCGGCTTGCTCGAAGGACTCCGAAGCCCGTGCCGTGAAATTCCAGCAGAACTCCCGGCAATGCGAAGTGAGGTGTGGCCATGAACCCTGAACCTCTGGTGATCGGCGTGGACGTGGGCACCGGCAGCGCCCGCGCGGGCCTCTTCACGCTGCAAGGCAAGATGCTTGCCGCCGCCACGGAGCCCATCCAGCTCTGGAAGCCTAAGCCTGACTATGCGGAGCAATCCTCCGAGGATATCTGGCGCGCCGTCTGCAAGACTGTCCGGGCCGTGGTTGCGCAGGCCGAGGCGCCCGCAGCCTCGGTGATCGGCATCGGATTCGATGCCACCTGCTCGCTGGTGGTGCTCGATGCCCACAACCGGCCGCTGCCCGTCAATGAGGAGGGCGTGGCGGAGCGCAACATCATCGTCTGGATGGATCACCGCGCTTTGGCAGAGACAGATGCCATCAACGGCGGCGAGTACGAGGTGCTGCGCTATGTGGGCGGGAGACTCTCGCCTGAGATGGAGACTCCCAAGCTGCGCTGGCTGAAGACGCACCTGCCCGAGACGTGGGCGCGCGCCGGCAAGTTCCTCGATCTGGCCGACTACCTCACCTATCGCGCCAGCGGAGTGG
This sequence comes from uncultured Chthonomonadales bacterium, assembly GCA_964526545.1. GTDB lineage: Bacteria > Armatimonadota > Chthonomonadetes > Chthonomonadales > CAJBBX01 > CAZGLN01. The sequence goes on from CAZGLN010000257.1 coordinate 988, forward strand.
ATGCCCGCAGCCTCTGCACCGTGGTGTGCAAATGGACCTACCTCGGCCATGAGCGCCGTTGGGATAAGGCGTACTTTCGCGCCATCGGTCTGGAGGACGTGTTCGAGGGCGGGAAGGTGGTGGAGGATGTTCGGCCCATGGGCACGCGCCTCGGCGGTCTCACGCCCGAGGCCGCGGGAGACCTGGGCCTAACCACGGATTGCGCCGTTGCCGTCGGAATCATAGATGCGCACGCCGGCGGGCTTGGTCTGCTCGGCGCCGTGTGGCAGGGCAAGGCAGAGCGCAACCTCGAGGACCTGGAGACGGCGCTCGCCCTCATCGGCGGCACGTCCAACTGCCACATGGCGGTCTCGCGCGAGCCGCGCTTCATCGCCGGCATCTGGGGGCCCTACTACGGCGCGATGGTGCCCGGCATGTGGCTCACCGAAGGCGGCCAATCCACCGCGGGCAGCGCCATTGACCACATCATCGCGGACCATGCCAACGCGCCTGCCTTGCGGGCCCTGGCGGGCCGACGAAAGCGCAGCGTCTACGAGATACTGAACGAAGAAGTCGCCCGCATTCAGCGCGAGGAGAAGAGGGGACCGGAGATAACCCGCAATCTGCATATCCTGCCCTACTTCTTGGGCAACCGTTCGCCCAAGGCCGATCCCCACGCGCGGGCGATTATAGATGGCCTCTCGCTGGACGAGTCCATCACCTCCCAGGCCCTGCGCTACTACGCGGTTATTCAGGCCGTCGCCTACGGCACCCGGGACATCATCGCCGAGATGAACAAGGCGGGCTACCGCATCGAGCGCATGTTCGTAACGGGCGGAGGCACCAAGAACCCGCTCTGGGTGCAGGAACACGCCGATGCCACCGGCTGCACCCTGGTGCTTCCGGAGGAGCCGGAGGCCGTGCTGCTGGGTTCGGCGATCCTCGCCGCCACCGCCTCGGGCGCCCACGCCGATATCTACGCGGCGATGCAGGCCATGTCACGCGCAGGTGTTACGGTTCGACCGAACCGGCGCACCGCCGCCTATCATCGCGCGAAGTTCGCCGTGTTTCAGGAGATGTATCGTGTGCAGCGGAGGCATCGCGCACGCATGAAGCGCTTCTGATTGCCCGTGTTTCGGCCGGACAGGGAGGCGCGCACCGCAGGCTCCTCCCTGCGGCCGAGCCGGACCATGCGCCGATAATGTGCTACGATTTGCCTAGCGGCCCTCGGCCCTTCGCTCAGGAGGTTACACCGTGCTGAAGCGCTTGCTGGTACCCGCCGTTCTCCTCGTTCTGCTGCCCGGATGCGGCAGCGGCAAGAAGCCTACCGACCGGCTGTTCACACTGACTCAGGGCCGCCAGTGGATCTACGAGTTCTCGGGCAGAGTCACCACAGCGGCCGGCGCGCAGGACGCCCGGGCCAATCAGAGCACCGTTACCTACACCGTCTCCGCTACCACTACCAAGGACCTGGATAACCAGACGGTGCTTGCCCTCGACCGCGTCTTCGATATCACGCTTCTCGACGGCACGCGCGTGAAGCGCATCCAGCGGCTGTACGTCTCGCAGACCGCGGACGGCATCTTCCTGCATGGCATCAACAACAGCCCTGGCGACCTGCTGGATCCCGCCAACGATCGGTTTGTGCCGGGAACCGCCACCCCGCCTTTCAAGTTCCTCTGGCTGCCCGATCCCGCCGCCAACGGCCGTGCAATCTCCTACACCGATCCTTTCGCCACGGGGCTCGCGGGCCAGGGATACACGCTCAATCTCGGCACGAACCTGCAGGAGGTCTCGGTGCCGGCGGGATCGTTCCTAGCGAAGGGCATCATCCAGCAGGAGGGGTTCAGCGGCTTCCAGCTCTCTAACGCGGGCATCACGCCGGATGTTGGCATTGTGAGCGGCGTGCTGGATGCCACGCTGGCGGGCACCGTGCGGCTCCAGGGAACCCTGCTGCTCAAGAGCGTGCGTTAGCCTTACAATTCCAGCAGGACCCTCGCCCGCGGCGTTCCGCTGCCGCAGGTGCTCGGCCCTTGGGCTCGCTTGGGCCCGCGGGCAGCCGTTGCGGACGCCGGCTTACTTGCCGAATTGGCCAGCCGCCTGTCGCAATCGCCGGCATGCCCTCCAATCCTGACGGTCTTGTCAATCCTGTCCAAGCCAAAAGCGATCACCATCCAGGATTGCTTACCGTGCACGGCGTTTGCCTTCCCTGGCAGCCCGGGCGCTTCTCCGGGCCTTGGCAATCCTGTCCATCCTGTCTCGGACAGGTTTCCGTCGGCTGCGCTCTGGACTTCAGCCAGCCACTCCTTTTGGCAATCCTGTCCATCCTGTCTCGGACAGGTTTCCCAGGCAGCCAGTCCGCCGCGGTAGGACTGCTAGACAACTCCCAACCAGTAGAGAGCCAGATAGACTGCCGGTGCCGCAAAGAGCAGGCTATCGAACCGATCCAACACGCCGCCGTGGCCCGGCATGATGGCGCCGAGGTCCTTCAGGCCGAGTTCGCGCTTCATGGCCGATTCGAAAAGATCGCCCATCTGCCCGATGGTTCCCGCCACCATTCCGGCCACAAGGCCCATCAGCGGATTGTGCGCAAGGAGCCAGCCGGCCGCCAAGCCGGCGAGCGCTCCACCCGCCAGGCCGCCCAGGGCGCCCTCCACTGTCTTGTTGGGCGAGACGTTCGGGGCGAGTCGGCGTCTGCCGCGGGCGCGCCCAACGAAATAGGCACCGGTATCCGTAAGCCAGCCGGCAATCGCCGTGGTGAGAGCGAGCGCGGCGCCGCCATCGTGACCCAGCCATCCTCCCGATGCCTCGCGAGGCAGACGCAGCAGCGAGAGTCCCGCGAATAGGAGGACATAGAGTCCGCAAAGAAGCCCCATGCCCGCGCGCGCACCGACCTCGTTCCTGCCCGTGCGCAATGCGTGCAGCACCTCCCCCAGCAGCGCCGCGAGGAGAACCGTTGCCGCCAGCGCGCCGAGCATGGCGGGCCACCCTTCCGGCCGAGCGCTCGGCTCCATCGCCAGCAGCACCACGCCGAGTGGTCCCAGCAGACCGCACGCGGCGGCCAGCGCGCTGAAGCCCCGTCCCGCACCGCGCACCGCTCGGGCAAGCTCCCAGAGGCCCACCACCGCCAACGCCAGCACGCCCAAGGCGAAGGGCAGCGCGCCCCACAGGCACAGCCCCACGAAAATCGGAATACCCGCCGCGGCGCTCAGCACGCGCACACGCATCGCCTACCGCACTCCTCGCACATTGCGCAGAAGAACCGCGCCCAACGCAAGGAAGAACGCGGAGACAGAGAAGATCGCTATGTAACCGGCAAATGAGTAGCTCACGGCATGGCCTTCCGCTCCAGGAATCACGCCGCCAACCGCGCCGAGCAGCCACCCGCTGAGAGGCAGAGCCAGCGCCTGAGGCAGAACCATGGAGACGTGCCATACGGCCATGTGGCTGCCGAACGCATCCGAATCGGGCAGCACATCGCACCCCAGCGCCCAATCCACGCTGTAGTACGCGCCGTAGGCGAGGCCGAAGACCACGACCACGGCGAGCACGTAGGCGATGGAGTGACCGAAGAGAAAGGCTACCGCGCAAGCCGCCACAATGCCGTTGGCCACGTAGACCACGCGCTTGCGGCCCACCCGGTCCGAGAGCCGGCCGCCCAGGACACCGCTAATCGTGGCACAGACCAGGCCCAAGCCGAGGATCATGCCCGTGGTTGCCTCCACGCGCTCCGCGGGCACTCCGATGACATCGGCCAGATAGTATTGCATGAACTGCTGTACGCCCCACAATCCCATCACCACCAGGAAGCGCGTGATCCAGACCCAGGCGAAATCCGGGTGCTTTCGCGGATCCACCCAGAACCTGCGGCCCAGCTCCGCCCAGTTCAGCGGATCGCGCGGGCTGGTAACCGGCGTCTCGCGCACTCCCAGGCACGTGATCAGCAGAAAGAGCGCCAGCAGCCCCCCAAGCAGCCCGTAGGTGAGCCCGAGCAGGCGCGCCCCCACCAGAAAGCCGCCCGCGACCACGCCCACGATGGTGCCCAGCTGGGTCATGGCGGCCATCCAGCCGCTGGCAAGACCGCGCCGCTCCGGCGGGACGAGATCGGGGATCATTCCGCTGTAGGCGCCGGTTGCGATGTTGTTGCCGACGTTCGTCACAAAGTAGGCGGCCACGAAGAGCGGTAACGAGGAGGAGGCGCTGGCCCATGCCATCAGGGCGAGACCCGCGAGATTCACGCCCACGCCGGTAATCATGAACGGCCGGCGGCGCCCCAGCGGCGAGGCGCAACGGTCGCTGAGCACTCCGACAATCAGCGGGACCACAACCGCGGGAACCGCGCCGAGGCCCAGTACCAGCCCCTGCACCGCCGCCGGATCCGAGGGCACAATCCGGCGCATCTCGCTGGGGATGACGATGATGAGCAGCACGCCCCAGTGCAGATTCACCGCGAACCAGAAGGCGCTCAACGGAAACTGACGCGGCTGCGTGGATGGTTCGCGGGCATCTCCCAGGCTCATGCCGACCCTCCGCCCTGCCATGTGCGACGTGCGGCTGGTGAACTCCTGCGCGGCAAGCCCAGAGCACCCGTATGCTGGCGTAGGCCAGGGGCAACCCAATGCTACACTCTTTCCCTACACGACGCTCTTCCGATCTCGGAAGAGCGTCGTGTAGGG
>CAZGLN010000258.1:0-5559 GCA_964526545.1 uncultured Chthonomonadales bacterium
GATTCACCCCCATATCCTGAGTGAACCGCCGAATCTGCAGCAGGCGCTGGATATCCGCATCCGAGTAGAGCCGGTTCTTGTTGCTCACTCGTTGCGGCGCAATCAAGCCCAACCGCTCATAGAGTCTGACCGTCTGCGGATGCAGCCCGGTCATCTGGGCGGCAATACTGATCAGGTAGACGGGGGCGTTTGGATCATGCTGCGTCATCGTACGTCCCCTTCTTGCACTCTTCTCACGTCGCGACCTTGTCTCGGCGGAGCCGCGCGAGCCTTCCCAGAAGCTCCTTCTCCTCCGCCGTCAGGTCCTTCGGAACCACTATCTTGACCCGAGCGAAGAGATCGCCGGGCTGTCCGCCGCTCGCGCTTGGCAGGCCCTGGCCGGCGATCCGCAGCCGCTGTCCGCTCTGAACTCCCGGCGGCACGTTGAGGGTTCGCGGGCCCTCCAGCGTGGGCACAGTGACTTCGCCGCCGAGTGCGGCCACTGTGTAGGGCACTGCCACCTCCGTTGTCAAGTCGTTGCCAGTTCGCTCGAAGTCGGGATGCGGCCGGATGGAAATCACCAGGTAGATATCGCCCGCCTTGCCCGTGGCGCCCTTGCCGCCCTGGCCAGCCAGCCGAATCCGCTTGCCAGCGGTAACGCCCGGCGGAATCTTCACATCCACGGACCGCTTGCTTCGTATGCGCCCACGACCGCCGCAGGACGGGCACATGGAGCGCACCTCATACTGGCCGCGGGTGTTGCGTGCCGTGCCGGAGCCGCGACACTGAGCGCATACGTCCTCCACCTGGAACACTTGCCGCTTCGTTACGCCGTTCTTTGCTTCGGCGAGCGTGAGCTCCAGGCCGAATTCGTAGTCCTCTCCCTGCGCCGATGCCCGCTGGGTCTGGTGACCGAACCCGCCGAACAGCGACTGCAGAAGATCCTCCAGCCCGCTGGCGCCGAAGTCGAACTCAAAGCCTCCCGCACCGGCGGGTCCACCCGCATACTGCCACGAGGAAGGCCCGGCGCCCATGGAGACCTGCTTCCACTGCTCGCCGAACTGATCGTACTTGGCGCGTTTCTCGGGATCGCTCAGCACTTCGTATGCCTCGCCGATCTCCTTGAACCGCTCCGCGGCCGTGGGATCGCCAGGGTTGACGTCCGGATGGAGCTTCCTGGCCAGCTTGCGGTAGGCGGCCTTTATCTCCTTCTCGTCAGCGTTCTTGCTGACGCCCAGTATCTTGTAGTAATCCTTGTAGGCTGGAGCATTCACGGCAAGCAGCTCCCATTACAACTTCCGCCTGTCCTGGCGACCGAGACCTCTCGAGGAGGTCTCGGTCCATGGACTAGCTAGGTTTGAACTCCGCATCAATCACGTCTTCATCGGTGCGCGCCCCGGCCGCCGCACCCGCACCGTTGGTGGAGGCGTCGTACTGGTCGCCTCCGCCGGGAGTCTCCTCCGCCTGGCTGTACATGTGCTGGGCCAGGGTGTACGACACGGTGCGCAGCTCCTCCGTGAGCCTGCGGATCTCCTCCGCCGAGCCGTCCTTGAGCACGTTCCGCAGATTCTGGATGGCGGTCTCCACCTGAATCTTGTCCGCGCTCGGTACCTTGTCGCCAAGGTCCTTCAACGTCCGCTCCGTGCTGTAGATGAGCTGGTCGGCTGCGTTGCGAGCTTCGGCCTGCTCGCGAAGACGCCGATCCTCCTCGGCATGAGCGGCCGCTTCGTTCACCATGCGCTCAATCTCGCCCTTGTCAAGGTTCGAGGAGCCCGTGATGGTGATGCGCTGCTCCTTGCCGGTTGCGCGGTCCTTGGCGCTCACGTTGACGATGCCGTTGGCGTCAATGTCGAAGGTCACCTCAATCTGCGGCACGCCCCGCGGCGCCGGCGGGATCCCCTGCAGCACGAAGTCACCCAGCAGCTTGTTGTGGGCGGCGATATCGCGCTCACCCTGAAACACCTTCACGTGCACCGTGGTCTGGCCATCGTCCGCAGTCGAGAAGATCTCCGACTTGCGGGTCGGAATGGTGGTGTTGCGGTCAATCAACCGCGTGAAGACACCGCCCAGCGTCTCGATACCGAGCGACAGCGGCGTAACATCCAGAAGCACGACATCCTTCACCTCGCCGCCGAGCACACCCGCCTGGATAGCCGCACCGATCGCCACGACCTCGTCGGGGTTCACCCCCTTGTTGGGTTCCTTGCCGCCCGATAGCTTGCGCACCAGCTCCTGAATCATGGGCATGCGGGTAGAGCCGCCCACCAGAACAATCTCGTCAATGTCCGTAATGTCGAGCTTGGCATCCGCGATGGCCGTCTTGAACGGCTCGACGCAGCGCTCAACCAGATCGCGCGTCAGCTCCTCGAACTTCGCGCGAGTCAGGCTCATATCCAGGTGCACGGGGCCTTCGGCCGTCGCGCTGATGAAGGGCAGGTTGATGTTGGTCTGCACCACGTTGGAGAGCTCAATCTTGGCCTTCTCGGCGGCCTCGCGCAGGCGCTGCATGGCCTGCTTGTCCTTGCTCAGGTCAATGCCGGTGTCTTTCTTGAACTCCGCCACCACGTACTCAACGATTCGCTGGTCCCAGTCATCTCCACCCAGGTGGGTGTCGCCGTGCGTGGACTTCACTTCAAACACGCCGTCGCCCACTTCCAGCACCGAGACATCGAAGGTGCCGCCGCCAAGGTCGAAAACAAGCACCGTCTCGTTCTTCTTCTTGTCCAGGCCGTAGGCGAGCGCGGCGGCCGTGGGCTCGTTGATAATGCGCAGTACCTTGAGGCCGGCAATCTCACCGGCGTTCTTGGTGGCGGTGCGCTGTGCATCGTCGAAGTAGGCCGGAACGGTGATGACCGCGGAATCCACGGTCTCTCCCAGATAGGCCTCCGCATCCTGCTTCAGCTTCTGCAGGATCATGGCGGAGATCTCCTCCGGCGAATAGGAGCGGTCGTCTATGGTGAAGCGCTCCTTCGTACCCATCTTGCGCTTCACCGAAATGATGGTCCTCTCCGGGTTGATCACCGCCTGGCGCTTGGCGCTCGAGCCGACCAGGCGCTCCCCGTTCTTGTTGAATCCCACCACGGACGCGGTGAGGCGCGAGCCTTCCGCGTTTGGTATGACAGTGGGCTCTCCGCCCTCGAGCACAGCGACGACGGAGTTTGTGGTTCCCAGGTCAATTCCCACGGTCTTGGGCATCTGTTACCTCCGTTTGGCGCGGCAGGCGCGCCTCCACTTCCTTTCCAATCTGGATTAGCATGGCAATTGTACACCACTTGAGTATACCATTGTCAAGTGATCTACGTTTCATTTTGTACCGTGGTTCCACGGCACGTGCACACCTGTTTTTCGGCTGGCCGAAGCAGGCGGCTTGCCACAAAAACGGCGGAATGGTATCCTGATTCTGGCTAAACGTCTTGCGGGAGTTGGACCAGAAACATGCGAGTGGCTCTGCTCGGACTAATGGCCTCCTCGGGAATGCTGACCGCCGTTTTGGCAGTGGCGCAGAAGCCCGCCGAGAAGAGGGTGGATTTTGCCACGCAGGTTCTGCCCGTGCTGAAGGCAAGCTGCTTCGGTTGCCACGGTGCGGAGAAGCAGTTGGGCGGGCTTCGGCTGGACAGCCGGCAGCATGCTCTCAAGGGCGGCGTGAGCGGGGCCTCCATCGTGCCCGGCAAGGGTGCGCAGAGCCTTCTGATCAAAAGGGTGGTCGGAGGCGACGGCAAGCCGCGCATGCCGATGGGATTCGCGCCGCTCAGCGGCACGCAGGTGGCGGCGCTGCGCGCCTGGATTGATGCGGGTGCGCCGTGGTCGGACACTGGGCTTGCCCCGCGGCACTGGGCCTACGTGCCGCCGGTGAAGCACTCCCTGCCACAGGTCAAGATGGAGGGATGGCCGCGTAACGGCATTGATCGTTTCGTGCTCGCGCGTCTGGAGAGAGAGGGCCTTCGTCCGGCTCCTCAGGCACCGAAGTCCGTCCTTATTCGTCGACTCTACCTGGATCTGATCGGGCTGCCGCCGACTCCGGCGGAGGTGGATAGATATGTGGCAGACAGCTCGCCGCACGCCTATGAAAAGGTAGTGGATGACCTGCTCTCGCGCCCGCAGTTCGGCGAGAAGTGGGCGCGCGCATGGCTGGATCTGGCGCGCTACGCGGACAGCAACGGGTATGAGAAGGATGGCCCTCGCTCGATTTGGCCCTACCGCGACTGGGTCATCAAGGCTCTGAACGCCGACATGCCGTTCGACCAGTTCACCATCGAGCAGATAGCCGGCGACCTCCTGCCGAACGCAACCGAGGATCAGCGGATTGCCACGGGCTTCCATCGCAACACGATGCAGAACGAGGAAGGCGGCGTGGATCAGGAAGAGGCCCGGTGGTTGACCAATGTGGACAGGGTGGGCACCACGGGCACCGTCTGGCTGGGCACGACTCTCGCCTGCGCCCAATGCCACGACCACAAGTACGACCCGTTCAGCATGAAGGATTTCTACCGCCTGCTTGCCTACTGGGAGAACACGCGCGAGCCGCAGTACGAACTGGTCTCTCCCGAGATTAACGAAAAGCGGCGTGCGATCACCGCGGAGATAGCCGAGGCAGAGAAGGCAGGGCAGAAAGAGCGTGTTGAGCAGCTCCGAAAGCAGCTTGAAGGGGTCCGCGGCCCCACAACGCTCGTATTTGAACGGAACGAGAAAGGGCGCGCCGAGACGCACTTTCGTCTGAAGGGCGTCTATCTCAGCAAGGGCGAAAAGGTATCGGCTGGCACGCCAGAGGTACTACCAAGGCCGCCAGCGGGCGCGGAGGATCGGCTGCAGTTGGCCCGATGGCTCGTCTCCCGCGCGAATCCGCTAACCGCTCGCGTGCATGTAAACCGCATCTGGGAACAGCTGTTCGGACAAGGCATCGTAGCCACCGTGGAGGATTTCGGGACGCAGGGCGCCCGTCCCACCCATCCCGAACTTCTGGATTGGCTTGCGGTGGTCTTTATGGATGGTTCGGAGATGGGAAGCGGAGTACCCGGGGCGCGTCCGTGGAGCCAGAAGCGACTCATTCGCTTGATAGTTACCTCTGCCACCTACCGTCAATCCTCTTCGGTCAGTCCAGCGATGCTTGCGCGCGATCCGTCCAACCGCCTGCTGGCGAGAGGACCGCGCTTCCGACTGGATGGCGAGACCCTGCGTGACAGCGCCCTCGCTGCCGGCGGCCTCCTCTCACCCAAGATGTTTGGCCCACCGGTCATGCCGCTGCAGCCGGAAGGTATCTGGGACGTACCGTACAGCGGCGAGCAGTGGGTTACAAGTCAGGGCGAGGATCGCGTGAGGCGCTCACTCTACACATATTGGAGACGTAGCGCTCCGTATCCCATGTTTACCACCTTCGATGCCACCAGCCGGGAGTTCTGTACGGTCAAGCGATCGCGCACGAACACGCCGCTGCAGGCCCTCAACCTCCTCAATGACCCTGCATTGATGGAGGCGGCCCGGGGTTTGGCGGAGCGAATGGCCGCTGCCTCCAGCCTCCCCTCCAATCGTATCACGCATGGTTTTCGGTTGGTGCTCTGCCGGCGGCCCACTGCCGAGGAGCTC
>CAZGLN010000259.1:0-2264 GCA_964526545.1 uncultured Chthonomonadales bacterium
TCAATCCCAGCCAGATCCTTGCGCAGCAAGAGCGCGTGCTGGAGCAGGCCATAGACGCATTGGCGCCGCCGGAGACCCGCCCAGGATACCGCCGCATTCTGGAGACTGCCGCGCTGGTTCAACTTGCGGCAGGCAACCTCGATGCGGCCAGGCGCCTCGGCTACCAGGCCGTAACGCTGCCCTTCGAAGGGGAGGCCCATCTCTCGCCCTTCCTCCTGGAGCTTGCCCGGCACTCCGTAACGCAGATACTGCGCCTCATGGAGCAGGAACAAGAGGAGCAGGAATCGCAGCCAGCCAGCATTATCGTGCGTCCCTGAGCCATGTCTCTCCTAAGCGCCTGCATCGCCCTCTGCGGCCTGCCCCAATACACTGCGCAGCCGCTGCTGGATTGGGCCGATAATCGGCTGCGGCTGTAGCATCCCCGTGTCTCAGGGGAGCCTATTCCCGTGTGGTGGCTCGAGGCGGTCTGCCGATCCGGCTCCACGAGCCGCAGGTGGGAAGAGACGGTCATTCCAGGCACAACCGTCCGGCTGAATGGCAGCGGCAAGGCCGAGCGCGTCACACTCCGCACTTCCCTCACGAACGGCGTGGAGATCGAGCACGACCTGCGCGCAGTTCGCGAAGGCCTCGTTGCGCGCATTACCATCCGCAACACCACCGACCGGCCGGTTGACGCTGCGTGGGCCCAGCCCTGCATTCAGGTGGCTGGATTTACGGGGCGCTCGCAGGAGACCTATCTCGACCGCTGCTTCCTCTTCACGCAAGACGGTCCGCGCTTCCTCCACGAGCTGCCGCGCGCTACCGAAGCGCTCTACCAAGGCGGACAGGTGTACGTGCCCGCCCCGGTGCCTCGCGACGATGTGAATCCGCGCCCAATCTCCGAAGTGCGGCCGTCGCGCGGCCTCATCGGCTGCGTCTCGGCGGATGGGCAATTCGTGCTGGCGACCGCGTGGAGTTCAACCCAGGAGCTGTTTCAGGGCGTGATTACCTGCATCCACAGCGATCTCCGCATCGGAGGCCTGCGCCCTCGGGAGACCAAACGGCTCACCGGCCGCATCTACCTGCTGCCGAATGACCTGCCCGCGCTCCTTCGGCGTTACGAGAAGGACTTTCCGGACTGGCGCCGAGACATGGGCGTAGACCGGTAAGGCACGCGCCGCATGCATGGCGTCCGTGCGAAAGCCGGGAGAGTCCGGAACGCGCCTCCATGGCAATTGGCCGCAGGACGGCTCCACCGGCCGCCCGGCCATCCATCCAGAAAGGATCTCCCGCAGTGCGGCAGGGGATTAAGTTCTCTCGCGTCGAACCGATAGAGGTCAGCCCACCATTTCGCGCATAAGGAGGCATCCGCCTTGAAACTTGGAGCCAACTCCGTCCTCTTCGGCGGTCACAGCATGGAGACCGCCTTCAAGTACATCGCGATGTCCGGATATGACGGCATCGAACTCTCCGCGATAGACGGCATGAGCGAGCACCTGACGCTCGACCGCTGGCGCGAGGTTGCCCCGGAAATAAAAAGGCTCTCGCAGGAGTACGGCCTCGCGCTTCTGGCCATGGAACAGCCCTCCCAGGATCCCGCCCGGATGGAGCTGGCCTTCCAGGCCGGCGCGGAGATAGGCATTCCGATCGTGAACTGCGGGCCGGGAGGCAAATCCGACGATGAGGAGAGCCTGAAGGCCACTATCGATTCGCTCGGACGCCTGGCGGACCGTGCCGCGCACTACGGCGTAACCCTCTGCGTAAAGGCCCACGTCGGCGCGGCCATCTACAACACGCCCACCACCCTGCGCGCCATGGAGGCCATCACCAGCCCGGCCTTCGGCATTGATATGGACCCCTCCCACATACATCGAGCCGGCGAGAACCCCGTGGAGGCGCTTGCCGCGGTGATCCACCGAGTCAAGCACGTGCACATCCGCGACTGCAAGGGCCGCCAGCAGGGACCGGGCCTGCCCGAGCTTCAGGCCAATGGCCGCGGCGATATTGACCTGGTGGGCTATATCCGGGTGCTCCATGAGAACGGGCATAACGGCCCGCTGAACCTGGAGATCATCGGCGCAAAGGACTACGATGTAACCCGCTGCGCCATCATCGCCGCCGAGTCGCGCGGGCACATGCAGGCGTGCCTGCAGGCCTGCGGCGCGCGCTAGCCGCCCTCCCGCCGGTACGGCCCGGCCGTCTCCGGATGCAGCAAGTGCCCCTGGAGCGCCCAATCGGCGCTCCGGGAGCCTTGGCCTGGCCCCCGCGCCATTACAGGAAGAGTG
>CAZGLN010000259.1:2274-2541 GCA_964526545.1 uncultured Chthonomonadales bacterium
CCATGCGGAATCGTGAGCGATGGATTGTCTTCCTGGTCTGCGTAAACGGACTGGTCGCGCGGCTGCCCTCCGCCGGCCAGATGGTTACCGGCGCAGGTATGGACAGATTCGCGGAGTCCTTCGGCCTCTCCGGTTCGGGCGTGGAGGTGCGCCAGACCGCCTTCCTCGTTAACGGCAAGGAGAGCGCCAACGTCGTCTGGCCGAACGAGCAGCCCACGCTTCGCTTCCACGTCAAGGCGGAGGGCGGCTACCGAGGCACTCTGAGGT
>CAZGLN010000259.1:2615-5551 GCA_964526545.1 uncultured Chthonomonadales bacterium
CAGGTCTTTCGCATCGCCGTTCTCGGGACTACGGAGACTGCCGTAGATCTTCCGCCGTAGGGCGCTTTCGTCACGGTCCGGCCGCGCATCGGAGCCGCTTACGGAGGCTATGCGCTCGTGCTGGAGGTGCCGGGGCGCGGCAGATTCTTCGCCGCCACGCTCTGCAGGACTCTGCCCGCCGAGCCGGGACGCGTCTTCGAGCCGACCTTCGCGCTGGATCTCGGCTGGCCCCACGAGATGTCGCCCGCGGTCTTCAACGCCTTCAGGAAGATGGGTATCAAGGGTGCGCGCGTGGAGGGCGGCTACAACACCATCGCCGACGCCCACACGGATTGGGCCATGGAGAACAACATCACGCTCCTGCTTACGGTGGGATGCGGCAACACGCCCTCCGAATGGCAGCCGCTTGGCCGAGGCCGCCCCTGGCTCAACCCGGACGACAGCATGCGCAACGGCGAGAAGGAAGACCTGGCCTGGATGCCCCAGTTCGATCCGCAGTTCAGGCGCTACCTCGCGGACGTCTTGAAGGAACATGGTTGGCCGCGGGGACCCATCAATGCGGTGGAGTTGTGGAACGAGCCATGGGAAGGTGTCTCCATCTCCGGTTGGGGAGCGGACAGCCTGCGCTACCGCGAGATCTACCGTGTCATGGCGGACGCCGTGCTGGAGGCCCGCAGAGAGGCCGGCGTGAAGGTGCTGATCGGCGGTGCCAGCTCCTCCACCAACACGCGCGACAAGCTCTTCTGCGACGGCACCGACGCGTTTCTGCCCGTGCTCGATTTCGTGAGCATCCACTACCAGGCTCTCGCGGCCGATCCGGCGCTGGTGCGCAAATGGATGAACCGTCAGGGCGAGTACGGCCGCGTGCGCGTGTGGGACACCGAGAGCTGGGTCGGCAACAGCGATGACCGCGTGGCCACCGTCATCGCGTCCATGCGGGCGATGGGGCAGGACCGAACCGCCGGCATCTACTACGGCAACGTAACCGGCTCACAGAAGCACAGGCTCGAAGGCAAGGAGTACGCAATCTGCCAGGTCTGGGCGCCGGGAGCGGCCATCGCGGCCGCCAACCGGTTCATCGGTCAACGGGAGTTCGGGGAGATCCTCTTCAAGAACGGTCTGCCGTGGGTATTCCGCTTCGAGGGGCTGCCCCGCCGAACTCCCTCCGGACGAACCGGTCCGAAGGATGCCGACGACGGAACCCTGGTTATAGTCGGCGACCTGCGACGAACCTACGAAGCCGAGCGCTGCCTCTTTCGTTCGGTGCACATACGGCCAGATGCACGGATGACAATCGCCAATCCCCGCGGCGAGTTCATCCTCCACGACTTCTACGGCAATGCCACTCCTTCCATGCGCGGCGTAATCGTGGTGCCCCTAAATGGGCAGGGCTACTATGTGCGCACCAACGGCGCAGCCGGGTCCTTTCAGCGGCTTCTCGCCGCGGTCAAGTCGGCGCAGGTCGAAGGCATTGATCCGGTCGAGATTGTCGCGCTTGACATGACGGCACCTATCCGGACTGGTCCCGCGGTGCGTCTGCGCCTGACAAACGTGCTCAACCGGCCGGTAACGGGCTCCCTTCGCGTGGAGATGCCCGGCCTTACCATGGCATCCGAAAGACGCGCGGTGCACCTGCGGGGCAATGAGACCGCCACCCTCTCTTTTCAAATCACCCGGGGCGCGCCGAACGAAACCAACACCTATCCTCTGCGGGCGGTCTTCGAGAGCGCCGCGGGCCGAGTGGAGCACGCGGAGGTCCTTCGGGTGAACTACATCTCGCGCCGCACCATCCAGGTGGATGGCTCGCTGGATGATTGGGCCGGCTGCATACCGCAGACTGTCGCCCAGGCGGTGGGCGCCAGTGTGACCGAGCAGGCCTATCTCCCCTTCCGCGACTGGAGCCGCCAGGTGAGCGCGGCTCCGATCACCGCGTACACTGCCTACGACGACCGCTGGTTCTACTTTGCCGCAAAGGCACCCGCCATCGTGGATACCATCCGCTATGGCGACCGTGACGACGACAGCTTCTTCTATCCAGAACGCGTTACGGACAACGGAAAGGAGCGGGTGTGGCCCGCCGGAGTGCGCCGCTACAGCTACCGCAAGGATCCCGACCTCCCCTCGGGGCACAACATCCAGATAGCCTTCAATGTCATCCCCGAGCATGCCAAGCCGGACATGCTCCCCTATCCCAAGGGCACCATGCCGCGCTTCTGCGCCTACCAGGACACCGATTACGAGTTCGCCCTGAATCGCTGCAAGGATGGCGGCACGGAGGTCTTCTGCCTTACTCGCGTTGGAGCGGTGCGCAAGCACTTCTATCCCCGCCAGCCGAAAGCGGCGCTGGATGGGGGACCGGTGCCCACCGCGCGGCTGGCCTTTCGAGGCAGCACCCTCGAATGCGCCATCCCGCTCGACTTCATGCCCGAAGTGGCCGCGGCGCTCAAGAAGGGCGGTCCCATCCGATTCACGTTCCGCAACAATGAGGGAGCGGTGATGGAGTTGGCGGCCGGCCGAAGCGTCGCCAAGGTCAATTCGCTCACCTTCCACAACGACTGGGCAACGCACTGGTCCAACTCGCTTGAATTCGGCGTGGAGAGGTAAGGCCAGCGGAGCCGATCTCTCCACGCTGCGGCGAAGCGCTCCGTCTGCGGCAGGACCTTCACCCCGGCCTTCCGAAACCTTGCCCATCGCCCAACGTGTAGAGGTGTACCATGCTCCTGGCTCTCTCGCTGCTGCTTCTCCTGGCTCCGGCTCCGCCTGGGCAGACGAGCGACGACCGCACACTGCATCAGTGGACCTTCGACAACCGGGACGCGCCAGGCGAGTGGTCCGCGAATGACCAGGTGAGGGATCTCCGCGCGGAGGATGGCGCGCTTCGATTCCGCTGCACGGGCGGCGATCCCATTCTCGTCTACGCCAGGCCCTTCGAGTTC
>CAZGLN010000260.1:0-217 GCA_964526545.1 uncultured Chthonomonadales bacterium
AAGGCCCTCTATCTTCTGCTTCGCCTCGGCCCACAGCTTCTCCGTGTCCTCGGCGTTCGGGCCGGATGCCCCGTCCGTGCCGGGCACTGCGGGCGGCGGAGCCACGCGCACCAGGATGTGCCGGCCATCCACGAAGTCCTGGCTGCCTATGGGCCGACCGTGCTTCTTCTCGAAGTCCTTCTTCAGCAGTGCATCCAGCAGAAGGGAGACGTAGACC
>CAZGLN010000260.1:235-5488 GCA_964526545.1 uncultured Chthonomonadales bacterium
CAGATACTGCCTGCGGTTCATCGAGGCCAGCAGGCTGCGGTTCTGCTGCTGCATCTGGTTCCGGGCCTGCTCCACGGACTTATTGAACTGGGCATCCACCTCGGCCTGCGAAACCGTGATGCCCGCTCTCTTGGCCGCCTGTCGTATGACCACCTCGCGAATCTTGTTGTCCACCGCCTGAGCGAGAAACGCCGGCTTCTCCGCGAAGACCGCCTCGATCAATTGAGCGCGAGTAACGGTAACTGGCCCCGCTCCGCCCAGCCCGAGCCTCTTCAGCACGAATGCGCCCACGGAGGCCGCCACTGCGCCTGCCTGACGCATCTGCGGGTCCTGGGCATTGAGTCGCGTCAACTGGTCATCGAAGGCGGGGCCCAGTACCTGGATGCGCGTGATGGGCTCCCCATTGACCGTGGCCACAACCTGGTTCTCGCCCCCAGCCGCGGGCGAAGCCGTCCGAGTCTGAGCGGCCGCCTTGGGGGCTGGAGACTTTTTCGGCTGAGCGGTCCCGGGCTTCGTCTGAGCGAACGGACCCGTGCCTGCCAGCGCCAGCAGTAAAGCGCCTAAAAACGCCTTTCGCAGCGAAAACCGCATGCGTGTTGCTCTCCTTTCGGAACTACCCATTTATCCGATCTCGCCTCAACGCCGCCTGCCTGATGGCTCGGGCGATGTGCCTACGCGAATAGCCGCCGCTCGATCCGCCGGATGGTCCTCCCAGAGCGGCCCGAGATGCGCATGCAGCAGGAAGATTACCTCGGCCAGCTCCGCGTTCGTGACTCCCTGGTCCGCCCTGAACAACAGCCGCCCGTCGGAACGTATAGCCGCTCCTCCATCCCATAGCCTGCTGTCTATGCCGCGCTCACGCAGTGCCTCCGCGGCGACCGCGACTCTCTCCTCTTCCAGATCCGCGTAGCGCCGTGTCTCGGCAGCCGGCCTCCATCCAAGAAACGCGCTCGCCAACAGAGCCAAATGCCCGCGCCGCAAGACCTGCTCGGAAGAGGCGGAGAGATCACGCACCAGCACACTCCACTCGGCTGGAGCCGGCGGGTCCCACTCCCCTCGACGCCCATCGAGAAGCGCGAAGAGGCGCAGTGCCTCGGCAATGGTCGCCACCTCGTTCGGCTTGAAGGGAGCGCTCTGCAAACCGGAGACCGGTGTGCGTTGAGCTGGTGCGGGACACGGGTAGAAGCCGCGCGCCGCCAACCAGTGGATGGCGCGGTACCTTAGAGAGCCGGGGGCAACGTCGGGAAAGAGATAGAGAAAGGCCGGCTCGCCCGGCCCGCCGGAACCCACCCCCAGCGCCGTGCCGCTTTCCCGCGATCTTGCCGGTTTCAGCAGCTCCATCTGCACCTGCCGCACCGGCACATCGCGAAGCGAAAGCCCATGCCGCAGCGCGATCGCGGAAGCGATACCGGCTGCCGCTCCATAGTGCATGCGCACGGGCTCCATGCGGTAGGAGCCATAGGCGACATGCGTTGCGGAGACGGCGGTGGGCGTGAAGAGATTGAGCACGCCTCGCGGCAGCATGATGCGGTAGGGTGCCTGATGCCACGGCGTGTACTGCGGAAGATAGAACTCACCCTCTCCCATGTCCGGCGTAGACCAATCCACCTTGGGCTGCGTGGCGTGCGAATCCATCGCGTAGTCCGCAATGCCGATGGAATCCGGTCGGGCAAGCTTGCGTGCATCCATGATGTCCGTCTGGTCCATGGTCACATCCGCGACGAACCGGCGCGCCTCCCGGATGTAGAGGCCCTGGGGCCAGTGATCGCTGTCGCGGAAATCATCCAGCGAGAGCCCGATGTTCGGCTTGCCCTGCTCCGTCTGGATGTAGTAGAGATAGCCGAGCGCGTGATCGCGGAAGAGCCGCTCGATTCTCCTCCGTTCCGCGTAGTCGGCGGTAGGATAGTTGTAGTTCACCCCTTGCAGATCGCTGCCATGCGGATGCTGGTTGATCTCGTACTTATTGTTGGGCAGTCTGCCGCTGGTTGCGTTCCAGCTCCTCTCCCATGAAGGCGCACGGTTGTACTTGCCTGGATCGTAGCCGGGCGGGCGCGGAATGGTCCGCACCGCTCCCGCGCCGAAGTCCTGCACCGTCATGAGATAGGAGTAGGCCTGCACTCGCTTATCTGCACGCCCCGTCGAACCCGGAAGCAGGCGATCGCCCGCCCTGTCGTAGTAGATGACCCCTGCGTGCGGTTCGCGTGCGCTGCGCGCCTCACGCCCCACCCGGAACGGAGCGCCCGCCCATGCACCCACGTCGCCGCACTCCGTGGCATCCACCACAATCCTCGGCACGAACACGCACCGCCGGCCCGTGGCAACCTCCTCGGAGTGAACCTCGCTGATGGCGCCTTGCCGGGTGCGCACCGCCACGGGCCGCACCTCGCGAAATACCTTGAGGGACGGCTCCGCCCAGAGGAGGCGCTTCATGGCAAGATGCGCCACGCGGGGCTCGTAACGCAGGCCATCGCCGCCCCCGTAGATCTTGATAACCTCGGCGCGAAACTCCGCGAAAAACCCGCTGGCGTGCTCTCCCCTTCGGATGTCGCTCGCACCCAGTCCGTTGACGGGCATGCCGCCGAGCCTGCGCGTCTCTTCGATCAGCACGACATCCAGTCCATAGCGCGCCGCGGTTACCGCGGCGGCCACTCCCGCGGAAGTCGCGCCGACCACCAGCACATCGCACTCTAGGCGGTCCGGGAGAGTGGGAAATGTACGCTCCACAACTTCCTCGCTCGCGTAGCTTCCGGAGGCAGTGCGCCCCACCACGCGATACGCGTAGGCACTTCCCGGCCTCAGGCCTGTATCTACGTACTGATCCGCGGATGCGCCGATATTGGCAATGCGGCGCCCATCGCGAAGGATCTCGTGTTCCACAGCGCCGGCGGTGGGCCGCCAGTAGAGAACGATGCGATCGGGACCCGTCGAAACGGCCTCGACGGCCCGCGGCGAGTCCGCCAGGCAAGGCACGGTCGCCAGACATACCGTGAGCGCCCACGCCCACGCACACACTCTGCACACGCGTTGACGAAACCGCATGGAACTCCTACAATGACCTGCACGAAATTGGAGCACGTTCACCATGCTGCCCCTGCGCATTGCACCCGCATTCGCGATCCTCGTGGTTTCTCCCGAACCCGACACACCGGAATGGATGGAGTGGGAAGAGACCACCGATCTGG
This sequence comes from uncultured Chthonomonadales bacterium, assembly GCA_964526545.1. Lineage (GTDB taxonomy): Bacteria > Armatimonadota > Chthonomonadetes > Chthonomonadales > CAJBBX01 > CAZGLN01. The sequence goes on from CAZGLN010000260.1 coordinate 3,418, forward strand.
AGGCGCTGGTGTTCTTCGGGTTCTTCAGGAGCCGGGAGGATCGTGCGGACTTCCTCGGCGAGCTTCGATCCGAAGTATCGCACCACGTGGTGGGTCGCCATTCTCACACAAGCGATAGTCCGCACACGAACCTGCCCCTTCTGCTTCGCATGGATCCCGCCAGGGCGGCTCTCGCTGCGGTCAGGCTGGCCGCGGATCGAGCACTATCCTACCACACCTACTCGCTGCGTATCGGTTACGCGCCATACGCCGTAAGCGCCGTTCTCAGCTTCGTGGAGCTCGAGCGCAGCGAGCTTGAGCGCTATGCCAACATGGCTTCGGCCCGCATGGCGCAGCAGAAGTCACGCGTCCTGGATGCCTTCGGCCTGTCCGGCTACGGGGAGGCTCCCTAGCCTGCCGACTGCACACAGAACGCCGAGATTGCCCTGCTCATATGCGAAAGGCCCGCGCTCAGGCGGGCCTTTCGGTTCTGACTTCGGGAGAGGCTACGCCACACCCGCGGGCTGCTCCTGCTCATCCACGGGCGGCAGATCAGGCGGCGCCACGCGAACGAAGACGATACCGCCATCCTTGACTTCCGCCCGGATGATATCGCCCTCGGAGAACGTGCCCCGCAGAAGCTCCTCCGCCAGGGGATCCTCGATAAGGCGCTGGACCGCTCTGCGCAAAGGTCGCGCGCCAAAGTTCGGGTCGTAGCCCTCGCGTGCCAGAAGTTCCTTGGCCTCCTCTGTGAGCTCCAGCTCCATGCCCTGCGCCTGCACTTGCCGGTTCACGCGAGAGATCATCAGGTCCACAATCTGCAGGATCTCGCTGGCCGTGAGCGCGTGAAACACGATCACTTCGTCAATGCGGTTGAGGAACTCGGGCCGGAAGACCTTCTTCATCTCTTCCGTGACCTTGCCCTTCATGCTCTCGTAGGACCGCTCATCCTCATCGCGCCGAGTGGACGCCCTGAGGCCAATGCCGGGCTCGCGGTTGATGAGACGCGCGCCAATGTTCGAGGTCATGATGATCACGGTGTTCTTGAAGTCCACGATACGGCCCTGGCTGTCCGTCAGCCGCCCATCCTCCGCAACCTGCAGGAGAATGTTGAAGACCTCGGGATGCGCCTTCTCTATCTCGTCCAGCAGGACGACCGAGTAGGGTGACCGGCGCACGGCTTCCGTGAGCTGCCCGCCCTCTTCATACCCAACGTAGCCGGGAGGCGCCCCCACCAGCCGCGAGACGGCAAAGCGCTCCATATACTCGGACATGTCTATCCGGATGAGCGCGTTCTCGTTGTCGAATAGGAACTGCGCCAGGGCACGCGCCAGCTCCGTCTTGCCGACGCCAGTCGGTCCCAGGAAGACGAACGTACCCATCGGGCGCTTCGGGTCCTTCATGCCGGAGCGCGCCCGCCGCACGGCCTTGGAGACGGCCACGATGGCCTCGTGCTGTCCAATGATGCGCTGGTGCAGCTCCTCCTCCATGCGCAGCAGCTTCTGCGTCTCGGCCTCCACCAGGCGGCTAACCGGGATACCTGTCCACGACTGGACAATGTTCGCCACCTCGTCCTCGGAGACCACACGCTTCACCTCGTCACGCCGAGCCTTCCAGTCCTTCTCCAGCTCGGCGATCTGGGCCTGCAGCTTCGCGCGCTTTGCTTCCAGCTCGTGGGCATTCTCGTACTGGTTGTTTCCGGCGAGCGACTGGAGCTCGCGCTCTATCTGGGCAAGCTCGGACTTGGCGCGCCGCAGCTCGGCGGGCGGCAGGGCATGCTGCAGCCGCACCCTGGAAGCCGCCTCGTCAATAAGGTCAATGGCCTTGTCCGGCAGAAACCGATCCGTGATGTACCGACTGGCGAGGTGCGAAGCCTGCACGAGTGCTCCATCGGTAATCTTGACCTTGTGATGCCCCTCGTAGCGGTCGCGCAGTCCCTTGAGGATCTCGATGCACTCCTCTTCGGTGGGTTCCTGCACCTTCACCGGTTGGAAACGCCGCTGCAGCGCCGCATCCCGCTCGATGTACTTTCGGAACTCGTCCATTGTGGTGGCGCCGATGCACTGCAGCTCGCCCCGTGCCAGCGCGGGCT
>CAZGLN010000261.1:0-235 GCA_964526545.1 uncultured Chthonomonadales bacterium
AAGCTGCGTCCTTACGAAACGAAGTCAACACGTTCCAGGTGGAGCCGGCTTCCACGTCAATGGACCAGCGCGCTGCGTAGAGCGGCACGAAAGGAGAGCGGGCCAGCCATCTGTCGCTGACCCGCTGCAAATCAGCCTGAAGGCGCTTACGTCACGCGGCGCCGGTTTAGTACTCGCGCTTCGTATTGATGCCGGGTTGCGGTATCGGATATCGCCCGTTGGCATCTGCCTGAAG
>CAZGLN010000261.1:264-5426 GCA_964526545.1 uncultured Chthonomonadales bacterium
GAACTCGTGTTCGCAGTTGAGCATCTGATCGTACGTCATCTCCACGCCCGTGTGCGCGGCCATGCGTCCGAGGCTGGTCACGAGACTCGCTTCTACCCCGCGGCGTGTCTCATTGAACGGTTTATCGTTTCTGATCGCGTCTATTAGGGCGTCCCACTCGTTCTGATAGGGATTGCTGCGATCTTGAGACTGCCAGAGCAGATTGGCTCTCTCGACGTTCTGTCCGCGGTAGATGCTTGAGGGCGCACCGATATCGCCGCTGCGCGAGCCGATCGCCATGCCCTTCGATCCGTGGATATGGCTGGAGTAGATGCCTGTCGCACCCTCCATGCATCGGCCGCCGAAGAAGAGCTTTGTGCCGTCGGCGAAGGTGTACTCTACCGAGTAGCTGTCGAAGTTCTGGTCCACGTAGAGCCGGCCCTCGCGATCGTAACGATAGTGCCGGCCGCCAAGCGCCTGAGCCTTCACAGGCCAGGCGTCTTTCATCCAGCAGAGGTGGTCAATGATGTGGATGTAGAAGTCGCTGAAGCCTCCGCCGCCTGACCAGAGGAAACTGTGGAACCTTCGGACCTGATAGTCCAACTCGCTGATATCGGGCGGCTTGGCGTGAGACGCGAAATAGCCGATGGGGCCGTGCATTCGGTAGCCGCGCATCAGGATGATGTCGCCTATCTCGCCGTTCTTGATCCGATCGTGAAGTTCCTGGAGCGGCCTGGAGTGGCGGGACATGAGGCCCACGCCAACCTTCAGATTGCGCGCCACAGACTCATCCGCAAGCTGAAGCATACGCCGGCTCGTGGGTCCATCCACCGTAACCGGCTTCTCCATGAAGACGTTCAGGCGCTTTTCAATGGCGTACTGAAAGTGGACCCAGCGAAACGCGGGAGGTGTGGCGAAGATGGCGACATCGCCCGGCTTAAGGCAGTCCATGGCCTGTTTGTAGGCATCGAATCCGACAAAGCGGCGTTCCGGCGGCACATCCATACGCTGTCCGAGCTCACCGCTCAGTCCCTGATAACTCCCGTTGAGTCGGTCCGCGTAGGCATCCGCCATGGCCACCAGCTTGATAGGGCCTCCCTGCGTGGAGAGGGCATTCACGGCCGCTCCTCCCCCACGACCGCCACAGCCGATGAGCGCCACCTGAATGAGACCGCTGCCCTGGGGATGGACCGGTGGTAGGGCAAAGGCGGAGAGCGGCGCCAAGGCGGCGATGCCGCCGGATGCCCTCAGAAAGTCTCTCCGGGAAGTCTTCTGATCCGAATCGGTAGACATGAACTCTCTCCCGGCGTGCCGCGGCGTTCGCCCGCACGCCGCCTGGAAGTTTTCGTGCGCTTCTACATTCGACCACGACAAACCGCAACCTGCCTGGCTGCGCCTTGAACCCACTGGAAAGAGAGCGGGTTTTGCGCAAGGGGACTTCTGTATCTTCACAATAGCCGAGGACTGCCATGGAGCAGCCGGCTCTTCGGCAGACCTCCAGAAGACTTGGACGGACGGCGGCTTCTAGTGGATCGCGTGATTTATGGTCCCGGTATGCGGGCGCGCGCAGGAAACATCAAGCGGGGCCAGAGGTGGCCCCGCTTGAAAGACTCCCCAATGCTTCCCCTACTGCACCGGCACCAGCTCGATGGCGTTGATGAAAGCAGCCGAGCTGCCAATCTGGCGCAGATTAACCACAACCTGGCCGTTAACCGACGAGACGTTCAGGGTCTTCACGAGCGCGGTATATATCGGTACCTCGGCAAGTACATCCAACAGAGGAATCACCACCGCGTTGTTCACGCGTACCTCCATGGGCCGCGTGCCAGGCGCCATCGCCGTCCAATACTCCGCGAAGTGGAGTCGCAGAACGTAATTGCCGGCAGGAGCAGGCAGCGTGTAGGTGAAGTTGCTTCCTGCTCGGCGTGTGAAGTAGAGGGTCGGATCGGAGGTATTGCCGATGGGGCGCGGATTCATGGAACCGGGAGCCCCTCCCTGGAAATACTGGTCTGCCGACCAGAAGCTTCCGCCTTGATATGCCGGGCCGCCGGCGTTAATTCGCATCGCATCTGCAACGGCCGCGGCACTCGCCTCATTCGAGTTGTCGCCCTCACCATCCGCGACCGCGCTGACTACGTAGTAGTACGTTACTCCCACCAACGCGGTTGTATCCAGATAGGTTGCGGCTTGGACACCTGAGGCCACCGTGGTGTACGGCCCGCCGGATGTCAAGGAGCGTTTGATGTTGTACGAATCCGCGTTCGGCGAGGGATTCCAGCTCAGGGCGATGCGGCCCACTTCTCCGATAGCCGTTAGGTTCGTTGGCGCCGCGGGAATGAACGGACCGATCCGCTCGATCTCAACCGCATTGATGAAGGCGGCCGAGCTGCCTAACGCCTGCACCTGCACGGTCAGCGTGTTTGTCGGCGAGACAACAATGATCTCCTTGACCAGGGCTGTATAACGCGGCACCTCGGCCATGACGTCCACCAGGGGAAGCGCCACTTGCCCGTTTACCAGCACCCGCATCGGCCGATCGCCCGCGTTGATGATGCTCCAGTACTCCGCGAAGTGCAGTCGGATGCGGTATTCGCCGCGTGGAACGGGAAGACTGTACGAGAAGCTGTTGGCGGCCCTCCGAGTGAAGTACAGAGTCGGATCAGAGGTGCTGCCGATGGGCCTCGGCGCCAGGGTGCCAATGGTGCCTCCACTGAAGTACTGGTCCGCCGAGAACACGCGAAGACTGCTGTGAAGGTATTCCGGACCGCCGGAATTGATCAGAATGGCGGCGGAGGGAGTAGCCGCGGCAGGCGAGGAGTCCTCCCCCTCAATTCCCTCGTTGACCGCGCTCACCTTGTACTCGGCAGCTACGCCATTCGTCAGGCCCGAGTCACGGAACGTGGTGCTCGCCACGCCTGTGGCGATAGTGCTGAAGCCCCCCTCGCCCTGGAGTCGGCGCTTCACATTGTAGGAACCCGCTTCGGGTACGACGTCCCACGTGAGCACCACAAGCGCATTGCCGGCGTAGGCGCGCAGATTGGCGGGCTGCGCCGGAGCATTGACAGCGGCGGCCGCGTTAAGTGCCTTCAGAACGTTGATCCGACCCGCCCCCGCGCCGATCGTCCGGCTATTGTAAGGCAAGTAGGGGTCCGTGTTGTTGAGAATGGCATCGCGGAGCTGCGTCTTGGTGAGCGACGGGAAGCACGACCAGACCAGCGCGGCCTCGCCCGCCACGAAGGGCGTTGCCATGGATGTGCCGCTCATATAGACGTAGCTGTTGCCAGGAAACGTCGAGGCGATGTCCACACCCGGAGCCGCCGTCTTCACCCAGGCACCCCAGTTGCTGAACCAGGTGAGACGGTCGTTGGCATCGGTCGCCGCCACCGAGATCACATTCGGAAAGGCGGCCGGATAGGAGAAGCTGGATGAACCGCTGTTGCCGGCGGCCGCAATGACGATGCAGCCCCGGTTCCAGGCGTACTGGCATGCGTCATTCAGCGTCTGGCTGTAGTCGGGGCCGCCCAGACTCATGTTGATGATTTTGGCGCCCTTGTTTGCCGCGAAGATTATCCCGGCGGCTACGCCCGCGTCCCATCCGCTGCCCTGGGAGTCGAGCACCTTCACGGCCATCAATTTGGCCGAGTTGGTGTCCGTCTGACCCGGATTACCGTTCCAGCCCGCTACCCCAGCAACGCCGATCCCGTTGTTGATTTGGGCCGCGGCTATGCCTGCAACGTGCGTGCCGTGGTAGTGGTCGTCATTGGGATTGCCGTTGTTGTAGACGATGTTGGCGCCGTAGATGTTGTCTACAAAGCCGTCGCCATCGTCATCAATGCCGTTACCGGGTATCTCGCCCGGGTTTATCCACATCTTGTTGGCCAAATCGCCGTGCGTGTAGGATATTCCCGTATCGAGGATGGCAATGGTTACGCTGGACACCGGCTCCCGCGCAGACCATGCGAGGTCCGCCTGTATGCGCGGCAGCCCATACTGAAGAGGATAGTACTGATCGTTGGGTGTCGCCGTTGTCTGTCTTCGGAAGTTCGGTTCGGCGTACACCACGTCCGGACGCGCCGAGAGATCGCGAATGGCATCATCTACCGCAAGGCCCGGCCGCAGCCTCAGCAGCACCACGTTCAGTTCGGGCAAGGCGCCAATCGGCGTACCTTGAGCGTTGAGCGTCCGGCGCACCTGCTGCGCCTCGCGCACCCCCTCCTTGAACCTGACGAGCACTTCGCCCGGCGCTTGCGCACCCACCTGCGCCAGGGCAGAGCCCACAAGCAGATGGAGCGCGACCACACCGATGGAACACATCAGGATTGCCTGTCGTCTTGCCCGCATGGTGTTCAGTCTCCGCGATCTTGCCGTGCCTAGATGACATCCGCGAACTTGCGTTCACGACTCTTGAAAACAAGTGCCCCAACAATAATGGTCGCAATAGTGAACACAACCGAGTACAACACCCACCCCCAAGGAACGAGCCCCTTGCCAAAGACGGCCCAGCGGAATCCCGCGAGCAGGCTTGCCACGGGGTTCATCAGAAAGAGAGTCCGATGATCCGCCGGAACGGACTGCACAGAGTAGGCGATGGGGCTGGCATAGAGCAGAAACGCCATCAGGACGCCTGCGATATTGCCGACATCGCGGTATCGTACGGTGAGTGCCGCGTTCATCAAGCCGATGCCAAGTCCAAGAGCCACGATGGTGAAGACCCAAAACGGTACGGTCAGCATCGTCCACGTGGGAGGACGCTTAAATACATACAGCATGATTATCAGCACCGCGAAGGACACCAGAAAGTCCACCAGCGTGGTTATCACAGTAGAAAGCGGCAGTATGACGCGTGGGAAGTAGATGCGCGACACCAGGTGCGAGTTGTGGATCAGGCTGCCTCCAGACTTAAGCAGCGTGGAGGAGAAGCTGTTCCAGAGGACCATGCCTGCGTACGAGAAGAGAATGTACGGCAGGCCCTCGCTCGAGAGGCGCGCCACGTTACCAAACACGAACGCGAAGATCCCGGCGGCCACCAGCGGCTGGATGAGTATCCAGAACACGCCCAGGGCCGTCTGCCGATAGCGCAGCTTTACATCCCGCTCACCAAGCGTCCAGAGCAGGTCGCGAAACCGCCATATCTCGCGTAAGTCGAAGATCTGCCAGTTCGAGCCTGGGCGTATGTGTGCCAC
>CAZGLN010000262.1:0-2005 GCA_964526545.1 uncultured Chthonomonadales bacterium
GGGGCGGATGCCCGTTTTGAGATCACCGTGGCGAAGTCGGGGCAGTACGCGGTAGACCTTGTTGACCGGAACGGTTTCACCGCGCAGCCCGCGCCCTCCTACGCTATCACGGCCGTAGAAGACAAGCGGCCCGAAGTGAGGATCGCCTCTCCCAATGCGGATATCGAGCGGAGCCCAAACGGGTGGTTCGACCTGCGCGCCGTCGCCACCGATGACTATGGCGTGCAGTCCATGGCGGTCCAGTACCGCGTGGGCAAACGCTCTGGCTCCCTGCCCCTCCCCTTCGCCGCGAACTCCACGCCCAAGAACGCGGCAGCCGCTGCCCGCGTGAATCTCGCGGGGCTTGGGCTCAAGGATGGGGATGTCCTCTCCTACGAGGTTACCGCGCGCGACGGAAACGCCGTGAAGGGCCCGCGCCAAGGGAAATCGGCCTCCTACAAGGTGACCATCGTCGGCGCTCAGGAGATGAAGCAGCGGATTGAACAGGAGACGTTGGAGCAGTCGGAGGCGCTCAAGCAGTTGGTAAAGCAGCAGCGCGCCGCCATGGAGGAGTTGGCCCGCGCAAGGCGTGGAGACGCTCAGGCCGCGCTTGTTCGGCGAGCGGAGGCCGCCCAGAGGAACGTTGCGGCCGAAGCCCGATCCGTGGCACGGCAAATGACGGAAGCCCTTAAGCGCCTCGATGAGAACGGCCTCGCCACACAGTCCCAGCAGAGCCGGATGAGCAGGGCCGCCCAGGCACTGGAACGCCTCGCCAATGGCCCGATGACGCGTGCCGCGGAAGCCATCAAGTCGGCGGACAACAAGAATTCCGCTCCGCTGGACTCCGCCGCCCAGGCGCAGCAGGACATTCTGGAAGAGCTTCGCAGGCTCGCGGAGGAGGCAGCACCAGTACCGGACGCGGCAAGGCTGGCAGCGGAGGTGGATCGCCTAGCGACGGAGCAGCAGCGCCTGGCGGATCTCTCCCGGGTCGCCTCGGAGCCAATGGATACGCGCGCCTTCACTCCCGCTGAGCGAGAGAACCTGCGACGCCTTGCAGCGCGGCAGTCCGAACTCGCACGTCAGACGCAAGGGCTGCTGGAGCGTGCCAAGGAGGCGGCAGAGGCCGCCGCCGAACAGCAGGCGCCAGGCGCCCGCGACATGCAGGAGGCAGTCCGTCAGGCTCAGCAATCCCGGCTAACCGAGAACCAGCAGCGGGCACGGTCCCGACTGGAGGCCCAGGACCCGCGCGAGGCGGCTCCCGCTCAGGAGAAGGTCGCCAGGGACTTACGCGACATGGCGGATCGGCTCGGAATGGCCGGTCTGGCTCAGCGCTCGGCCGAGGAGGCGGGTAAGCAGGCCGAGAGGCTGGAGGAGATCGCCGACAAGCTGCAGCAGACGGCGGAGGCGCAGCGAAACTTGACCAACCGCATGGCGCAGGCTGCCGACAAGGCACAGCAGCAGCAGGCCGCCCAACAGCAGCAGCAGCTACGCGAACAGGCCCGCAGGCTCGAATCGCAGCTCGATGGAGCGGCCGCGGCCCAACAGCAGGTGCAGCGCGCTCAACGCCACATGAGCGAGGCCGAGCAGCAGCTTGGACGTGGACGGGAACAGGAGGCGTCGCAATCGGCACGGGAGGCCGTGCGGCGTCTGCTGGAAGCCGCAATGGAAGCCAGGGAGTCCGCCCGCAATGCGGCATCGCAGCAGGACACGGCCAGGACCCGCGCCGAGGTGGAGCGGCTGGCGCGGGATCAGCGCACACTGGAAGCGGAGACCGAACGCGTGGACAACCTGCGCTCGCAGGATCCTAACAGCCGCGCGGCGCAAGAGCGCGCCGACAACGCTGCGCGCGCTCAGGAGCGCCTCCTCAATCGCGCGCAGCAGCTTGCGCAGGAGATGCCTTCGAACGCCTTCAAATGGGCCACGGGCGAGGCGGCTCGCCGCATGGAGAATGCCGCGAGGGCGCTGCAGCAGCGCAACACAAGCGCCGACACGCGAAGAAACCAGGAGCATGCTGCGGAGACGCTCG
>CAZGLN010000262.1:2066-4925 GCA_964526545.1 uncultured Chthonomonadales bacterium
CGGATCACAGCAGGGCAGCACCGCCCAGAGCGACGCGGGCGGCGAGCTCCAACTCGCCCGCGAGATGCAGGCGCAGATACGGCAGGAGACAACAAGCATTGACCGCCGCAGGGACCGCAATCCCGGCAGGCAGCTCAGCGCGGATCAGCAGCGAGAACTGAACTACCTGAACCAGGCGCAGCGCACCACGAGGGAGATTGCCGAGCGGGCGGCGCAGCAGCTGCGGGGCGAACCGCGTACCGGCCAACGCGTCTCGAACGCGGCGCGGATGATGGAGGACGTTGCGGAAGACCTTCGTCGAGCCGAGACCGGGCAGCCGACTCAGTCCAAACAGGAACAGATTGTTGCCGCCCTCGACGCCGCGATTCAGGAGGTGCGCGCAGCCATGCGGCAGATGGCGCGGCAGCAGCAGAGTGTGCAAAACGCGGGTCAGATGGCCCAGCAGCAACCGGGCGGGCAGCAGCCCGGCCGCGAAACACCCCGCATCGTGCAGGCCCAGCCAGGCGCTTTCGGACCGCCAGGCCGAGGGAGCCGGAGCTTCGGCGGCCTGGACCCACGCGCACAGCAATCGCTCAGGCAGGGCCAACAGGAGCGCGTGCCGGCGGAGTACCGTGACCTGGTGAAACAGTACTACCGTGCCCTTTCGGAAGGCAGCAGACGATGATTGAAGAAGCAGCCCGACTCATTGGACGAAGGACACTCCTCGCGGCCGCATGCGCCTGTTGCGCCGCACCACTCGCGCACGCACAGCGCAGGGCCGATCCCTTCGACGTGGAAGCGCGGGAGTACCTGGGCACCCCGCAGACCGAAGCAGCGGTCCGGCGTGGCCTGGATTATCTCGCCTCGCGCATGCAGGCCGACGGCCACTGGGCCAGCGGCAACTACAGCGTGGATGCCGCGGTAAGCGGTCTGTGCACCCTTGCCTTCCTCTCCGCGGGCCACCAGCCCGGCCGCGGCAAGTACGGCGAGATGCTGAACAAGGCGGTGGACTGGCTCGCGGACAGCGTCCAGCGCAACGGCCTGGTTGGTCGCGGCGGCAGTGCCGGCCCTCCCATGTATGGCCATGGTTTCGCCACCCTCTGCCTGGCGGAGCTGTACGGCATGACTCGCCGGTCGGACCTGCGACCGAAACTTGAATCGGCCATCCAGCTTATCGTGCGCACGCAGAATGCCGAGGGAGGCTGGCGATACCAGCCGCAGGTGGCGGACGCTGATATTTCCGTAACCGCCGTGCAGCTCGTGGCCTTGCGTGCTGCGCACAACGCCGGTGTCAAGGTGCCCACTGCCACTGTCAAACGGGCCATCAACTACATCAAGCGTTGCGCAAACAATGGCGACGGCGGCTTTAGCTACCAGATTAACCAGCGCGGCTCCGGGCCGGCGCGCACCGGCGCGGCCGTTACCTGCCTGATGCTCTCCGGCGAGCGCAACTCGCCGGAGTGCAAGGGGGGTGTAACCTACCTGCAGGAGCATCCCATCGAGCGCTATGAGTGGATGTATCGCCAGCACTACATGTACGCCCTCTACTACTGCACGCAGGCGATGTACCAGGTAGGCGGCAAGCCCTGGCGAGACTGGTTCGTAACGCTTCGCGAGCGCCTCCTGGCCTCCCAGAGCAGCGACGGGAGCTGGAACGATACCCAGGGTCCGGAATATGCTACCGCGATGGCGGTCCTCGCCCTCCAGGTGCCGGCCGGCCTGCTTCCCATCTATCAAAAGTAGGAGAGAGACCGATGACAACAGCAGCCGGTCCGCAGCAGGACCTCACCGAGGACCTCGCCGCCCTTGAGCGCTTGAAAACCGCCTACGACACCATACGGGCCGAGGTGGGACGCGTGGTCATCGGGCAGCACAAGGTCATCGAGGAGCTGCTGATTGCCATCTTCGCGCAGGGGCATTGCGTGCTTGTGGGGGTGCCCGGCCTCGCCAAGACGCTACTGGTGAGCACTCTCGCCCGGTCCTTCTCTCTCTCCTTCAAGCGAATCCAGTTCACTCCGGACCTGATGCCTGCCGACATCACCGGTACCGAGCTCATTCAGGAGGATCGCGCCACCCGCGAGCGGCAGTTCGTGTTCGCTCGGGGACCGATATTCGCCAACATGATTCTCGCGGACGAGATCAACCGAACCCCACCCAAGACGCAGGCGGCGCTACTGGAGGCCATGCAGGAGCACCACGTAACTTCCGGAGGTCAGACCTACGCCCTTCCGGTTCCTTTCTTCGTGCTCGCCACCCAGAACCCGATTGAGCAGGAAGGCACCTACCCGCTGCCGGAAGCCCAGCTCGACCGCTTCATGTTCATGGTGTCTGTGGGATATCCCACCGCCGAGGAAGAGCTGCGCATCATGCGGGCTACCACGTCGGACCTCCAAGTTACCGTCTCCGAAACCCTCCACGCGGAGGATATCGTCGCGTTGCAGGGAACCGTGCGGCGGGTCCCCGTGGGAGATCATGTTTTTGAGTACGCCATGGCGTTGACCCGCGCCACGCGGCCTGGCGACGCATCGGCGCCGGCATTCGTGAAGGAGTGGGTGAGTTGGGGTGCCGGACCAAGAGGTTCACAGCACCTCATCCTGGGTGCCAAGGCCCGCGCGGCCCTCTATGGCAGGCCCTATGCCACCATTCAGGATGTAGTGGAGGTCGCTCCGCCCGTTTTGCGCCACAGGATCATCACCAACTTCAATGCGGAGGCCGAGGGCATCGATTCCGACGCCATTGTGGCCAGACTCCTCGACACGATCCCCAGGCCCATAGAGCGCGAGCGGTAGACATCCAAAGGGGGACCAAAGGCAAGCGCCGCGCTGCCCGGGCAGCGCGGCGCTTGGCACGTGCTCGTAGAAGTCTATTGCGGCGGCGCCA
>CAZGLN010000262.1:4954-5418 GCA_964526545.1 uncultured Chthonomonadales bacterium
GCTCCCGGATTTCCCTCGCGTGACACTCTCAGCAGGATCCGACGCCCAAGCGCGCCCTCACCAACCTCCAGGCGCACCTCCGTTGGTCTCGCCGGCGAGAGGGCAACGCGCTCTTCGCCGCGCACATCCCTGCGATCCGTAACATCCGGTACCACGACTACCGGCACTTCGGAACGCGAGACGGAGCGGACGGGCACCACCAGCGTGTATCGGCCACCCTGGGATTCCAGTCTCGCACTCTCGGGTTTCACCGACCACCCCTCAGCGGACGATAGAAGCGCGCTCCACGGAAAGACCATCCTCGCGGGCGTAACAGCCACGGGGATAATGAGAAGCGCCATCAGCGCAAGCGCCGCCGCGGCGCCAACCCAGCGCATGCCTCGGGGCGTCAGCAGGCTCCGCACATCCCAGCGCAACGCCGTCCTTGGGGCGCGCTTCGGAGATGGAGCCGCCTGCGCCTCCTC
>CAZGLN010000263.1:0-5402 GCA_964526545.1 uncultured Chthonomonadales bacterium
GCAGCTCCTGGAGCCCTGGCTGCCTCCGGCGCCCCGGTTCCTGCGCGAGTACGCCCGGAGCCGCTCCGGGCGGCTGATGCAGGCGGTGTTCCTGCTGGCGGGAGCCGCGACCGTGTTCTTGGGCATTGCGGCCCTTCAGCGCGGAGCGCAAGTTGCGGCAATGATGCTGTGTTTGGCTGGCTTCGGCTTCTGGGTGCAGGCACGGTACAGGACGGACCTGATAGACAGTACGGATCCGCCGACGCGGGAGGGCAGGGTACATGATGCTGTGTCGGCGAGCACCTTCGCGACGGTCGTTGGGGCGCTCTTCAGCACGGCCGTTGATCGGTCGGGCCTCGGGGGAGGCATGTTCGGCTGGCGGGTGGTGGACCTTGCTGTCAGTCTGATGGCTGGACTCCTCTTCGTGTTGACGATTGTATTGTGGTTCACGGTGCACCGGTGGTTCGGGCTCACTCAGAGGCTCCTGGTGACCGTACTGATGCTATGGTCGCTTAGCGTGGGATGGAGGGCGTTGACTTGGTAGCTCTCATCGGGGGCGCTGCGAATGGATGATCCGCGCGAGCGGCTCTGCGCGCTCGGCTTGCTGGCCTATCAGCGCCGCCTTCTAGATAGTGCGGGCGGCAACTTCAGCCTGCGGACCGGCGGGCTTATCTACATGACACCGCGCTATTCCGGCAGCAAGCGGCAGTGGCATCTGCGGCCCGAGGAGATTGTCGTGGTAACGCCGGATGGTGTGCAGGTGGACGGCACCGGCGAGCTCTCCCGCGAGTCCCGCATGCACCTCGCCATCTACCGGAGCCTGCCGCTAGCGCGCGCTGTGTGCCACGCCCATCCCATGCACGTGCTGGCGTTTGCCGGACTTGGATGGCCCATCCCGCCGACAAGTGAGCAGACAGATAAGTACGGCACGATTCCCGTTGCGCGGGCCGCGCGGGCCCATAGCGAGGATCTTGCCGAGGCTGTGCTTGAGCAGTTGCTGCCAACCGGAGACGCACTGCGCGATCGCGCCATCGCGTGCGTCCTCCCGCGGCATGGAATTGTGGTGGCCGGCAGAAACATTGACGACGCCTATGACGCGCTTGAGCGTATTGACCTGAGTTGTGCGACGCTCATTGCGCAAGCATCGCTGCGATCCGTCCAGGACGCTGCGGGCTGAGGTCTATCCACGCGTCGAAGAGGGCTTTCTACGTGATGGCTGCGCATCAATCTGGTCTGCTTTCGGTAGAGGAGGCTCTGTCACGCGTTTTGGAGCGCGTGAGTGCCCTCCCCACGGAGCCCTGTTCGCTGGCGCTTGCTCTCGGCAGGGTCCTCGCCGAGGATATCATCGCCGATGTAGACAATCCGCCGTTCGACAGTTCGGCCGTTGATGGGTATGCCGTGCGTGCCGCGGATACGCTGGGCGCGTCACCAGAACAGCCGGTTCTGCTTCAGTCCATAGGCGAGGGCCATGCCGGCAGCGTTCCGCTGTTCCGTGTCGAAGCCGGGACGTGTGCGCGGACGATGACGGGTGCGCCCGTGCCGGAGGGCGCGGACGCGATGGTGATGGTAGAGGACGTCCGTGTTACACCGGCCGGGGTGGAGATCACCAGGCCGTGCAAGCCTGGCAGCCATATACGCTGCCGTGGCGAAGACGTCACGCGAGGCGCCACGGTGCTGCGCGCCGGCGCTGCGCTGTTGCCTGGCGAAATCGCAGCGCTGGCTGCGATGGGCCGCACCCGGCCGCTCTGCCATCGGCGCCCGCGCGTTGCCGTCATCTCGACGGGTGATGAGGTGGTCCCCGCGGAGGCTACACCGGGCCCCGGCCAGATACGCGACTCGAACCAGCACCTGCTGGCTGCGATGGCCACTGTTGCCGGAGCGGAGGTCGTGTTTCAGGGGCATGTCCCGGACGACTTCGAGCGCATCTGCGGTCTGCTGAATCAGCTTACCTCCAGCGCATCCGTGCAGCGGCCGGATGCCATTGTCGCGGCCGGCGGTGTTTCCGTGGGCGACCGCGATTTTGTGCGGCCTGCTGTTGAGAAGCTCGGCTCCCTGGAGCTCTGGAGGGTTCGTATGAAGCCCGGCAAGCCCGTGGCGATCGGAACCATCGGGAACACGCTCGTCTTTGGCCTTCCCGGCAATCCAGCGGGCGCCTATGTGGCATTTGAGCTCTTTGTGCGTCCCGCGCTGCAGCGTATGCAGGGCCATCGGTCCGTTGCGCGACCGCATATAACGGCCACGCTCCTTGAGCCAATCCGCCGCAAGCCAGGCAGACGCGAGTACTATCGTGCGCAGGTGCTCGCGGAGGATGGACGGCTTCACGCGCGGCCTCTGGAGCGACAGGGTTCCGGCATGCTGACTTCCATGCTGAATGTCAACGGACTGGTGATTGCCGAGGAGAATGCGGAAGTGCTGAATGCCGGTGACAGCGTGTCCGTGCTGCTGTTGGGACCGCCGGCGTGACCAGCGAACCCCGAACACAAGCCTGGAGCGTGCTCGGTTCTGGTCTGGCCTCCGCGCTGGCGATTGCCGGCATCGCCTTGCAGCCGCTCACACTGCTGACAGTTCAGCTCCTCCTCATTCGGCCGGAGAACGACCCGCAGCCGCCAATCAGTGTGGAGGGCTTTCCGGTACCACGACCCCTTCTCTGGAGCCCAAGTCTGCTGCACTTCATTGACCAGTTCGGCAGAATGCCCTCCGCGGCAGTGCTCGGCTACGAGATTGCACTGGTGTTGGTCATCTGCTATGTGGTGATTCGGGCCATCAACCCGTCGTTTCGGCTGACTACGGGTGTGGATTGGGACAGTACGGTCCTCACCCGCACCTACATGCACTCTAGGCCGCTGATAAAGGCCTTTCTCATCGCGGTCTCCGCCATCGTGCCCTGCGCCTTCCTCTGGTATCTTCTCTCTCTACTGCTGGGAGACAGCCGCTGGGCGTTTATGGCGCGCACGGCCGCGATGGGTTCCGTAGTCTGGTTTCTCTTCAGCAGGGATGGAGTCGCGGGGCAGTTTGACAGTCTCAACTACGATCTGCCGCGCAACCGGAGAGTCGTTGGCTCCCTTCTGGCCCGCGGCGCGGCCATCGGTCTGCTGGCTGGAGCCGGCTGGGCCTTTGCACCCCTGCAGAATGCCACCGACCTCTTTCTGTTCCACCGATCGCTCGGCGGCATCGGCCAGGGCACATGGCTAAGCATCGCAGCAATGGTCGTGGGGACTGCCGCCGCGTTGGGTTTTGCGGGCGGCGGCCTCGTTGTGGCACTGGGTAGGCCAGCGCTTTCTGCAACGCGTCGGGTGCTCTGTGCTTGCCTTCCCGCAACTCTACTGGGGCTTGTGATGGTCTGGGGACACTGGATCGTGCCGAACCGTATGCGATCCGTGCACGACTTTCTCCCGGAGCGTAATGTATCGCAGGGGCAGCGACTGGCGAGAATCATCGGTTCGGACCCTCCGGGTCCGGAGGCGCTCTCCGTACTTGTGCTCTCCCCCGACCGCTCTGTGGCGATTCCCGTGCGCCAACGAAGCATCACCGGACTAGCCCTTCGCCCGGGGGTTGCGGAGAGCATAGAGGCCTACTTACGGGGAAAGCGCTACGCCTCCGCCCTCAACGATGCAGCCTATAAGACCCTGTTCGACGGTGCCTGCTACCGATGGGACTCTGACGAGACGCTGCGCGTCTGTATGCTTAATCTGGAGAAGAGCCCGGAGCCGGTCTATCAGAGCCTCGTGGTGGAAAAACTGAGCACCTGCGCGGGCACTGGCGCGGCACGTGGATATCTGGATAGGTTGAGTGATCCGCAGCGCTTCGCTTTCCCCGATAGGCGGTCGCGCACGTTGATGGGTGATCTCTACGCACGGTTTGGGGAGAAGAAGCGCGCGGCGGAATGGTACCGGAAGGCAGGCATTTCGCCCATGCGGCTGGAGGAGCGCGTGGAGGAGCGGGCCCTCTTCAGTGAGGGTGTTGTGCGAGGCCGCATCCTGCTGGACGGCAAGCCGGCCGCGGGCATCCGGGTTGGCGTGGTGCCGGAGCCCGCGCTGCGGGAGCTTCCGGGAATGTTCCTTGAGGATGGCTCGCTGCGGCCGTTTTGGCTGCGATGGGTTGCGGCGCGCGCGTCAACCGATGAGGCCGGCGGGTTCAAGCTGGAGAAGCTGCTCTCAGGTACCTATCGCTTGGTCGTTGGGATACCTGGTCAAGATGTACGGCTGCGAACGTACCGCGTGCAGGGCGGAGGTGCCGGGCTCGCCTCTCTGCAGCTGGACCTTACCCACAAGAGCGCGAATCTCGGTGATATCAACCTTGTGCCAGTGGACACGCCGCAGCCGATGCCATCGAGACCTGAACGGAAAACCATCGCTCTGTAAGCGGACCAGCGCTTCCGCGTCTCGCGATGTGTCTGGCGGGCGGCTGGTCGGGGCTAATCCTCTTCTTCCTCTTTGGGCATGGCGGCAAGCACCTGTTCGGCGTCCAGTCGGTCCGTAACTTCCTCATCCGCCACCAGATGCCCATCCTTGAACCGGATGATGCGCTTGGCGTGGCAAGCGATGTCGTGCTCGTGCGTAACCAGCACCACGGTCTTTCCGGCTGCGTTTAGGCGCTGGAAGATGACCATAATCTCCTCGCCCGTGCGGCTGTCGAGGTTGCCCGTGGGCTCGTCGCCGAAGATAATCGGCGGGTCGTTTACGAGCGCGCGCGCAATGGCCACGCGCTGCTGCTGGCCGCCGGAGAGCTCGTTCGGCTTGTGGTGTGCCCGGTCGGCCAGCCCAACCGTCTCGAGCGCTCGACGGGCAATCTGCTCACGGTTCTTGGCCCCGTTGTAGAGCATGGGAAGCTCCACATTTCGGAGGGCCGAGGTACGCGGCAGCAGGTTGAATGTCTGAAACACAAACCCAATCTTGGAGTTACGAATTTCCGCCAACTGGTTATCATTCAGTTTGGCCACTTCGACTCCGTCCAGCATATAGGATCCGCTGGTGGGCTTGTCGAGACAGCCGATCAGGTTCATAAAGGTGGACTTGCCGGATCCCGAAGGGCCCATGATTGCGACGAACTCGCCGGGGTAAATCTGCAGCGTAACGTGCCTCAGCGCTCGGACTTCCGTCTTGCCGAGCTTGTAGGTCTTGCTCATGTCACGAACATCAATAAGGGGCTGGGGCACGTCCTAGTCCTCCCTGGTGCATGGCGGGCGCCGCCCGGCGGCGCCCGCCGCGATACTTAGGACACCTACTTGGCCTTGGCTTCGAGCTTGGACATCAGCGTGGTGAAGCGTGCCTTCATCTGCTGGTGCCGCTCCGGGCTCATCGTTTTGAATGGCGACGAATCCGGATTGAGCGGATTGTAGGGCTTGGGGTCCGGCATCTTGGTTATGTCAAAGGCAGGGCCGCCCTGGCCGCCGGGCCGGTTGCCGCCGCCGGGTCCACCGCCCG
>CAZGLN010000264.1:0-5396 GCA_964526545.1 uncultured Chthonomonadales bacterium
TTCAGCTTACAAGGCAGCCGCGATCGGCGGGCGCCGCGCGAGCCGATGAAGGGGATCACGAGCATAAAGAGGGCGAGGAGGCGCACTCCGATCCGCATGCCGGCCTCAATCCGCACGCCGGAATGGACCCCCACGCGGGTCTCAACCTGGGCGGCACGACCGGCGGCTCGTCCAAGAGCTCCATCATCGCGCACCTGCCTGTGTTCCATCACGTTCAACTGATGGGCAACGAGGACCCGCAGGCACCTACCACCATGCGCTGGCCATACATTAAGCGCGAACTGCACAGGGACTTCTATGTGGCCGTGGCCGCCGATCCGAAGCTCATCCGCGCAAGCGCCACCGTGAAGCCCGGGGAGACCTCCACTATCGGAGTGCCGGGCCTCTATACCTCGGATTACAAGGTGCGTTACCGACGCTATTTCATGGATGGCGAGCCTGGCATGGTGGGCACGGTGATGGGTGCCGAAATTGACCTCATCACGCCGGAGGGCAAGGCAATCGCCCTGCGCCCGGGCGTGCGCCTTGGCGGCGATATGGGCCCGACCAAGGTGATTGCCCCCGTAGATGAGTTGGGCGGTGCGGTGATGCTGGACGGCATGATCAAGCCGGACACGAAGGAGGCTACCCTGGCCTTCGACCTTCCGGGTGCACCCGCTACGTGGGTTGTTCCGCTCGCAGTCACCAACAAGCCGATGATCAATCTGGTGTGGATTGGCGTGGTGATGATGACTCTGGGTACCCTGGTGGCCATGACGCGGCGTGCCGTTGAGGCGCGTAAGGGCGTGCTGCTGGAGCATGCCGCGGCGGCGGGGGTCTC
The DNA here is from genome assembly GCA_964526545.1 of uncultured Chthonomonadales bacterium. GTDB lineage: Bacteria > Armatimonadota > Chthonomonadetes > Chthonomonadales > CAJBBX01 > CAZGLN01. The sequence goes on from CAZGLN010000264.1 coordinate 821, forward strand.
TGGAGAAGAGGGGGCGGCCCCGGAGACACCGGCGGATGCCGCGTCCGGCGTGGGAGCAACCGCTCCTTCGCCTGCTGGAGGCAAGAGAAGGCCGGCACGGGCCACCTGATTCCGATGGGCGGCAAGTTGCCAGCAGTTATGCTGGCGGCGGCTGAACGCGGGTCAACCGGCCGGTCTCCGCGGAGCGCAGCGCGGCCCGTGTGAACTCCAGCACGGGCCAGAGCTCCTCAGGGGGAGCCCAGTTTCGGTCGTCATCCAGCACAAGCGCCACGAAGGCTTCGTCTGCGGTGCCGGAGTCCGAGTCCGGCTCCATGGCAACAAAGCGCCCGCCTCGGAGCCACTGCGCCTTGCCGTTTTGCAGGGCGAAATCCATGTCGCGGCAATGAATCGCCACGTGCTCGCGCCAGGCTCCAGCAGTGCCCACGAAGTTGAACACGAAGGGCGCGCCGTTGCTCAGCCGCGCTTCTCCCCAGCATCTCAGGGGAACCTGCGTGCCGTAGTGGTCCGTCGCTGCACGCACTTCGGTGGAGTGGAGACCGGTGGCCCAGAAAAGCGTATCGAGCTGGTGACCGCTGGCGTCGTAGAAGAATCCGCCCGGGCAGAGTGCGGGGTCGTGACGCCATGTTCCGACGTTTGGAGTAACCCAATCCTCGGCATTGTAAACGAGCACGCTTTCGACGGGTCCCCACGCGCCGCTCAGGATCTCTCGCCGCATCGCTCGGATACCCCCGTCGTAGCGCCTGGGATAGGTCATGCTAAACTTCAGGCGAGATTGCTGGGCTGCACGGATGACGGCGCGCAGCTCGCGCGGCACAGGGGTCAGCGGCTTCTCGCACAAGACGTGCTTTCCGGCGCGCAGCGCGGCAAGGGCTTGACTGACATGGAATGCGTCCGGAGAAGCGATGCAGACGGCATCCAGTCTGTGGTCCAACAACCTGGCGAGCTCGGGGGTTCGCAGCTCCACGGTGCCCCCCGCCGCCGCGGCGGCCCGTTTCATGGCCTCCTCGTCCGGATCGCAGACTGCCACCACGCGGGCACGCTCGATGCGCGAGAACCGCCCCGTGTGGACTACACCAAGTGCTCCGCAGCCAACTATGCCGACGCGTAACGGCGTTTCCATGTATCGGCTCCCGGGCAATGTTTCGGCCGGCTAGGTCCGATTCCCTGCGGTCTACGCGTGGCGTGCGGGACGGCAACTGGAGGTGTGTCAGACGAATCGCCACGAACTACGTCCGGGGCAAAAGGCATGATTCGCGGGGGTGCACGAGACGTCACTGGCGTATCGATTCCTGGCCGACTTGTTGCCTCATGTGCTGGCGATGATTCAACCGACAATCGGCAAGGAGGCCCATCCCCGCAGGGCTCCCCACGACGGTTAGAGAAAGACCGGCTACCGAACAGATGCCTCCAGACGACGGCCCGCCCACCGATACAGAAACGCCTGCCGCGCATCCTGCCGACGAGGGACGCGGGCGGCGTATCGCGCGCAATACGGCGGTGTATCTCGCCGGCCAGGTGGTCAGCTGGGGAGTAACTCTCGCCACAATCTCTGTTATTCCCCGTCGTCTTGGCGAGGTTGCATGGGGGCAGTACTCCCTTCCGCTGGCCAACGTCGCGCTCATTGCGGCGGTCCTCTCGCTGAGCATCGAGTCCTACTTGACGGCCGAGATTGGCCGGGAACGGCGCAACGCGGAGCGTCTGCTTCGGGCGACTCTGGGCTTGCGCCTGGTGCTAATGCCCGTGCTGGTGGCTGTGACGGCCGCCTCGCTGCTGCTCAACCGCGTTCCGGAGAGCGTCTGGTGGATCGGGCTTGCGCTGGCGGCCGCCGCCTGTGTGGGTCTGATCTATCAGCCGATGCGCGCGGCCATGGTGGGGATGGAGGAGGCTCGCCGCGTCACGCTGCTGGACCTCATCGTGGTAGCCCATCCGCTGGCAGCCATACCGTTTTTGACGGCAGGGCCTATCGCGATTGCCATTGCGTTCGGCGCCTCCAGCCTGGTTGTGGTCTTTCTGCAGACACGATTCCTTGGCCGTATGTTCAGCCTGCTGCCAACGTTCAGCTCAGCCGCGTGGCGGATGCTTGCTCTGGGCGGCACTCCCTTTTTGGCCAACAGCCTCATCGTGCAGCTCTACAGTTGGACCACCGTTCAGGCCCTCTACTATCTCTCCGGCGATGCGGCAGTCGGCGCCTACACGCAGTCTCAGCGCATCTTCTCGAGCTTCCTCTTCGTGCCCACGGCGCTTGGGACGGCCCTCCTGCCCTCCCTCGCCAGGCTCGCCGCGAGCGACGAGGGAGAATTCAAGGCCATACAGCGCAGAGTGTTTGTTTTGATGGTGACGCTGGGCCTGCCGGTCGCCGTCCTCGCGTTCGTTCTTGCAGAGCCGGTCTGCCGACTGCTGTACGGTCCAAGGGCGTTCACGGACGTTCCAGGAGCACTGCAGGTGTGTGCGCTGAACGTAATACCTGTCTACATCACGTCGGTGATGTACCAGTTCCTTATCGCGCAGCGCAAGACGGCACGTTGGACGGTATTCCTGGCGGCCACGGTCGCCCTGAATGCCGCAGGGTGCTTCGTGCTCATTCCATTGGGTGAGCAGCTGCTCAGCAATGCACCCGCAGGCGCTCAGGCGGCATCTCTGCTGGCCGAGCTCGTTACAGTCCCGTTCGCGCTGATTCTGCTGAGGGCCAATCCGTTTACGGGGGCAACACTGCTCCGTCTTTCGCGCGCCCTGCTGGCCGCGGCGATCATGGCCGGGGTGGTGTGGTACACTCGGTCGCTGTTCGTGGTGGTGCCTGCCCTCCTTGGGCTGGCAACGTTCGGCGTCGCCGGGTGGCTGCTGCACGTTCTGGAGCCTGAAGAGGAGGCTCGCTTCGCCGCGCTCGCGCGCCGCCTCCTAAAGCGTTAGGATCCCCGCAACATGACTCCTGTTCGTGTACTAACTGTCGTGGGCACTCGGCCGGAAGCCATCAAAATGGCACCCGTCGTGCGGGAACTGCGCTCGCGCGGAAGGGCCGTTCGAGTCACTATCTGCTCGACCGGCCAGCATCGAGAGATGCTGGCGCAGGCGTTTGACCTCTTCGGTCTGCAGCCCGATAGGGACCTTGCCGTGATGGAGCCCGATCAGACCCTGGCAGGCCTCACGGCTAGGCTCTTAGTGGAACTGGACAGGACTATCGGGGAACTTCGTCCTGATTGGCTTCTGGCCCAGGGCGATACAACCACCGTGATGGCGGCGAGCCTCGCTGCCTTTTACCGAGGAGTGCGCTTCGGGCACGTGGAGGCGGGCTTGCGCACGGGGGATCTTGGCAGTCCCTTTCCCGAGGAGATGAATCGGCGTGTGGCCGATCTGCTGGCTCACCTCTACTTCGCGCCGACAGCGCGCGCACGCGATGCCTTGCTGGCGGAGGGTGTGCCTGCGGAGAGGGTGCTGCTCACCGGCAACACCGTAGTAGATGCCTTGCTGGATGTCTCCGGCAGACCATTCGACTGGTCCAGCAGTCCGCTCGCAGCCATTCCAGAGGACGCGCCCATGGTACTGGTCACGGCGCATCGCAGGGAGAGCTTCGGGCAGCCATTTGCGAACCTCTGCAGGGCGCTGCGCGACCTCGCAATCGGTTTCGCGGCCAGAGGCGTGCACTTCGTCTATCCCGTGCACCTGAACCCCAACGTGCAGGCGCCGGCGCGGGCTATCCTTGGCGGGCTGGACAATCTTCACCTTCTGCCGCCGCTCGACTATCTATCTCTCGTGAACGTCATGAAGCGCAGTCTGCTCATCCTGACGGACTCAGGCGGCATCCAGGAGGAAGCGCCGGGACTCCGGGTGCCCGTCTTGGTGATGCGCGAAACGACGGAGCGTCCCGAGGGTGTGGAAGCCGGCGTCGTGCGGCTGGTGGGTACGGATCGAGAGACCATCGTGCGTGAAGCCAGTCGGCTGCTTGCCGATGAATCCGCCCGCGCAGCGATGCGGACGGAGGAGAACCCCTACGGCGACGGCCGGGCGGCCAAACGCATCGTGGATGCCTTGCTGGAGCACACGCGCTGAATGGTTGAGTGCGACAACCAGACACCTCCAGGCATCACAGCGCTCGTCTGCACACGGAATCGCGGCGAGAGCGTAGCCGCCACAGTTCGCGCGCTCCTCGCCAGCGCATACGACTGCTTTGAAGTGTTGGTGGTGGACCAGAGCACGGATGATCGCAGCGAACGCGGTCTCGATGAGTGGCGTGCTGATGCGCGCCTGCGTTACGTGCGCATCTCCAGCCAGGGAAAGGGCGTTGCCCTCAATCACGGCCTTGCGCTGGCGGAGCATGATCTGGTAGCCATCACCGATGACGATTGCGAACCGCCGCCGCACTGGCTCCGTGTCATGGCGGAACAGTTCGCGCGCGATCCTCGCGTGGCCGTGGCTTACTGTCAGGTGGTGCCTGGTCCGCACAATCCGCGGGATGGCTTTGTTCCCGCCTATACGCGGCAAGGCGAGCACACGCTCACGTCTGTGTTGGAGCGGCGAAGGCATCGAGGCATCGGCGCGGGCATGGCCGTTCGCAGGAGCCATGTCTCTGCGCTCGGAGGTT
>CAZGLN010000265.1:0-5372 GCA_964526545.1 uncultured Chthonomonadales bacterium
AGCAGCGACATCCCGCTGCGTAGTGAGTGTATGGCAAACCATCACCATGTCGGCGCCCGCCCGCAGGGCGGCAACGGCTCCGGCAGCCGTGCCGATGCCGCGCGCGATGGCATCCATCTCCAGGCAATCCGTGACGATGAGGCCCGAATATCCGAGCTGCTGGCGAAGCAGACCAGTCAGGATGTGCTCCGAAGTGGTTGCCGGATTCAGGGGATCCATTGCGGGAAAGACAATGTGCGTGGTCATGATGGCCGGCAAAAGGGGACCGGCACAGAGCGCTCGATAGGGCACGAGGTCCGAAAGCCACATCTCTTGAGTGGACTTTTGGATGACAGGCAGGCCGTAGTGCGAGTCAACCTCCGTATCGCCATGCCCGGGAAAGTGCTTGGCGCAGCAGAGAATGCCCGCATCGCGATACCCGCTGACTGCGGCCGCGCCGAGGTGTGCAACCAGTTCGGCCGACTCGCCAAACGAGCGCGTGCCGATGATGGGATTGCGCGGATTGCTGTTGACATCCAGGACAGGGGCCAGATTCCAGTTTATGCCGATGTGCTGCAGTGCCCGCCCTTGCGCAAGGCACTGCTTGTAAGTGAGACCCGCGGCCTGCCGCCAGCGCGCAGGATCTTTGGCCAGTCCCGCCGTTGCGCCGAGCGCCATGCTGCCGGGAAACGGCCGTATACACGCGCGAAGCCTGCACACACGTCCTCCCTCCTGATCAATCGCTACCAGGAGCGGTATTCGTGACAAGTACTGGAGCGCCGCGAGGGTCCGCTGCAGCCTCCGTGGCCGCTCGGTGTTGCGCCCTAGCAGTACCACTCCGCCTACGCGCATCTGCTCCACCAGTGTGCTCGCGTGTTCAGGAAAGGGATCACCTGAAGACTCGCTTTCCTGCCAACCGAAACAGAGCACCTGTCCAATCCGCTCGTGGAGACTTAGCTCCAACGCACTCGCCGGCAGTGGCATGGTCTTTCTCCTTACAGGGTCACTCTAAGTCGCATCGAGGCAGGGTGTCAAGGCTGAGGGAGGGAGCCGGCGGCGCGCTGTCGAAGGCTGCTATGCTACATAGTGAAAGCGCAGTGACTGCAGTACCGGAAAGGACACTCGGATGAGCCAGAATGCCGTGAGAGCCCTCGTGTGGGACGAGAACCCTCCGCATGCTCCCAGGAGCATCTACCCCGCCAGTATCAACGGAGCTGTCGCCGAGGGTCTCGTACGCTATGGCGGGGGCGCAATAGCGCCGAGTTGCGCTAACCTGGACGACCCAGACCAGGGTGTGTCTGAATCGGTCCTCCAGGAGACAGACGTTCTGCTCTGGTGGGGGCATGCACGCCATGGCGAAGTGAAGGACGAAACGGCGGAGCGTGTGACACGCCACGTGCATGAGCGCGGCATGGGCTTTGTCGCGCTCCATTCGGCGCACTATGCCAAGCCCTTCCAAAAGGTGGTTGGAGGACCTGGACACCTGAAGGGCGGATGGCGCGAGAACGATCCGCCGGAGCGCGAGGAGATCGTAGTGGCGGCGCCGTGGCATCCGATAGCCCAGGGCATATCGGATTTCGTGCTCGATGCCGAGGAGATGTATGGCGCCCCATTCGATGTGCCGCCGCCCCTGGTGATGGTCTTTCAGTCGCACTTCCCGTTGGATGGAAAGACGTTTCCTTCTGGTCTCTGCTGGACCGTGGGGCGCGGCAAGACGGAGGGATTTACGTCCGGCCCTGGCAAGGGCATCGGAGAGGGATTCGGCGTCGGCCGGGTCTTCTACTTCCGTCCGGGCCATGAGACCATACCCACGTACTTCAATCCGGTAGTACAGAGGATCATCGCTAACGCCACGCTCTGGTGTGCGCATCGAACATGACGCTTGAGCAGGACCCCACCAATAGCGTGCCGCCGAGTGCCTCCAGCGAACCTGGCGACCATCTGGTCTCCGCGCGGCGGATGGTTGCGGACTGCGAGGGTGCTTCGACCGAGAGAGCCATCGAGCTGCTCCAGCTCGCGGTGGCTCACTTCGCGGCCGCCAGACTGGATCTGCCTGACCAGTGGGAGTATGCGGAGGCCAGTCGCCGACTCGCGGAACTGCTTGTCTCGGCGGACAGGCTGCCGGAAGCGCTCCAGGCCTATCAGGAGGCGGTGGATGCCTACGAGCGCTTGCCCGGCGGTGAGACCAGATCGCGCGCCTGTGCGCGCGCTATCGTGGAGGGAGGCCGTAAGCTGCACTCGACTCCCGAGCGGCGCCTGGAGCTTCTGGCCGCCAAGTATGCCAGGCAGGCTCGTCAACTGGAGATCGAACCGCATACGGAGCGCGACCGGGCCGAACTGCACTTTCACCTCGCGACAGTCCTCGATCGCAGAAACCGCCCATCGGCCGCCTTGTCCGAGTACAAGGAGGCGTTGGACCTGTTTGAGCAGGCGCCGGAGACGGACCTGCGCCGCGCCGCGTGCTGCGAGCGTGTCGCGATGCTCTACCACTTCGCATGGGCAAATCGCACGGAAGCCGCGAAGTGGTACGAGCGAGCCCTCGCGCTCTACGCGGCCTACCAGTCAGAGGATGCCGAACTGAGACAGGCCTACTTGATGTGCAGAAGTCGACTGGACTCCCTAACGTCAAGCCAGGCCAAAAACTAACTCCTGTTCAGATGCGGCTCCGACCGGCAGTGCTATTCCGTTAACCGCAGGCCAACATACTCCCTGGCTCCCGAGGGAGCAGCGGCAGCGCGCGGCCACTGCAATTGACCTCTGCTTGTCTCGTCGTTATCGTTGATGCGCAACGAGAGACCGATGGCGCGTCCTGCTGCGGGACGCGCAATACCCAGCTCGGACCAGGGAATGGCGGCTTCATAGATGGTGAGATTGCCCGCGCGCAGCACCTGAATGGAAGCGCCTGGCACAGGCGCGGGAGCAGCCGCAGCCCCCTTAAGGCGATAGAGCGCCGGACCGGTCCTGAGGAGCGCCATCGCGAACTCATGTATCGCCTCTAACCGTTCGCGGCCGCCTGGCGCTTCCCATGAGGCGTCCAGCGCAATCTGCACAGAGTCGCCGCGCACCATTGCATCCGGCGTGTATGGCTGGTTGTGCACATTGTCCGCCACGCTGAGGGCAATGTAGAGGTTGCGCTCATCCCACATGGTCAGTAGATTCGCGGAGAGGTCCGAGCGCCCGCTCCAGCGCTTCTCGCTTATCAGATCCGAGGAGTCGAGAGCAACGTTGAAGGCGTTCTGCCATTCCGTGAGGTCCCCATTCATCCGCATCGCGCTGGGAGCCCTCCGGCAGAGTGCGGGAACCGCAATCTGCACCATCTCTCGTGCGACCAACCGACCGCTTACCAGCACATCTATAGGGGCGCGGTAGTTGCCCGGATCCGAACGCGGCGCCGCCATGCGCACCTCGCGCGTCAGCGACATGCGGCCAGGCAGCGTGAACGTCTGCTTCGTCTGGCCATATTGCAGTTCGATCGGCAGCGTGGCGTTGGCGTGGTTCTCCACGGTGACTCGCGTGCTTCCCACCGCCGCAGCACTATCCGGCGGCGCGCCAGGAGCCTCGAGACTCACTCTCGCCATGGAGCTGCGCACCGATACGGGAGCAACGAACTTCACGCCGAGAGCTGTCGCGGCGGAGCCCAGGGTCACTTGCGCGAACTCCTCTGAGCCGGAGTTGCTCACGGGGGCCGTGAAGATGTAGGAGAAACGGCTGGCTTGTCCAGGGCCGATTCGCACGGGTCCGTTGGGGTTCACAGCCGCACGCGTTACTTTCGCGCCACTCCAGGTGAGAACCGGCGGGCCCGTCTTGATCTCCTGCGCACCGCGATTGCGCACCGTTACGATGCATTCGAACGCGCTGCCGCCGAAGATCACGTAACGCGATGTAGCGGCGGTTAACTCCACCGAGGTGCTCTCTCGCGGCTCAACTTGCAGCAGCAGTACGGATCGAGGTGGCACCACGACCGGTACGTCGCAGGGGCCTCCTGCAACATCAAAACGGGCTACGCGCTCGAAAGTCGCCCTCGGACCCCCGCTGCTGCCCAGATCCTGGTTCTCCACGAGGCGCCACAGAGTTCCTCGTGAGGGTCCCTTCCACGGCAGACCCTGTATCTGCACGCGCGCGGGAGTGTCCAGCGGTACCCGATCGGTTTCGCCTGCCGTTTCTGCCGCTGGGCGGCGCCAGAGCGCCACGCTAATTCTTCTGTTCGTGCGTGTGGCGAGCGTGCGCAGGTCAGTCTCGTCGGACTCAGCACGCACCCGCGACCCATCGCACTGCCGAAGCAGCTGCAGCGAAGCGAAGGCGGGCTTGGTGGTGCCATCCGCCGCGAGCAGGCCCCAGCGGCCCGTATAGCGGTCGCCCGGCCGGCGGAGGTCCCGGCCGTCGCGCAGCGCGGCATGAACCAGGCGCACAGGTCCGAGCTCGCCCGCGGCGATTTGCGCCTCCAGCAATCCGATGGCACCATCCATGGAGTCGTTTCTTGGGTCCAAGTCGGCATACAGGCGCCAGGAACTTACGACGATCTCCGTCTCCTTGAATGCCGCATGTCGAGCGAGAAGGGACCGAATGGAGGCGATGCGGCGCGCCAAATCGTCCATTGACAGTCCCGCCGCATGCACTGAGACGAAGGAGAGAGGAAGTCTATTCTCGGCACAATGCTCGACGAATGGCTCTATCCAGTCAGCCGCACCCGCATCCACACCCGGTCCGCCCACACGCACGTACGAGTCGGCGCGGATGACGGCTTGCGCAAATGCTGTGTACATTCGCAGGTATTCGGATATGTCGTACTTACCGGTATCCGGTCTATCGCCCAGCTCCCAATAGCCTGCACCGCGAGCCGCGGCCACATTGCAGTGGCGCACAATCGCCTCCACCATGGCTCCCCATTCCGCCAGGTCGCGCGGCATGCGGGGATTCCCCACGGGCGAGGAGAGGGCCGAAGGCATGGTGCCGAAGACAAGCATCGGCTGCGCCCCCGCCGCTTCAATTGCCGCACGCATGGCATCCAGGTAACTCCATGAAATGCGACTGGAATCGAAGCGTGGAGAGGAGGCACCGCCGCCCTGCGGCTCCTGAGGAAGCGCGGCCACCATCGCGGGATCGGGCAGAGGATCAAACCGAACGAGTTTGGCGCCTACCGACTTGAGCCCCTCGGCAGATTGGGCGATCAGGTCGGCACCCAGTGGATCGGGCGGCTGGCTCACGGCCTCCCACATCGGCAACATCGCGGCGCCTGTGCGGACCGCATCCACGCTCACTGTTGCCACCGTCGCGGATACACCGCCCTCGTCAGCACTGGGCAGGCCGCCCAGCAAGTTGACGTAGTTGCCCCCGGACGCCGTATCAGGCGTGTTGGATGCAGTGCGCCAGAAGGCCTGAAGCGCGGGCCTCGG
>CAZGLN010000266.1:0-5315 GCA_964526545.1 uncultured Chthonomonadales bacterium
CTGAAGACGTTGATGATGGAGGAGGTGAGCGAGCGCGTGTACTCATCGTAAGGCACCTGCTCCACGGAGATCAGGTCCACATGCGTCGAGACGCGCAGATAAGCGGAGAGTGAGGAGGCAAACAGCCGCGCGAACGTCTCGTGGAGCATCTGGAGCGTCCGCATCTGGTCCTTGGCGAACTTGTCTGGCCGACGGAAGTCGTACAGCTCGTACGCCATGGAGCGGGGTTCGCCGCGCGGCCCAAGACGCACCTCGTCCGCGGCCACGGGTCCGGGCTCCGCGGGAGCGGGACTGGCGGCACCGAGACTGGCAGCTTCGTCTCCGTCGCCGGAGAGGGTCGCCAGAAGGGCTTCAATCTCCGCCTGCGAGAGTATCTCGACCACCGCAGCGCTCCTTCAGCGGCCACGCCGCAGCGCTCCAGGAAGTCAGACGCGCGTGCGGAGTGGCAAAGAGGGGCGGCCGGTCGCGAGGCGTTTCAGGTATCGTGGGCACGATGCGATCCTTGGGTCTACGCGTTCGATCTTCAGTTCGTCCCCTAGCGTCCGCGCACAGGAACGATCAGAGTGGATCGACCCGCGACCGAGCCGTTTACACCGGCATTATCGGCGCGGTGTGGATCGCTCTTTAGGTTTGCATGGTGCAAACCTTCTTCGCTACTTCAGGTTCGCACGCTGGTTGGCCAGCCTTCTCGCTGCACGATCATTGCGAGGCGAAGTTGACAAAGAAGATTTTGACTACCGGCTTGCCGGGCAGCGCGTCGTTTATATGGCTGACCATCTCTTCCTTCAGTTTCGCGCGCCCCTCGGGTGTTGAGATATCCCGGTGCGACTTGGCGGTGAGAACCTCGATGATGGCGTCTCTGATGGGAGCGGTCTCCTCCTCCATCTTCTTAACCTGCACACCCTCCTTGAGGCCGAGCGCGAAGGTCGCCTTAAGGTAGGCGTCGCCTCCGGCCAGGTTCACGATGAACTCCTCAAGCTGAAGGGTTGCGCCGATCTTCTGGTTCTCCTCGTCTTCCTCTTCCTCGTGTGCGGCCGCCTTGGAGGAGCTCTTGCCTCCAGCAAACATCACCTTGCCAATTATCCCGCCCGAGCCGAACATTATCACCCCGGCCAGAGCGAAGATCAGCATCTTCTTCTTGCCGCCGCCTTGACCGCCCGCCGCTGGTTTCTCCGCCATGGAACCCTCCGAAGAGCAGCGCGTAGAGCGTGCGCCGCCAAAGGTTTGTTCCACGAAGGCAGGTGAAGATAACAGGCAGGACAAGGCCGCGGGCCCGGCGCACCGCGCCGAGCCCGCCGATGCCTGAGGCGCTACCGCTTAAGGTTGATCACGTCCTGCAGGAGGCTGTCCACCACGCTGATGATGCGCGTGTTGGCCTGGAAGCCCCGCTCCGTGATGATCAGATTGGTGAACTCGGTGGAGAGATCGACGTTCGACATCTCCACAAAGCCGCTCGATATCTTGCCCCTGCCGCCCTGCGTGGGCACCCCGATCTGCGGAATGCCGGAGTTGTTGGATTCCTGCAGGAGGTTGTTGCCGAGCCTGTCCAGTCCGGCAGGGTTGGCAAAGGTTGCCAGAGCCACCTGGCCCAATCGGCGCGACTGACCGCTGGAGAATATGCCGGAGATCACCCCGTCCTGCGCGATGCTGAAGGACTGCAGGGTGCCCGTCGGATAGCCGTCCTGTGCTGCCGAAGCCGTGGAATCACCGGCTATCTGCGTAAGGCCCGTGGTGGCCACACGGATGTAGAGCGGACTGATGGCGCCATTGTTCGGGTTCAGATTCAGCCGCAGATCCTGGCCGAACTGCCCAAGCTGATTGCCGCTGCTGTCAAAGTAGAGAGGCGAGTTGCCCGGATCACGCGAACTGCCTATCTGGTTGCCGGCCTCATCCACCGCGGTCCACTCCCACTGGGCGGTTGCGCCCGAGGGCGGGGCCGGCGTGGTGCCGAGCGGCACATGTAGGTACTTGAACGAGACAGTGTGCGGATTGCCCAGGCCGTCGAAGACCCGCACCGAGTTGCCCCAGTTAGGCGTGGAGGTGGCCGCGCCGTCCGCCACTCCTGCCAGATTGCTCGAGCTGATCAGGTTTGTGATGGGACCCGTGTTGAGGCGGACCTTGAACGGCTCCAGTCCCTGGCTGCCCGGTACAGTGATATCCAGCGGCGGAAGCACCGTGCCATCGCCTGCCTCGTCTGCGAATCGCCAGCCAACACCGGTAAGGTGGTAGAACTTGGCATCCGCGGCCGTGCTGTCGTACACCATCTCGCCATCCACCGAGATCTGCACGTCCCACCGGCGGGTTGCCGCAGCCAGGTTGCCGCTCCCGGTGTAATCCTCCGGATTGAGGAACATGACCTGCAGGGTGTGCGGCTGGCCCTTGGCATCGTACACCGTGGACGTATTTGTTACGGTGCCGGAGGTGGCGGTGGCCGAGAGGTTGCCGGAGAAGTTGACGAACGTGCTGAAGTTGTGGGTCGCCGTGTTGAGGTTCCCGGAGAGAGTGATGTTGGATGTCGGCCTTGCAGCTAGGCTGGCTCCCAGAGGCACCTTCAGGGTGCTCTCCGTGGTGATTGGCGCACTCAGGTCTATGCGGCCGGCCTCGTCCGCCCTGTAGGCGATGAGCCTTAGGCCCGTGCCCGTGTGCGTCAGGTTCCCTTCGGCGTCAATGTCGAACGAGCCATCGCGCAGATAGAACATTCCGCGGCCGTCGGTAACCGCGAAGAGGCCGTTGCCCTGAATGGCCATGTCCGTGGCCTTGCCCGTTATCTGCAGGTTGCCCTGGGTCTGAAGGGAGTCCACGGAGCCGAGGGTTACCCCGAGACCTGTCTGGATGGCATTCACGCCGCCCAATGAGCCCGTGGGTGCCGTGGCGGACGCAAGAGTCTGCGAGAGCTGATCCTGAAACGAGATTCGCGCGGCCTTGTAGCCTGTCGTGTTGACGTTGGCAATGTTGTTGCCGATGATGTTCATCCGCGTCTGATGTGCCTTCAGGCCACTGACGCCCGCGAACATGGCTTGCAGCATGTGTTGACCTCCGTTTGATGGTTCTCCCCGGCTGTCGGCGCGGGGAGATCGGGCCTCCGCGTCTGGCAAACGGCGGTCCGGCCCTTGTTCCGTGAACTTGTCAGTCGCGCCGCGACGGTATCACGCGATGACGGCGCTATCAATGTTGGTGAAGACGTTCTCCTTCATGGCCTGCTGGTCTACAACGGTAATCACCGTGCGGTTCGGGATGTTGACCACGAGCGCAGCGTGCTCCAGCAGAATCAGCGAGTCCCGGCTGCCCTTGGCCTCCGCCCGCTGGACCGCCCCCTGGATGCGCTCCATGTGACCTGCGTTCAGCGCAATCTCGCGGGATGCGATTCGCGTCTGCGCATGCCCACTGAAGCGCAGCCCAGCCGCCTGCGCCTTCTGGACCTGCTGCATGGTCTCCGCGAAACTCGGTCCTTGGGTCTGCTTAGCCGCGCGGTTTCTGCCCGCGGTCTGCGGTCCAAGCGGTTGCGGACCTAGGACGCGCTCATCTATCCGAATGGGGTCCTCCATTTCTCCCTCCTTCTCCGTAGGGCTAGGACGTGCGAACCTGCGAAACGCTCTTGAGATCCACCTGCTGCCCGCCCACCGTCAGCTTCACTCCCTCGGCTGTGTAGTTGACCTGTGTGACCGGGCCGCTCGCCACCACCTGCTCCCCTCCAACCACCGTCACCGCATCCACGTGCGCACCGAGCAGGCTGGCGGCATACGCGCGCTCCATGGTCTTGCTCATGGCCAGCATGTTCTCGAGGCTGGAGAACTGCGCCATCTGCGCGATGAACTCCTTATCCTCTTGCGGATTTAGTGGGTCTTGGTGGGTCAACTGAGTGACCAGGAGCTTGAGAAACTCCTCCTGCCCCAGCTTGTTCCCTCCTGCGGTAGAGCGTGCCGCCGTGGTGTTGAACGTTTCGTTTCCGATGCTGGCAACGTCCAAGGTTTTTGCCTCCTTCTATGCCCAGTAGTCCAGGCGACCGGCCTCCCTAGTCTGCGGGCCAGAGGCCATGCCGCTCGGCTCCCTGGTTGCTTCGGCCCTGTGCGTGTTCGGTGCCTGGTCCGGTCTGAACGCAGTTTGCGGCGGCTGCCACCGCGCGTCGTCGCCTCGATTCCCCACGGAGACCTCCATTTGACCCAGGGTATATCCCTGAGCCGCAAGCGCCTCCGCCAGACGATCGCGGCCCGAATGCAACGCATCGCGCGCGGCGGCGTTGTCAACCACCATGATCGCGGTAACCGAGTGCGCCTCCGCCCTGAGCTCAACGTGCACTTGGCCCAGATGCTCCGGCCGCAACTGCATCGTCATCTCCTGACGACCAGTCGCGAGCCGTACTGCCTCCAGGTGGTGCAGAACCTGCTCCACCACGCGGGCGCGCTCTGGCGGCGCGTCCATGCGGTGCCCGCCGGCCAGGGCGGGCGCGGTGGGTCTCTCGGCAGGCTCGTGGAGAGTGCCTACCTGCTGCCCTGCCTGCATCTGCGACCCACGTTCCGCCGTGTACGGCAAGCCAGCGGCCGCGCTCGACGCCTGCGGCTCGTCTTCCGAACCCTCAGTGTGCTCGGACCGCAATACAGGTTCACGCGGAAGGACTGCGGCAGTCACGGTTGAACCGAGGTCCTGCCCTGCACCGGCCATTGCCAGCCCGCCTGCACTTGAGACTTGCTGGTGAGCAGGAGGAGGCGCCGCGGAGTGGGCGGGTTCGCCCGCAAGTGCATACGGTGCGGCCGCACCCTGTGCCTGGCTGCCCTGAGGTACCGAACGCAAGGGGATGCCGCCCTCACCTGCCGCGCCATTCGGGAGATGCCCAATAGGGGCGCCTGCTTCGTCTCCTGCCAAGCCACGCTCCGGGACAGTCACCTGTGCAGCGGCGGTGCCCCGCAGGAATCGTTCCTCCGCGACAGCTGGAGAGCCCCCGATGGCTGAGGACAGCGTTCGGCCCGGCGCCTCATCCGTGGTTCGTCGCGGCAGAGGATTGTTCGTAGGGTTAGGCGCGAGCGACTGGCCTGTACGATCGGCTTCCAGGCCATTGCCCGGCGGTACTCCGGGTGGGACGACCGCTTGCACAGCCAGGGCTGCGGCATCTGCGTCGGCCAACGAGCGACCGACCTGTGCCGCCATGTCGGGCTGCACGGCGGCGGACGACGGCTGCAACGGCCCTGCTCCGGAAGCTGTGTCCTGCTGGACAGCCGCGACCCGCGCGCCGCCGGCAGCCGCTGCCCCGACTGCGGTGGGTTGACCAGAAGACGTAGGAACCGACAGTTGGAGCCAACCAGGAGGGCTGCCCGAACGCG
>CAZGLN010000267.1:0-5300 GCA_964526545.1 uncultured Chthonomonadales bacterium
CCAGGGAGAAGTCATCGCGCGCGTGGGTTCCACCGGCCTCTCCACCGGTCCGCATCTGCACTTTGAGGTGCGCAGAAACGGACGACCGGTCAACCCGCAGTGACCGGCCCCGCGGGTGAATGGCATGGCATTCCGCGGCGAGTGCCGGCGATTGCGGCCATGCTGACTTCCGCCATATGCTTCGCGGCCATGGGCGCATTCGCCAAGGCGGCCGCAAGTCCACAGTTCGCCGGAAGCCCTATGCCCGCCGCCCAGTCTGTCCTCTTCCGGTTCGCGTTCGGCGTTGTGGTTATGCTTCCGTTGCTCTTTGTGCCGGGAGCAAACCTACTTGGCAATGATCGCCGCGGCCTCATCCTCCGCGGTCTCTCCGGAGGGCTGGCTGTCTACTTCTACTTCCTGGCCATCTCCAAGACCACGCTGGCAAATGCCGTCCTGCTCAACTTCACCTCCGTGGTGTTCGCGCCGGTGTTTGCGCTTCTGTTTCTGGGCGAGCGTCTGGACAGGGCGCATTCGGTCGGGATGGTGGTAGCTCTCCTCGGCACGGGCCTGGTAACCCGCATCGGTATCGCGCCGCCGAGCATTGGCGATGGAGCCGGCCTACTCTCCGGCCTTCTGGCCGGCGTGGCGCTGGCCACCGTGCGTCGTCTGCGGCGCAACGAGACGGCCTCCAGCGTCTTCTTCTACTTCTCGCTGGTCGGCCTGCCCGTCGCTGGAGTCGGCTGTCTGTTTGAACCCCTCATCTGGCCGACCACGCAGGGCTGGCTTCTGCTCTTCGGCACGGCAGCCACCAGCGTTGCGGCCCAGATGCTGATGACCTACGGTTATCGCTACGTGCCCACGGTGGATGGAGTGCTGATGACTCTGAGCCAGGTAGTCTATACTGCAATCATCGGTGTGGCGGTGTTCCACGAGACGCCGACGGCTTCCACCCTGATCGGAGGAGGGCTGATTATGGCGTCTGCGGGCTACAGTGTCTTCGTCGGCGCGAGGAAGGCGCGAGAGCAGTGAGCAGCGACCCACTCGGCATTGACCAGGCCGTGGAGGCCTTCCTGCGGCACATGTCCGTGGCCCGCGGTGTCTCTCCGCACACGCTGCGCGCCTATGGCAGCGATCTCGCCCAGTTCTCCGAATTCGCCGAGCGGAGCGACCTCACGGACCTGGCGCAGGTGGATCTGCCCTTCCTTCGGGCCTTCCTGGCGTCACTGCAGCCTATGGGTTACCGGAAGTCCACGCTCGCCCGCAAGCATGCCGCGCTCCGCGCCCTCTTCCGATGGGCGTTCCGGCAGCGGCTGGTTCCTGCCGACAGCGCCCGCGCCCTTCGCACTCCCCGGCAAGATCAGCGCCTGCCGAGAGCCCTGCCGCAAGACCAGATGGACGCGCTCATGCTCGCTCCGGACGACTCACCCGGCGGTCTGCGTGACCGGGCGCTGCTTGAGCTGCTCTATGCCAGCGGAGTGCGTGCCAGCGAGGCGGTTGCGCTGGATCTGGAGGACCTGGACCTGCACGCGGGAACCGTGCGTATCAAACATGGGAAGGGAGACCAGGAGCGAATCGCACTCCTGGGCCGCGCCGCCGTCGAGGCTCTCGGCGAATATCTGCGCGCGGGACGGCCGGTCCTCGCCAGGCACGCGAAGAAAGCACCAGAGGCCCTGCTCCTCAACCGGTGGGGCGGCCGCCTCTCCGACCGCGGTGTGCGCCGGGTGGTGGAGCGCTATGCCACGGCTGTAACGGCCTCCGCCAGGCTCACACCGCATGTCCTGAGGCACAGCTTCGCCACGCACCTGCTCGAGAATGGCGCGGACCTGCGCGACGTTCAGGAGCTTCTCGGGCACAAGAACCTCGCCACAACGCAAGTCTACACACACGTAACCGTCCAGCGCCTGCGCGCGGTGCATGCCGCGGCTCACCCCCGCAGGAAGAGCCATAAACCAGGCCAAGAATAGCGCGCCAGTCTGCAGGCCTTTCGGGGGCCGATGCGGAACAGTGAGGGTGGCGCACGCGTCAGACGAGCAGTTCACCTGTCAAAGTACCGGTTTAGTGCATGGTCGGCGCCCCTATTGACCGATAATAGGATTGTTGGACTTCCGACCTGGCCGTGCCGCGTGCAGCTGATGACGGAAGTGGAACCGGAGGTAGAGGCTCATGGCAGATCAGGCAAGGTCCCGGAAACACTTCGTACTCGATGTTCAAGCGGTGCCTCTCACGGAGGACCCGGAGCAATTGGAGGTTCGGAGCGCCCGGACAATGATGGCGTATGAGTTGGCCCTCGATCCGACAGCCATAGCCCATCTCGCCGAGGAGGACCCCGCGAGCATCCTGATGGATCTCTACATCGCCCGGACGCGATGGATGAACTAACCGGACGTTCGCCATAGCCGCACTGCAAGGACTCCGCCGGCCGCTGTCGAAAATGCGTCGGCGGAGTCCTTTCTGTTTCGGGAGAAGAGTGTGCGCGCAACCACGATAGTCGCTGTTCGCCGCGATGGGCGTGTAGCCATGGCGGGAGATGGCCAGGTCACACTGGAGAGCACCATCATCAAGCACACCGCACGCAAAATCCGCAGGATGTACCAGAACCGGGTTCTGGCGGGGTTTGCGGGCTCGGTGGCGGATGCGCAGTCGTTGGCGGATAAGTTCGAAGGCAAGTTGGACGCAGCCGGCGGCAACCTGACGCGCGCAGCCATAGACTTCGCCAAGGAGTGGCGCACGGACCGCATCCTGCGGCGCCTGGAGGCCCTGATGATTGTCGCCGATGTGGAGCGTGTCTACATCCTCTCAGGCGACGGCAACATCATCGAACCAGACGACGGCATCTGTGCCATCGGTTCCGGCGGTCCCTATGCCCAGGCGGCAGCGAAGGCCCTGCTGGCGCATACCGCGCTCTCCGCGCGCGAAATCGTGGAGGAGGCCATGCGCATCGCTGCGGAAATCTGCGTCTACACCAACGACCGGATAGTAGTGGACGAGCTGCCGTAGCCCCCCTGACATGCTCGAAATACGCGCTGCCCTGCCGGGTGAGATGGACGCGGTTACACGACTGATGTGCATCGCGTTCGACCTGGCATACGAGCCCACACGCGCACTCCTCGCCCGCGATCCACACACCAATCCGCTCCTGCGGCGCGTGGCTGTGAAGGATGGCAGAGTCATCGCGTGCCTGACTATCGCTCCGCGAAGCATGTGGCTTCTGCAGGGCCTGGTACCCATCCTGGGCATTTCGGGGGTCGCCACGCATCCGAATCACCGCCGAAAGGGCCACGCCGCGCGCCTGCTGGAGAGCGCGCTCGAATATGCGCATCGGCAGGGCTTTGGGTTCGCGGCGCTCTACGCCGCCGAAACAGGCTACTATGAGCGTCGCGGCTGGGTGCCCGTGGCTCGCGACTGCTTGCGAACAGTGCATCGAGAGCCTCCCTCTGCGCCACGTGCGCGCCGTCTGGCTCGGGAGGCAACCGAGGCGGACATGCCGCGCATTCAGGCCCTGCACGCAGCCTTTGCGCATGGCCGCACCGGATGGTGCCTGCGAAACGAGGACCGCTGGCAGACCATCCGGGCCTACGTGGACCATATCAGCTTCGTCTCAACGCCGGATGGGGCTGGCTACGCGCTATGGGATACCAACGGCGGCGCGGGCTTCGATGAGATACGGCTGATGGAGTGCGTTGTGACCGGGACCAGTACCGCGGAGGACCTGGCGGACCACATACATTGCATTGCGGGATCCTCGCGGATCCATTTGAGCCACGCGGTGCCGGACGACCTGTACTCAGATGCACCGCGCGAGATGACGCCGGGCTCGACACTCCTTGTTCAGTTGGCGGACTTCGGCGCGGCGGTGCGCCCGCTGGTAGACATTCATGACTCACAGGCTCCTCGCACTGCCCTCACCTGCCTCGATCGGCCCGAACAAGGCCCGATCACGCTGCATACACCCAATGCACGGGAAGGATCCAGCGCCGCATCACTGACAGCCGACTCGGCCACCTGGTGCCGCCTGCTGTTCGGCGCAATCAGCCTGGAGGAAGCGCTGCGTGGTGGGTACGCCGAGGGCACGGGCAACCTGGGTTGGCTGCACCAGCGGCTCACACGGCGCTCAGTGGCCATACCGCCCGTGGATCACTTCTAGGCGCTCATCTCCAGCATGCTCCGATAGCGCCGCTCGCAGATGGCGCCGCGCTGGACCGCGTCCTTGATTGCGCAGTCTGGTTCGGTTTCATGCCGGCAATTATCGAAGCGGCACTCCCCCAGCAGACACCGCATCTCCGGAAAGCCCTGGATGACAGCCTCGCGATCCTTCTCCAGGAGCTCAAGCTGGCGCAGCCCGGGCGTGTCCGCCACCCATCCGCCGAAGCGCAATGGGATGAGCTGGGCGGCCGTGGTGGTGTGACGGCCCTATCTCCGTGGTACGGAGGTTGAGACCCGGCTGCACGGCATTCAGCAGGCTGCTCTTGCCCACACCGGAGGGTCCAACGAAGGCTGTCACCACGCCCTTCAGCCGGCAACGGAGATCCTCCACTCCCCGGCCGCACTTGGCGCTTGTGAAGAGGACCGTATAGCCCAATCGCTCGTAGAGACCGAAGGCGGACTCTCGCTCAGCCTCGCTCACGAGGTCCGCCTTATTGGCGACCACGAGCGGGCGCAGCGCCGCCAGCTCCGGAACCTATCCAGTTTCCAGAGATCGGGCTGCGGCTCGGCGCAGGCGAAGACGATGGCGAGCTGATCCAGATTGCAGACCACCACCTGCTCCTGCCCGCGAAAACCCGCGCGGCTGAACTGATTGCGGCGCGGCAGCACCTCCTCTATCACGCCCACGCCATGCGATGTGCAGGTAACCCGCACCCTATCGCCCACCGTAACCGTGTCCGGGCAGCGCGGCCGGCGAACCCGCGTAACCCGCCTGGCAACGCTCTGGCTGGTGGAGAACTGCAGCTCCTTCTTCATGTTGCCCCGGAGGGTGCAGTGCAGCACATGCCCGTCGGCCTGCACGCTGTACACCCCGCTCACTGCACGCAATACAATGCCTTCGACCAAGATCGGCTCTCCCATACGATAAAAACGTCCGGCGAAGGTCTTCGCCGGACGCTCATCGAGAGAGGCTGTCACAGGTGGGCGGCGCTAGGCCGCTAGCTCAAGCCGTTGCTCGGAGGCAGGCGATTTCACCGGCCCTACCAGATCCTCATGCATGTTATCAAGGATGGGTTCACACACCGGCGCTCACCTGCGGTTGTGGAGTATTTCCAGAAGAACTACCCGCGCATTCTATCAGTTTGGCGCGAACACGTCAACATTTCGAATTGCCTCAC
>CAZGLN010000268.1:0-5257 GCA_964526545.1 uncultured Chthonomonadales bacterium
CGATGGCACATGGACCATTGATTTGGAAACCGGCGTGATATTTCATCAATCCACTGGCGCGCCTCCGCGTGCCTGCCCGCGCGGGCGAGGATAGGCAGTCCCCGCCAATATACGTCGAGCCAGTCCGGATCCAGCTCCCTCGAGCGCAGGTAGGCCTCGGCAGCCCCCATGTCGTCGCCGCAGCGTTCCAGCGCCGTACCGAAGAACGTCCAGCCTCTCGCGCTCTCCGGGTTGCGGTTCAGGAAGTCGCGCCAGAGGGCGACGACGTGCTCGTATTCTCCCCGCATCTCGTAGTACCGTGTGAAGGCATCGTAGGCATCGGCGCTGCTGGGGTTGCGCCCGACGAGGCGCTTGGCGAGTTCCAGGGTGCGCCGGCCGTCCTTGCCGCGCACCAGGCCCAGCGAGGCGCGCCGATCAACCAGCAGCTTCAGGGCATAGGCATAGTTCGGGTCCAATGCGACCGCGCGTTCTAGGCGGGGGAGCACCAGATCGTAAAGCCCCTGCGCCGTAAGCGAATTGTGGCTCCGCGCTAACGCGAAAACGTCGTCCGGATCCACCTGCAGCGCAGCATCGTAGGCGGCGGCCGCCTCCACGGGCTTGCCCCACATCTCATAGGTCATTGCCAGCTCATGGTAGTGCGCGAGGTTGCGCGGCTCCGCCGCGATGGCCGCTTCGAACGATCCGACTGCCAGGGCGAAATGCTCTTCGCGCTGCGCGATGGCGTATTGGGGGAAGATCCCGCCCGCCAGCGTCCTCTGCCGAAGACCCTCCAGGTGATGGCGTGCCGCACCAGGAGCCAGGTGCGATTGAGCCGTCTGGTAGGCCTCGGCGGCTTCCGCGACGCGGCGCTGAAGCGCCAGCATCCGGCCCAGGCGCAGCGCAGAGAAGAGGTGCCGGGGCTGTATTGCGAGCACACTGCGCAACTGCTCCTCCGCCTCTTCCATTCGGTTCTCGGCAATCAGCAGGTTGGCCAGCTCGAACCGCTTGCGCCAGCCGCGCTCGTGATTGGCGACATAGTTGCACAGCGTCCCAATGCGCTGCTGCCGCCGCTTCACCGTCTGCTCGAATACGGAGTGATACTCCAGCACGCCGCCGCCAGGCAGCCGCACCTGGACAACCTCCGTGTCATTCATCGCATAGGCGATTGTGCTGAGATGGGCCGTCAGCCTGTCTGCCAGGTCCTCATCGCCATCCCAATGCACAAGGCGTTCCCCTTCGTAAAGCTGCCTCAGGTAGCGAAAGCCCATCTGTACGCGAAGGCGTGCCGCCGAGACCGTGAGACCGTGACGGTGGGCTATCTCTTCGTAAGACTGCTCGTCGAACACGTAGGACCGAAATGGCTCGCCAACCCGTGGCGGCATCGCGTCAATGGCGCGGAGGGCATGCTCCGTGAGCAGCTTGCGATGAACGACCTCGTCCAGCGGTTCATTAGGCCGCTTCTGCCGGGAGTAGACCTCCGGCATGAGCTTGGCGCGCGTCTTCTCCTTGCGGTGCCATGTAAGCGCGGCGTTGCGCGTAAGCGTGTAGAGCCACGCTTCCGGGTTTTGCAATGTGCGGCCCTCGTCCTCCCAGTGGTCCCAGGCGCGCGTCATGGCCTCGCGCAGCGCGTCCTCCGCATCGTCCGGCCTCTTGCGGCATATCCGCAAGCAGAGCTGGCGCAGCCTGGGCTCGTATGCGTTCCATATGCTCCAGAACTCCCCGGCGCCGTGAGCGCCAGTCCCGTTCGCATTCGCCATTGCATGACCTCGTAACCGGGCTCGTTGTTTCTATCCGTTCTCCTCGGCCGGCTGGAATCCTGCGAGCATTTGGGGCCGGCAACTGTCCACGTGCGCGCTTTGGGATAAGTCCTGAACCACTGCGAAAGACAGCAGGCCGCGAAAATCTTGCCGCCGATGGAGCAAATGGAGGATAGTCCCCTAGCACGATTCGTCAGACGCGTTATAATCGCTTTGAGAGGGCGAGGACGCCGCCGTGGCGTCAAGCGCGTGTCCAACACGGAGTGGCGCAGCGGCTGAGCACTATGCACATTTGGGAGATGGGGGCCAGGTCTCTGGCCGTCAGGATGAAGAGCCATGGGGAAACGCAAGGGCGAACGGTCCAAGAAGTCGGCTGAGCTCCAGAAGTTCTATCTGGAATTCCTGTCGAGTGAGGGTTACCGCGCGGACCTCGACAAGGGCGGTCACGTGGTATTTACTCGGGGAGACCTTCACTACCGGATTCACATTGATGCGCGTGATCCGCAGTTCCTCATGCTGGCTGCTCCAGGTATATGGACTGTGGACGATGATAGGGAGAGAGCGCGTGTGCTCCTGGCAATGAACGATACGAACTGCGTGGTCAAGGCGGTGA
The DNA here is from genome assembly GCA_964526545.1 of uncultured Chthonomonadales bacterium. Classification (GTDB taxonomy): domain Bacteria; phylum Armatimonadota; class Chthonomonadetes; order Chthonomonadales; family CAJBBX01; genus CAZGLN01. The sequence goes on from CAZGLN010000268.1 coordinate 2,350, forward strand.
AGCTGATGTTGTTGCATGGCCAAGTCTCCGCCGGCACGGAGGCCTATTTTCAGCGGCCCGAGGACCTTCGCGGAGTCTTCCGCAGGATGCTAAGTTCTGTGGAAGCGGGCATTGCGCACTTCCTCTTCGGTATGGCGCTGCAAGAGGCAATGGAGAAGCACATTGTAAGCCCCGAAGCAAGATGCCACGGGGAACAGCCGCTTCCTTAGCGTTTGGAGACCTTGGAGTGGGACCGCGAGACTGCGACTCGTTGATGCGGAGGATGCACGGGCGCAAATGCATGCGCGGACCACGGAGCGAATGGAGGGAGCGCAGTAGGCGAGAGCAGCGGCGAAGGCCGGGCCCCTATTGCGGGAGGCCCGGCCTCATCCTGTGCGGGAGATGCGGCTAGCGTCCAGTGCGCCGGCGCATGGCTTCCTGTGCCTGCTGCATGGCATAGTCCTGATACTGCTGGACCTTCGGATCCGATACGGCGGCGCGAGGCGCATTGCGCTGTACGATGTCCTGCGGCGGCGCGCCTGCCTGGCCGGGCGGCTGGGCCACGAAGTTCTGCACGCGTGTCATCCCCGGCTCCAGCTCGGGCTCCACTTTGCGCTGGCATCCAGCGAGGAGCATCAGCAGACACACACCCGCGCAGGCACCCAATGCTGCGGAACGTAACATTCACCAGCCCTCCGCGGCGGGCGCCCGCCGGGCGCCCGCCGTGTGGTTGCGCCTGCGGCTAGCGGCCCTGCCGCGGCCCGAAGAAGATTCCAGCGGTCGGCCGGTTCTTGGCGCACGAGGCGATGGGGCTGCCGGCCGGATCGGGCAGATTGTTCCACCACCACCCCTGGCACTCGGCCATCGGAGTGGCCTGCACCAGCGTATAGCAGCTTGCCGCGCCCTTCTGAGTCTTCACGTGGCCATCCACCAGCGCGACCACGGTGTTGCCATTGAAGCGATCCTGCGCCTGCAGCCAGGCCATATCCGCGCCCCAGGTGGCCATGCCGTTCATCGGGGCATCGAAGGACTCGGAGAGCATTACCATGTTGGCGGGCATGGCAATCTCCGCGAGGGTAGCATTGCGCGAGCCCTCCGTGCAGGCCAGCGCCCCAAAGTTGCACCAGCCGGCCGGAGCGCCTGTATTGGGATCCACCAGCCAGAAGATGGCCGCAATCCGCTGATTCATTGCGTAGGAGTAGCGCGCCACCTTGGCATTCGTGTAACACGAGGGGCAGATATCCGTCAGCCGTGTGCCGGAAGCATCCACCATGGGCGCCGGCTTGCGCCACGCCGGCGAGACGAAGACGGATCCATCGTCCTCACCCGTGAAGTAGGGATCGTTCTGGTTGGAAGTCTCCGTCTTCACCTTCCCGTTCTTGATGTAGGGAGTGATGGCAGTCTGCCACTGGATGAGGCCGATGGTGGCGTCGCCCCAGCCGAGGGTCGGGCAGAAGGTCTCGTCGTAGTCCTGCACATACATCAGCATGCCGAGCGCCTGCTGCTTCAGGTTGCTCAGACCGGTCGCCTGGCGAGCCTGCTCGCGCGCCCGTGCGAAGACAGGGAAGAGAATCGCCGCGAGAATGGCGATTATTGCGATAACAACTAGCAGTTCGATGAGGGTGAATGCCTGATTCTTGCCCGTGCGATGCATCATTGGCTCCTTTCGCCTACGGACTTACCGAATCGAAACGCACACAAACGGACCTCGAGACCGCGTCTCAAGAGGTCTCACCCATGACGAGCTCAACGGGGAGCAGTGTCTCCTGCGGTACCTCCTTTCCCTCGATGATTTCGAGAAGCTGGCTGACTGCCGTCTGCGCCACCCGACGCCATGGCGCAAGGATGGTGGTAACGCGCCGCATGTGGGGATAGCGCGAGAGAATTCCATCGAAACCGAGCACGGAGACATCCTCCGGCACCCGCCGCCCTCGCTGTTCCAGCGCGTCGAGGAGGGCATGCGCGATGAAGTCCTGCCAGCACACCGCGGCATCAAAGGCAGCGTGCGGGGGCCTTGCGAGCGCCTCCACAAGAGCGGGCGTATGGCGGTCTGCCTCGCCGGTGCCCGGGCATATCTCCACGGCAATCCCCAGCCGCTGCGCCTCCCGCACGAAGGCATCTCGCCGGCGGACCACGGAGGTGAGGTCCTCCACATCGCGATCCACATAGAGCGCGCGCCGTCTTCCGCGCTCATGGAGGTGCCTGGCCTGCAGAATGCCCCCCATCACGTCATCCACGCCCACAAAGGGCAGCGCGCTCACGGGGTCCACAATGGCAATCACCGGCAGGCGCGATCCGGCGAGCAATTGGATGATGGGGTCTCTCTCGCGAACCCAGAGCACCAGGCCGTCCATCTTCCCACTGGCAAGCTCGGCGCAGAGGTTCGCCGCGCTCACTTCGGGGCGGCGATTGTGGAGGAGGAAGTCCTTGCCGCCGCGCTCGCAGCCTCGCTGCAGACCTGCAAGAATGCTCGCCACGAAGGGGCTGTCGGCATCCACGTAGTTATCGCCGTAGTAGAAGCCGATGATATCCGTGCGCTGCCTTCGGAGGGACCGCGCGATGGCGTGCGGCCGATAGTGGAGCTCCTCGGCCACCTGCAAGATGCGCTGGCGCGTGGCCTCCGAAACGCGTGTATTCGCCCGGGCGTTGTTAAGCACCACCGAGACCGTAACGCGGTTCACTCCCGCGCGCCTCGCCACATCCTCGAGGGTAGGACCGTTTTTGCCCATGGATTCCTAACCTAATCGTTTAATCACCCAGAGACGAAAGAAGCAGCCTGCAGCGGACGATGGGATGACCTACATGACCTACACGATTAGGTTAGCTTCAGTCTATCAGAGCCTTCCACGGGTGTCAAGGGGGATTTTGTGCGATGGTCGTGTCAACTGGAGTGTGTAATTAGGTTTTGAGCGTCTCTCTCTGCTCGGTC
>CAZGLN010000269.1:0-5223 GCA_964526545.1 uncultured Chthonomonadales bacterium
CCCGCCCTGCCCGAGCAGTATGCCATACATCGGCAGCGGCGGCTAGTCCCGACCTCGTCTTACTTCGCCGCAACAACTTCCGGCGCTGAGTGAAGCGAGCTGAAAAAGCTCTTACAGAACATGTCACAGGAGGCGCACACTCGGTTGGGCACTATTCCTTGCTTTGCCATCTCCCGATTCTTGCGGATCTTTGGACCGTTCCAGATCTCCCAGAAATCCTTCTCCAGGAGGTTGCCGTAGGTGTACGTCTCGCGAAACGGCGTGCAGCAGCCCAGCGTCACGCTTCCATCGAAGGTAACTCGAAACGAATAGCCCCAGAAGAAGTTGCACGCGAAGGGATGCTCCTCCTTCGTCCACTCCGTGCTGATCTCGGGCATGGATCGGCAAGTGATGCCCAGGGACTGCATGCGCGCCTGGGCCGCCTCCAGTTCCCGAAGATACGAGTCGGCACTCCGCTGATTGCGAAAGCCCCAATCGTACGCTGCCCACGAGATGCAGTTGATATAGTCCACCCCGAGATCAACGGCCTGCTCTACGAATTCCGGCAGTTCGCCCTCGTTGTCGTTAACCATCACGAAGTTGAGGCCAACGCGTGGAAAGCGTGAGCGCGCCCTCTCCCGGGTCGCCAAGAGCCGGCGGATATTGGCATGCAGCGGCTCCAAGCGCCCGCCCCGCCGCACCCGTCTGTAGGTGGCCGGCCGGGCGGCATCCACACTCACGTTAAGCTCCGTAAGCCCGGAACTCACGGCTCTCTCCGCCTTGGCCTCGTCCAGAAGCTGGCCGTTGGTGTAGATGCCGATCTTCGCCCATGGCCGCATCTTGCGCGTGACAGCGACGATGTCGAAGAAGGGCGCATACATCAGCGGCTCGCCGAAGCCGTTCAGCGCGATATTAAGCACATAGGGAAACTGGCTCAGAATACGCTGGTAGTTCTCCGGGTCCATGTCGCCCAGTTTGTACGGCTTGAGCCCGAGCGACCGAAAGCACTGAATGCAGGCCAGATTGCACCGGTTGGTCATCTCGATCTCGATGCCGTATGGCTGGCTGCGCATCACGATGGGCTTCTCGCGCTGCTCCCTCTCGTAGCGCCGATAGTTGGCAATCACGGAGGGATGCAGCAGCACGCCGAAGGCGTTGTTCTCCTTCAGCTTGCGGTACTTCCATCGGATGTCGCCCACCAGTTCCTTCACGGCCATCGTTATGCCCTGCCTGTCAGAGCCGCTAGGCGGCACTCGCCTCGGAGGCCGCTGCGCGGTCCAGCGAGTCGAAGAAGCTTTTGCAGAAGATCTCGCACGAAGCGCACACGCGATTGGGCACAATCCCCTGCCGCGCCATCTCGCGATTGCGCTGGATTTTGGGGCCGTTCCAAACCGCGTCGAAGCCCTCCTTCAGCAGGCTGCCGTAGGTGTACGTCTCCTTGAACGGTGTGCAGCAGCCGAGCGTTACGTGCCCATCGTAGGTTACACGGAAGTTGTTGCCCCAGTAGAAATCACACTGGAACGGCGTCTCCTCCTCCGTCCAGCTGGTGCTGATTTCCGGGAAAGACTTGCAGCGCACCTGCAGCTGCTCCATGCGGGCTCGTGCTGCCTCCAGCTCACGCAGGTAGCTTTCGCGCGACCGCCGGTTCTTGAATCCCCAGTCGTAGGCAGCCCACGACACGCAGTTAAGGAAGTCCACGCCGAAATCGGCCACCTGCTCCACAAAGGGCACCAACTCGCCCTCGTTCTCGTTAACCATCACGAAGTTGACTCCCAGCATGGGAAACTTCGCGCCGGATTCGCGCTTCACCCGCACCAGCCTGCGGATGTTCTCGTGCAGTTTTTCGAGCCGTCCGCCGCGCCGCACGCGCCGGTACGTCTCCGGACGTGCCGCATCAATGCTGATGTTGAGCTCCGTGAGGCCGCAATCCATCAGCCGGTGCGCCTTCTCCTCGTCTATGAGCTGCCCATTGCTGTAGATGCCAATCTTGGCCCACGGCCGCTCCTTGCGCGTGTGCGCAACAATCTCAAAGAACTGTGGATACATCATGGGCTCGCCGAAGCCATTCAGCGAGACGTTCAGGACGTGAGGAAACTGTTCAAGTATCCGGTGGTAGTCTTCCGGGTTCATGTCGCCCAGCTTGTAGGGCTTGAGGCCGAGCGAACGGAAGCACTGAATGCAGGCAAGGTTGCACCGATTGGTGAGCTCAATCTCGATGAACGGAGGCCGGCTCTTCATGACGATGGGCTTCTCGGCGAGCTCCTTTTCGTACAGCCGGTAGTTGCGCACCACGGCCGGGTGCAGGAGCACCGAGAACGCATCGTTGTCGCGAAGCTTGCGATATGTGTCCAGGAGCTTCTCGATAGCCATGATGATTAATGCCTCCTCGCGCATCTCCGGACGATGCGCCCAACCTATCGTTCCATATCGCCCGCAAGCTTGCCTACAGCCTACGCACTCACCCGAGAAGCCGCTGCCAATGCGGCCACTTGATCGGCTTTCAGGGCCGGCGCCGCGTAGAGCTCCAGATTACTGGCCAGGTGGTCGGCGGTACGCATGCCCAGGAGGGTCGTGCTCACTTCCTGTCGCGCCAGCACGAAGTGCAGCGCCACGTCCAGCACGGGGCGGCCCATTTCGGCCGCTGTCTGGCGAATGGCGAGCACGCGCGGCCACTTGACGTTCAGCTTCTTCAATTCCTCTTCCGGAATGCCCGACTTCAGCAGACCTCCACCGAAGCAGCCGCGCGCGATGAGGCCCACGTTTCTCGCGGATGCCTCCGCCAGGAATCCATCCAGCGCCTCCAGGTCCAGCAGCCCAAAGGGAAACTGCAAGGTGGAGACCTCCGGATACCTCAGGCAGATGCGCGCCTGGTCCACCGTGTCGCACGCCACCCCGTAGTGCCGCACCTTGCCTGCCTGCCGCATTTTCTCCAGGGTCTCCACGAATTCGCCGGACTCGAGGACAGGTCCCGGAGGGCTGTGCAGCTGGTATACGTCCACAACGTCCGTGCGCAGCCTTCTTAGGCTGCCCTCCAGGGCCTGCATCAGCACTGCGGGGTTGAAGCTCTGGGTCAGCGTCCCCTTCACCACCTTCGGGGCCGCCTGTTTGCGCTTCAGCTTCAGCAGCCGCACGAGGGGGCGCAGCAGTGGTTTGGCCTTGCCGGCGGCGCGGGCCTGCGCAGGCAGCCGGTACCCTCCCTTGGTCGCAAGGATGACCCTGTCGCGCCGATCCGCGAAGGCCGCTCCCATCAGCGACTCGCTCTCGCCCTGTGCGTACATATCGGCCGTGTCGAAGAAGTTGATGCCGGCATCGAGCGCGGCATGCAGCAGCCGTTTGACAGCCTGCGACCCGCCTGTATCCGCGAAGACCCCGCCAATGCGTGAACCACCGAAGCCAATCTCGGATACAGTCAATCCCGTCTTGCCAAGCGCTCGATATTGCACTCGCTTACCCTGCCTTCAGGTCATACATCAGCCGCTCCGCCGCGCGGCTGGCCAAGGCCATCGCGGTAAGCGTCGGATTCTTTTCGCAGCCGGTGGTGAAGCAGCTGGCATCGCACACAACCACATTGGCGGCATCATAGAGCCGGTTCCAGGCATCGGTAACACCATATTCAGGGGATGCATGCATGCGCGCCGTACCACCATAGTGTACCGAGGTTCCGGGGTGGAGCTGGGGCACCACGTCGCGCAGGGACCCGCTATAGCCGGCTTCCTCGAGAAGAGCGACGAAGTGGCTGCGCGCCCTCACCATGTTCTCCAGTGCATACTCCTCGAACCGGATGTGGATGTCGAGCAGAGGCTGTCCCAGCTCGTCATATCCGCTCTCCGCCGGCCGCACATAGTACCGCTCTTCGGGAATCATGGTGCCGAACACCTGCACTCCGACCGCGCTGCCCTTGGCACCAAAGCGGCTGCGCACCCGGTCGAATGTGCTTACTACCCCGATGGTCCACGAGGTGGCCACCAGCGGTTCCGAGCGCGCATGCGGCAGGCGCGTGAGGTAGCCGGATGGCGCCAGCAACGAGAGCGGACGCTTTAGGTCCATCACCCACCACTCCCGCGGATGGTCGTGCAGAAACCTGCCGAGGAGACCGCGCGAGTTGCCCAGTCCCTCGGGAAAACGTGCGCACGCGGACTGGAACAGCAGTCGCGTGGAGTTGAGCGGACCACACGCCACCACCACGGCATCCGCCCTCACGCGGCGCTCGACGCGCTTTGCCCGATCGAAGTAGATCACAGATTCCGCGCGCGGGCTGCCCTGCGCAAGCTCAATCCGCAAGGCATGCGCTCCCTGCACCAACCGGAAGTTCGGCCGGCTCAGCAGAGGACGCACGATGGTGGAGAAGCTGTTGAAGGCAGTACCGCGCCGGACCATGAGCCACGGCGGGCCATCCGCCAATGGCATCGGCGCCAATCCCTGCCCAAATACTCGCTTGGCTACCTCGGCCACCTTCAGCCAATCAGCGGGCAGGTCTATTCTCCAGTCGGCATGGCCAAGAGGAAGCAGAGGGACTTCCGACCGTCCCGCGGTTACATGCATAAGCCGCTCGGCGCGCTCGTAGTAGGGCGACAGGTCGTCGTAGGTAACCGGCCATTGGTACCTGGGATGAAGGCGAGCGCCTTCCGTAAAGTCCTCCGGCGCAAAGCGGGGCACCGCGCCGGTCCACTGGTTCGTCAGGCCTCCCGGCTGCAGGTGTACGTGCCACTCCGTCCGGGGATCGCCCGAGACATTGGCGAGCGAAACATCCTGCATCGGCGGTACGCGTCGGAAGAGGTTGCGGCCCATGGCCCTTAGCAGCACGCCGCGCGGCGGCTCCGTGCCGGACTCGAGCAGCGTGACTGGGCAGCCGAGCCGCACCAGTTCGTGCGCAGCCATGGCTCCCGCCGGGCCGCTGCCGATAACGACCACTCCGCCCTCTCTGCTTATCTCGTCGCTCACGATACGTGTCTACCTGCCTATTGGATGCCCCAACGGACGCGATGCGGCCAAGCCAACGGTCCGGGCCGCACAAACACCAGCCGGCGCCAACGGATGGACGCTGGCGCCGGCCGCGGCAACACTGCCATTACGATGCGGAGACGGCTTCGGCTGAAGTGCCGGAGGGCACGGCGCTCGCTGTCCGCTGCTGCAGCTTGCGGAACCAAACGTAGGTTCGGCAGTACTGCCGAACCAGGAAGTGCGGCAGGTGCTGCCAGTAGAAGCGGAGCCGAGCCGAGACATCCCCATGCGGCAGCCGGCGAT
>CAZGLN010000270.1:0-5210 GCA_964526545.1 uncultured Chthonomonadales bacterium
GGACGCCGTCTTTCCCACCGCGGGAGAGGCGCGGGTGCCTCTGCCTCAGGGCGATTTTGCCTGGCGCAGAGTGAGCCTGCGATTCACCACCCCCGCCGCCTGTTCCAGCATCACGCTGCGCATCGCGAGCGACGATGTAACCGATGCGCTGTGGGTGGACGATTTCGGCCTGGAGCGTGCGGCGCGGCAATTCGCCAACCTGCCCGAGGCGCGCGAGGAGCGGCCGCACCCTACGATTTTCCCCGTTACGCCGGCTGGATTGGCGCGGAGGCTTCTCGTAGTGGATTGCCAGAGCCTTCCGAAGGAGGAACGGATGGCGATTGCCGCCCTCCAGGGCCTGGTCAACCGGCGCGGGGCGCGGCTATACGTGCTCAACCCCACCAACCCTCCCGGAATGGATGAGAAGTGGCTGCGGTGGCTGCAGCAGAGGGGATACACGGGCCCGGAACGGCGGGTGGCTGGTCTGCGCGCGCTGCTCGCCATGTTTCGGAGCGAGGTTCGCGGCGTGATCGTGGTGGACCCCGCGCTGCCTGGCACGGTAAACGGCGCCTTCATGCTGGCCGGCCTGCTGCGGGGGCTGCCCGCGACTCACGAGCTGGCGTCACGGCTGGGGCTGCCTGTGGTGGCGGACCTGCGGGGCAGGTGGCGGCGCAACGTGGAGGTCTATCGGCACATCCGCGACAGATACTGGGGCCGTATGAACCACCACGTGCTGGCATGGCACTATCCGCTCTCGGGCTACCAGGGCGCCCGCGACTACATGGTGCAGCATAACATCTTCAGTTTCTGGGTCTCCTCCCACGGCGACAACGAGCCCGGCGCGGACCCTGAGGCCGAAGACGAGTTTCTAGACGAGCTGCTGGCCGCCACACCCGCCAACATCCCCGTGATGGGCTGGCCCGCGCACGGAGATGACCGCGGGCTGAGCGAGTACCAGGGCGTGCGGCGGCTGAGCGAATACGGCAAGTTCGTGGCGGGCACGGAGTTCTGCTCTAACCTCAGCGTGCACTCCGCCGTGCGTCCGGCCACCGCGCGGCTCCGCCAGAAACCAATCGCGGGGCCCGGCCCGACGCTTGCGAGGGCGGATGCCGTGTACCTCGCGCTCAACATCCTGGACAGCGGCGATTCCCTCTGGTACTGGCAGCTGCATCAGCGCACCATATGGGCCGATCCCGAGCGGGGCCGCGTGCCGATAGGCTGGTGCATGAACGTAACGCTGGCGGACGCGCTGCCCGCTGTTCTGGAGTGGTACTTCGCACATGCCACCGCCAACGATCGCTTCTTCGCGGCGGTCTCCGGCCTGGGCTATATGAACACACAAGTCTACGCCGAGCGATTCCGCGGGGCGGATCGCGAGCGCATACTCCGCGACTACGCGGTGCTCACCGGGCGCTACTGCCGTCGGCTGGGCCTTGAAGGAGTCTCGCTCTACAACGGCGGATGGTCCGATGCAACGCCGCCGAGCAACGGTCTGCTGGAACGCATCGCTCGGCAGGCGGGTGTTCGGTTTGTGTTGATGGATTTGGGGCGGCACGAGAAGGTGGAGCCGGACCGCGCGGCGTACATGCTGCGCGACGTGCCCGTGTTCCACACCCTCACGCGCTACCAGGTGTGGAGCACCTCCGCGGAGGTCCTCTCCGTAGACCGCGAGCAGGCCAATGCATGGCTGGCCCGAGAAATACAGGAGAATACGCCGCGATCGCGCCCCGCGTTCTTCAGCGCGATGGCCATAAGCTGGTACTACAAGCCTTCGTGGATACGTGACCTGATAAGTAGACTTCCGTCACACTATCTTGCCGTGCGTGTAGAGGATCTGGCCCGCCTTTTCCGACAGCACGCGGCAGGAGAGCGGGAATCTCGATTGGAGGAACGGCCGTGACCGTGCGCATCGGTCTCATTGGGAGCGGTTTTGTCTCGAATTTCTACATGCTGGGCCTTCGCGACGTGGCCGGTTGGGAGATTCCCGTGGTGGCCTCGCCTACGGAGGAGCGCTGCCGCGCATTCGCGGAGAAGTGGTCCATACCGGAATATACGACAGATGTCAACGCGATAGTACACCGCTCCGACATTGACCTCGTGGTGCTGGGCACGCCCAACTATACGCATCACGATCTCGCCATTGCGTGCGCCCGCGCCGGCAAGCACCTGGTGTGCACCAAGCCGCTGGCGCGGAGCGCCAGCGAGGCCCGCGCCATGCTGGAGGCCGTGAAGGCCGCCGGTGTGCTGCATGGCTATGCGGAGACCGAGGTCTTCAGCCCGGCCGTGATGAAGGCGCGAGAGTACATCGAGTCCGGCGGCATCGGCCGCGTGCTCACGGTGCGCTCGCGCGAGGCGCATTCGGGTCCCCACGAAGCCTGGTTCTGGGATCCCGCGCTCTCCGGCGGCGGGGCCCTGCTGGACATGGGCTGCCATACCATCGAAGCCGCGCGCTACTTCATCGGCAAGGAGAACCCGGTAGTGGAGGTGCTGGCCTGGGGCGACACGCTCTACCACAAGGAGCGCACCTCCGCCGAGGACAATGCGGTGCTCCTCATGCGCTTCGAGGGCGGCGAACTGGGCCAGGCCGAGCTTAGCTGGACGGCCCGAGGCGGGCTGGACCTGCGCAACGAGGTCTACGGCACGGAAGGGGTGATCTTCACGGATGTGTGCCGTGAGACGCCGATCAAGGTCTTCTCGAGGCCGGGCGCGGGCTACGTGGTGGAGAAGGCCGAGAGCGAGACGGGCTGGCTGTTCCCACCGGTGGATGAGGCATGGATCTACGGGTATCGCGAGGAGATGCGGCACTTCATCGAGTGCGTGCGCACCGGCACCATGCCGCGTGAGACCTTCGAGGATGGCTACATCGTGAACTGCATTCTGGACGCGGCTTATCGCTCCATGCAGTCCAAGCGCTGGGAGCAGGTCGCCTACTGATTCCCCCGTCGGGCGGCGCGGCGCCGACAGTTCTGGCGGCACCCGCGTGCACTCGGCCCGGACGAGGGCAAGGCCCCGGCCTTCCTCGCGCCGAGAACACAGGGCGGGGCGGCAGCCAGCCCGGTCCCGCACGGCCAGCCGTTGCTCTGCCATTGCGCGGCTAACCGCCCACGGAACGCCGTAAGCTTCCCGCAAGGAATCCGCGCGGCGTGCGCGAACGCATGGTGCAGGGATGCCTTCCCTGGGAGAACTACCATGCTAGCGCGACGCGCTCTTCTGTTTCTGTTGGTTGTCTGCTGCCTCGGTCTGTTGGCGGCGGGCGTAATGGCCCGAGGCCCGCAGGTGCGCGATGGCGTGTTTATTCACCTATCCAATGGGCCCGACGAACCGCACCGGGTGCTGATGGCCCTCAACATGGCCGCGATGATGGCGCAGAAGCGGGATGTGCTGGTCTACTGCGACATCAAGGGCATCGAGGTGGTGTTGAAAGATGCCGAGGACATCACCTTCGCGCACTTCCCGAGTTCGAAGAAGCAGCTTGCGAACCTGCGCGCGAAGGGGATTACCGTGATGGCTTGTCCCGGATGCCTGAAGGCGGCGGGCAAGACGGCGGCGGACCTGATGCCCGGTGTGCGCGTGGCTGATGGCGACCGATTCTTCAGTTTCACGCGAGGGCGCATCCTGACGCTCGATTACTGAGGCTGCTCAGCGCGGCCGCAGCCGGCACGGCAGGAGACGAGGGCTGGCGGCCGTCATGAGCCAGTGTAAGGCAGTATCACCGAAAGAGGGTTCCGCGCAAGGCTCAACCCACTTGTGAATGGCCACCTCGCGGGACCCTCACGGCCTCTTGGGACACAGAACTCCTCCCGGCGAGCGCCTACCGTCCTCCATCGAGACGAGTTCTCCATTCGTGAGAGGGTGAGGCCCTTCGCCGCGCCCCAATCCGTGCAATATCGCTCCGACTCGCACGCGGCGGATAAGCCATGAGGAGGCCTGAGACGGACGCGCGAGTCTCCTGGCGGATCGAACCGGGCCGTTCTGCCCCGCGTCTGTATGGCTCCGCGACCACCCGAGACTGGTAGACCATTTCCCTCAGGAGGCGAGAACCAGGCAGTCTCCCGGCGGGTGCGTTACGGGTTCACCACCTGACGATTACGCTTCCCGGCGCGTTCACTACACAAGTGGCTCAATCCATGGCGTGTGTCGCGCGGCTCTTCCGTCGGGCGCTAGCTGGTGATGATATCGCCGGCTTGCGGGACCAATGCTTGTCCTTCAACTTGCAGCGCAATGGGCAGCGGCGATGCCTCGAGCAGATCGGGGCCATCCATGAAGTGCAGATGCAGATGCGGTCCAGAGCTGAAACCAGAGTTGCCCAGGGCGCAAATCACCTGGCCGGCTTGCACCAGCTGCCCTTCCTGGACGTTTATCGAGCCCTGGCGCAGATGAGCCAGACACGAATAGACAGCGTCTCCATGGTCAATGACGAGGTAATTGCCTGCCGCGCGCCTCAGGTCCTCGAGGTAGTAGCGCATGTCGGTGGGGTATGCGCCAACGCCTTCCAGATCAGGACAGCCGTCAACCACCCGCGCAACACGGCCGGCTGCCGGCGCCAACACCGCCTGACCGAAGCCGACGAAGTCTCGCGCAGTGAGCGAATCAGAAAGGCGGGTATTCAGCAAGCGAAGGCCATTCGAATCGAGGGGCAGAAAATCCCAGGCGAACTGCTGCGCCGGCAGTTGCCAGGCAGAGCGGTGAGTCTCTCCAATCCGGTGGCCGACAAGGACCAGAATCTGGCCGGCGAGGGGTAGGTCAAAGCGGCTGTTCTGTGCGTAGTGCGTGATGGTCCAATGCTCTGTGAAAACCTGCTGATCGGTTTGCATTTCCACGCTCAGGCGGCTGTCGCCCCAGGAGGCGGGCAGGACGGCCGAGACCAGAAACCGATTCGCGGATTGCTCCTCGTCTGTCAGTGATCGCCTTCCAGTGAGGCTGGACGTTTCGGAGGAGGTCGCCGTGATGGTCCAGTCTACTTCAGTAACACGTGTTGGCGTAGTCTCCTGACCGGAAAAGCGTACAAAGCACGCAAACTCCCGCTGGCCGTCCGGGAGCGTGCTGAAGCAGAGCCTGCGCGGCACCGTCTCAAAGCGAGGCGCTCTTGGGGTTTCGTCCATTATGGGTCTCGGCACGGGGTCAGGAAATGGCAGGGCATTCACATACGTCGTCCATCACATTACCAGATTCGTGGGGAGTGCATGTGAGGGCTCAAGCCTTGTCGTGTCTTGTATGCCAAGCGTCCCCCC
>CAZGLN010000271.1:0-2428 GCA_964526545.1 uncultured Chthonomonadales bacterium
CTTGTCATCTGTGAAAAATCACGCAATCTCTAAGCGAGGGAGCGGGGTTTTTGGCTCACGAACGTGCCATACTAGAATGTGGAGGGACAGAGGCTCGCTATGGCATCTTCGGGGAAAGGTCTAGTAAATGGTCTGCGTCGCCCGGGGCGCCTCTTGCGGTGTCTTGAGCGGCGACACGAGCGCCCGCGCGTCCCCCTACCGCGACACTGCGGCACCACTGAACATCAAGCGGCGTTCGTCCCGAGGGGATGAGCGCCGTTCGTGTTTCTACTCGATGCTAAGTGATTAGCGGAGATGGAAACCAAGGAGAGACAGATGAGCACTGGCGTTACCGAGAGGGAGGCACCGGCCAGAAAGGCGGGCGCGCATCCCAGCGGTGACAATCGCTTCAAAATCCTTGAGGCCACGATGAAGCGCCATCAGCATCAGCCCGATGCGCTCATCGAGGTCTTGCATACGGCACAGGAGCTGTTTGGATACCTCGAGGAGGACCTGCTCCTGCACATCGCGCACAGCCTGAAGCTGCCTCCCAGCCGGGTCTACGGCGTTGCCACGTTCTACCACTTCTTCTCGCTCAAGCCCAAAGGCCAGCACACGTGCGTTGTCTGTATGGGTACCGCGTGCTACGTCAAGGGCGCCGCGGAGGTGGTGGCGGGTGTTGAGAAACTGACCGGAATCCGGGCTGGTGAGACCACGCCGGACGGCAAAGTGTCGCTGCTGACCGCACGCTGCCTCGGGGCTTGCGGCATCGCCCCCGCCGTTGTGATGGATGGCGAGGTGCTTGGGAAGCAGTCGGCCGCCGATGTGGTAGAGCGCGTGAAAGGGTGGATGTAGCATGGACCTGGCAGAACTGCAAGAGATAGCCGCCAAGGAGCGCGCATCCCGCAAGCCGATCGAGATTCGCTGCTGCACGGCGGCGGGCTGCCTCTCTTCGAATGCGCAGGCGGTGAAGAATGCTTTGGACGAGGCCGCCAGCCGCAACGGAGCCGCGGAGAAGATCCACGTGAAGGGCGTGGGCTGCATGGGCCTCTGCTCGCGCGGACCCCTTGTGCAGGTGGAGCCGGAGGGCACTCTTTACCAGGATGTAACTCCGGAGAACGCCGCCTCCATCGTGGAGGCTCTCGATGGCGCGAAGCCGCTGGCCGAGAAGGGCGATCCAACAGCACCCTTCTTCACCAAGCAGGTGCAGATTGTGCTTGAGAACAGCGGCAAGATAGATCCCGAGCGGATTGAGGACTACATCGCCGCGGATGGCTACCTGGCTCTCGGCACCGTGCTGCACGATCGGTCGCCCGCGGACGTTGTGGAGGAGGTCCTCCGAAGCGGTCTGCGCGGCCGCGGCGGCGCCGGCTACCCCACCGGGCTGAAGTGGGCCACGGTGGCCAAGACTCACGCGGAGCGCAAGTTCGTGGTGTGCAACGCCGACGAGGGCGATCCTGGTGCGTTCATGGATCGGAGCGTCCTAGAGAGCGATCCGCACCGCGTGCTCGAGGGCATGGCGATCGCCGCTTACGCCGTGGGAGCCAACCAGGGCTACATCTACGTGCGCGGCGAGTATCCCCTCGCCATCAGCCGCCTCAATACGGCCATTCGGCAGGCGCGCCGCATGGGGCTGTTGGGCACAAACATCTTCGAGTCGCCCTTCGACTTCCGCATTGATATCCGCATCGGCGCTGGCGCGTTCGTTTGCGGAGAGGAGACGGCGCTCATCTCCTCGATCGAGGGTAAGCGGGGCGTTCCTCGCCCACGGCCGCCCTTCCCCGCCGAAAGTGGGCTCTGGGGATTCCCGACACTCATCAACAACGTGGAGACGTTCGCGAATATCCCCACCATCATACGCAAGGGTGCGGAGTGGTACGCGAGCATCGGCACGGAGAAGAGCAAGGGCACGAAGGTATTCGCTCTCGCCGGAAAGATCACCAACACGGGCCTAATCGAGGTGCCCATGGGCACGCCGTTGCGCGAGATCGTGCATGAGATGGGCGGCGGAGTGCCGGGGGGCGGCGAAGTGAAAGCCGTGCAGACTGGCGGTCCCTCCGGCGGGTGCATTCCCGCGTCCGAGATGAATATCCCCGTGGACTACGAATCGCTTGCCAGGATCGGCTCCATCATGGGTTCGGGCGGCATGATCGTCATGGACAACAAGGACGACATGGTCGAAGTTGCCCGCTACTTCATGGAGTTCTGCGTGGATGAGTCGTGCGGGAAGTGTGTTCCCTGCCGCACGGGCACCGTGCAGATTCACGGCCTGCTGACCAAGGTTACGGACGGCGTGGCCACGGAGCAGGACTTGGAGAAGCTGGAGAAGCTCTGCGAACTCGTGCGCACAACCAGCCTGTGCGGTCTTGGCCAATCCGCGCCGAACCCGGTTCTGAGCACCTTGAAGTACTTCCGGAAGGATTACGAGGCCAAGCTGCGCAAACGGCCG
>CAZGLN010000271.1:2517-3687 GCA_964526545.1 uncultured Chthonomonadales bacterium
TAAGCCGGTTACCGCGCAAGAGGAGCAGACCATCCTGGAAGCCGCGAAGGATGCCGGCATAGATATCCCCACCATGTGCCATCTCAATGGGGTGAAGGACATCGGCGCCTGCAGGCTCTGTCTCGTGGAGATAGTGGGCTCGCCGAAGCTGGCCCCCGCCTGCGTTACACGCGTTCAGGAAGAGATGGAGGTGGTTACCAACAGCGAGCGGCTGCGGGAATATCGCAAGATGATCACGGAGCTGCTCTTCGCCGAGCGCAACCATGTGTGCGCCGTCTGCGTGGCGAATGGGCACTGCGAGCTGCAGGACCTGGCACGCAAGGTCGGAATGGACCACGTGCGCTACGATTACCAGTTCCCGAAGCTGCCCGTGGATATCACGCATCAGCGGTTCGGTCTCGACCATAACCGGTGCATCCTCTGCACGCGATGCGTGCGGGTGTGTGATCAGATTGAGGGCGCGCACACTTGGGACATCTCCGGACGAGGCCACGGCGCCAGGGTGATTACCGATATGAACGTGCCCTGGGGAGAGGCAAAGAGCTGCACCTCCTGCGGTAAGTGCGTAACCGCCTGCCCCACCGGCGCGCTGTTCAAGAAGGGTTCGACGGTTGCCGAGATGGAGCGCGATCGCACCAGGCTCGAGTTCATCGTCACCGCCAGGGAGAAGAAGCAATGGATAGGGTAAGAGTGGCGACAGTCTGGCTCGGCGGATGCTCCGGCTGCCACATGTCGTTTCTGGACCTTGACGAGGTCCTGATAGATATTGCCGACAAGATTGACCTTGTCTACAGCCCCATCGCCGACGTGAAGGAGTTCCCGGAGAACGTTGACGTGACCCTCGTTGAGGGCGCAATCTGCAACGAGGACAACCTCGAACTGATTCACACGGTGCGCGAGCGAACCAAGGTGCTGGTCTCGTTTGGCGATTGCGCGGTGACCGGCAACGTGCCGGCGATGCGCAATCCCCTGGGTGCTCCGGACAGCATCCTGCAGCAGATCTACGTGGAGGCTGCGGACCTTCACGGGCAGCACATCACGGATAATAGTGTGTGTCCACGATTGCTGCGTACGGTAACGCCCGTTCACAGCGCCGTGCCCGTGGATGTCTACCTGCCGGGCTGCCCGCCTTCTCCGGAGGTCATCGCGGAGGCCATGATGGCGCTCCTC
>CAZGLN010000271.1:3710-5183 GCA_964526545.1 uncultured Chthonomonadales bacterium
CAGGCATGTTGGCGGTTGCCGGGTAAGAGAGGCGCGATTCCACGCAACGAGGAGCAGATTCTCAGATGTCTCAAACCATAGTCATAGATCCCGTGACCCGGATAGAGGGACACGCCAAGATAAGCATCTTTCTCGATGACAACGGGCAAGTGGAAGACGCGCGGTTTCACGTCGTCGAGTTCAGGGGCTTCGAGAAGTTCTGCGAGGGCCGACCGCTCTGGGAGATGGCGGGCATCACGGCGCGTATCTGCGGCATCTGCCCAATCAGCCACCTCATGGCATCGGCAAAGGCCGGGGACCAGATTCTGGCGGTGGAGATATCGCCCGCGGCCGAGAAGCTCAGGCGGCTAATGAACCTGGGGCAGATCGTGCAGTCGCATGCGCTCAGCTTCTTCCATCTCAGCGCGCCGGACTTCCTCCTGGGCTTCGATTCGGATCCCGCCAAGCGGAACGTCTTCGGGCTGATCGCGGCGGACCCGGATGTGGCCCGTGCCGGCATCAGGCTCCGCCAGTTCGGCCAGCACGTCATCCGGCTGCTCGGCGCCAAGTCTATCCACCCCGCGTGGGCGGTGCCCGGCGGCGTGCGCAGTCCGTTAAGTGAGGAAGGACGCGCCTGGATACGCGAGCGGCTGCCGGAGAGCAAGGCGACCGCACAGGCCGCGCTGGGCATTTTCAAGAAGACCCTGGACACCTACGGAGCGGAAGCCCAGGTGTTCGGCAACTTCCCTTCCCTCTTCATGTCTCTGGTGGGCGAGAACGGCGAGTGGGAGCACTACGGCGGCCTGCTCCGCTTTGGAGACAGCGCCGGCAACATCATCGCCGACAAAATAGAGCACGAGGACTATGCGTCCTACGTGGCGGAGGCCGTTGAGCCGTGGTCGTATCTTAAGTTCCCCTACTTCCGACCCATGGGTTATCCCGAGGGAATCTATCGGGTTGGTCCCCTCGCGCGCTTGAACCTCTGCGACCATATCGGAACGCCTCAAGCCGATAGCGAGCTTCGCGAGTTCCGCGATCGCAACCACGGCGTCGCGAAATCCTCGTTCCAGTACCACTATGCCAGGCTCGTGGAGATAGTTGCGGGCCTGGAGCAGATCGAGGAGTTGGTGGACGATCCGGACATCCTCGGCGACCGGCTGCGTGCGGACGCCGGCATCAATAAGCTCGAGGGAGTGGGAATTAGCGAGGCGCCGCGGGGAACGCTCATTCACCACTACTGGGTTGATCAGAACGGCATTCTGCAGAAGGTCAATCTGATCATCTCCACCGGGCACAACAATCTGGCCATGAACCGCACGGTGGCGCAGATTGCGAAGCACTTCATCCAGGGACCGTCAATTCCCGAGGGCTTCCTCAACCGGGTAGAGGCGGGTATTCGCTGCTACGATCCCTGTCTAAGCTGCTCCACGCACGCGGCGGGCACCATGCCGCTGCACGTGCAGTTGTTCGGTCCGGATGGCGGCTTGCTGGATG
>CAZGLN010000272.1:0-5157 GCA_964526545.1 uncultured Chthonomonadales bacterium
CCGGGGCCTGAGTGCTTTATGACACCCTGGGTCCTGCCCTCGTACGCAGTCCCTGACCATGGCATCACGAAGACGTTCCCACGCCAAGCCGGATGCTTCCGGCGCTGAGCCGCTTCCCGCCGCGATGCGCCCATCGCCGCGTTGGCAGCACGACGCGGTCTGCGTGGCTGTGCTGCTTCTCTGCACGCTCGGCTTCTATTGGCCCGCCCTCTTCGGCGGCAAGGTGCTGCTGCCCGCCGATATCGTGCCGCTCATGCGGCCCTGGTCCGTGGCGGCGCGGGACCGAGGCATCGAGTTGGGCCCGGCACAGAATCAGCTGCTCGGACCGATCTTCGAATACTACTCCTGGCGGCACTATGCCCGTGAACGCATCCGGGCGGGCGAAGTGCCGCTGTGGAACCCGCTGGAGCTGAGCGGCAATGTTCTGCTGGCCAACAGCCAGAGCGCAGTGCTCTACCCACCCAATCTGCTGCTCTACCTGCTCCCCCTCTGGCAGGGCATCAACTGGGTTACCGCGCTCCACACTCTCCTCACAGGGCTGTTCCTCTACACGTTGCTGCGTCTGCACCACCGGTCGTACCTGGCCTCTCTTGTGGGGGCGCTCCTGTGGATGTTCTGCGCGGTTCAGGTCGTCTGGACGGAGTTTCAGACTCCCACTGCCGCCCTCTGCTGGCTCCCAGGGGCGCTGGTTGGGTGGGAGATGTACCGTCGGTCGGGCAACAGCGCGTGGACCGTGCTGGGCTCTGGAGCGGCCATCGCCTTGTCGCTGCTCGCGGGACATCTGCAGTTCGCGTTCTACGTGGCGCTTGTCTTTGCGCTCTACGCGGTGATCCGTTCTCGAGATGCCTCTGCCGGATCTGTCTCGTCCGAGCCCATACCGCGGCGGATACCGTCCAGAGGCTTGGCGGGAAGTATTGGCATGGCGGCAGCGGCGCTTGGGTTTGGAGCCTTGCTGTCCATGGCCGTGATGCTGCCGGTACTGGAGATGGGCAGGATGAATCACCGCGCGGCCAACGAGAGCTACGCCGCCGCCGTCGCGCTGCGCCTGCCGCCCGCCAATCTGCTGACCCTGGTATTGCCGAACCTCTATGGCAATCCGCGTGATTATGTTCGCGTTACGCCCGAGGGCCTGGAAGCGGGCCCCAACTATTGGGGCAAGTTCGAGTTCGTGGAGTATGCAGCCTATGTTGGCGTTGTAGGCCTTCTTCTGGCGTTACTTGGTATCCGAGCGCGAGACTGGCGCCGTCGCTCGGGATCCGCGGCATTCGCCTCTGTCGCGCTCGTAGGCGCGCTGCTAGCCCTCGGCACGCCGCTCTGCGCCGTCTTCTTCTACCTCGCGCCGGGATACCGCCAATTTCACGCCACGGGCCGCGCGGTCTGTCTGCTGGCATTCGGCATCGCCGCGCTCGCGGCGTTTGGTATGGACCGGGTGCTTGGGTCGGAGCGGGCCCGGGCCGTTCGCACAGGCGGACTGCTGGCAGTCCTCCTTGGGGCAACCTGCGCGGTGTGCTTGCCCTACGTCGGCCGCCTGGCCGCGGATGCGAACATCCAGTTCTTCGAAGAGCCGTGGCGGAGCTACACCCTGCTTGGGGTGAGGCACGCGCTCTTGTTCTTTCTTGTCGCCGCGGTGGCCATCTGGTACCTGGCCAGGCGACCAGCGCTGGGCGGAGCATTGCTGCTGATCGCGGCCGCAGGGGATCCCGTCGTTGCGCTCTGGGGTTTCAATCCTCTGACGAACCCGGATCTGCTGAGCCTGCCGACAAGAACAGGCGAGGTTCTCAGGTCTGTTCACCCTGCGCGCGCTCTCTCGCTGCAATCGCCCGGCACCGGCATCAAGAGCTTCATCGTTCCCAACTATAACGCCGTCGTCGGCTACCGTGAAGTGCAGGGCGCGGACTCGATGCATACGCGGCGGTACCACGCGCTGGCTGAGGGGCTGGCTCGGCGCGGCTCGCCAACGGGTTCTGGATTTCCCGAGCCGAACACGGTCCGGCTGACCTCCGCCAACCACCCGATGTTGGACCTTCTCAATGTGCGCCTGGTAACCACGGACTCACGCCAGTCTCTGCCCCCGAGCCGGTTTCGGCAGAGGGAGCAAGCCGAGCTGACCATATGGGAGAACCAGCGAGCGTTTGGCCAAGCCTGGCTTGCGACCGCGTACGAAGTGGCCCACGGGGCGGAGGCCGTGCTGAAGAGGCTGGAAGAGCCCGGTTTTGACCCGCGACAAACGGCCATCTTGGAGTGCGCACCCGCAACGGCACCCACTCCGACATCGTCGCCTGGCTCCGCATCCATCGCCCACGTGCGGCCCCATCGCATTGAGCTTACGGTGGAAACCGTGGCCCCCGCCATCCTCGTGCTGTCCGAACCCTACTTTCCTGGTTGGCGGGCCTCCGTGGATGGACGTCCGGCGACGCTCATGCCGGCCTTCCATGTGCTGACCGCCCTGCCGGTGCCTCCGGGTTCGCATCGAGTTGCCATTACATATGAGCCGGCGTCGTATCGGATTGGGCTGTTCCTCAGCTGCCTATCTGCCGGGGGCGGCACGCTCTGGCTGATGTTGAAACTTGCCTCGGGAAGGCGCGCTATCAACCTTCAGACCGCGAGGAGCGGAACCGAAATACCTGGTAGAGCGGAGGACGAGAAGCCGTGAGGCGGTGCGGAATCCGCTAGGCAGCGCCCGGTGAGGGACCCATCACCCCACGCCGGGCGCTACTGTTTGCAGCCTTAATCGGCAACGCATCGGCCGGTCCGCCCGTTCCCGCAGGTGCTACAATAGGCGGTCGCTGCTTCTAACTCCTCTCGGTGGATGCTGATGGCACTTGCCCTGCTGCCTGATCTCTGGGACGAATCCTTCGCGGCCGCACTCGACGAGCCGGACCAGCTCAAGTACCGCTCGAACTTGCTTGGAAGCGATCTCCGCCTTACGAACTTCGGAGGGGGAAACACCTCTGCAAAGGTCCCTATGACCGACCCAATCACCGGTGAGGAGGTGATTGTGCTCTGGGTGAAGGGGAGCGGCGGTGACCTTGGCACGATGGGTCGCGATGGTTTCGCCACGCTCTACCTCGATCGCCTGCTGGCTCTGCGAACTCGTTATGCGGGTGCGGAGCAGGAGGACGCAATGGCGGAGCTCTATCCGCAGTGCACATTCGGCGGAAACCCACGGGCAGCTTCCATAGACACCCCCCTGCATGGCTTTCTTCCGTTTCGGCATGTGGACCATCTCCATCCCGACTGGGCTATCGCGCTGGCGGCATCGGCCAATGGACCCGCGCAGCTTGCGGCACTTCGCGCGGAATGCGGTGTGCATCTCGCCTGGCTTCCATGGCGGCGGCCGGGTTTTGAGTTAGCGCTCTGGCTGGAGCGCTGCGTCGAGGAGAATGCAGGTCTCGATGGCATCGTGCTTGGCAGCCACGGGCTCTTTACATGGGGCGATACCTCGCGCGCGTGCTATTTGAAGACTCTTCAGGTGATTGATGCCATTGGTCAGTTCGTAACGGCCAGGATCCAGCGGAAGGGTTCCACTCTCTTCGGCGGCACCGCCGTTACGCCGCGGCAGGACCGACATCGGCTCGCCCGTGAGGCCATGCCGAGACTGCGGGGACTCTTGGGACCAGGGCTCGTGCACTACTGTGACTCGGAGGATGTGCTGCAGTTCGTTGGCAGCAGGCATGCCCGTGAGCTGGCATGGCAGGGAACGAGTTGTCCGGACCACTTCGTGCGCACAAAGGTGCGGCCGCTCTTCGTGGAGTGGGAGAGTGACTCTGGAAGTCTGCCGGATCTGCTGGCCTCCGTGGAGCGGGGAGTTGCGGGCTATCGGGAGGACTACGCAGCGTACTACAACGCCCACCGAACGCCCAACTCCCCCGCGATGCGCTCGGCCAATCCCACCGTAGTGCTTGTGCCCGGGGTAGGAATGTTCAGCGTCGGGCGCACGCGGGCCGAAGCGCGGATAACGGGCGAGTTCTACACGAACGCGATTCACGTGATGGCCGGCGCCACCGCGATGGATGATCTGCCGCCGCAGCCGGGATTGGACCCGGCGCTCATCTGCCGCAACTACGTTGCGCTCCCTCCCAGTGAGGCTTTCAACATCGAGTACTGGGCGCTGGAGGAGGCCAAACTCAAGCGGCTCCCGCCGGAGAAGGAGCTGGCTCGGCGCGTGGCCGTAGTTGTGGGAGCAAGTCCGGGGATAGGGTTCGCGGTGGCCGAACGGCTGGCGCGCGAGGGAGCCCATGTTGCCGTTGCCGATCTCAACGCGGCACTTGCCGATGAGTGCGCGGCCGGATTGAGGGAGCGCCATGGCAAGGAGACCGCGTTGGCGCTGCAGGTGGATGCTACCGACCGAGCGGCGGTTCGCGAGATGCTCGGCCGGGTAGTGGATGCGTTTGGCGGGGTGGATATCCTCGTCTCGGCGGCCGCTATTTTCTGCCCGCCGGGCCCGGACGGAAGAACCACCGACGAAGAGTGGCGGAAGACCTATGAGATCAATCTGACGGCCTCGATGATCCTCGCCGATGAGGCGCACAGAGTCATGCAGGCGGAGGGCAGTGCCGGCAGCATTGTTCTGCTAAGCAGCGCCAATGCGGTGGTAGCGAAGAAAGGGAGCTGGGCCTATGATACGGCGAAGGCGGCCCTGAACCACCTTGTGCGCGAGATGGCCGTGGAGTTCGCTCCGAAGGTGCGCATCAATGCCGTGGCGCCCGCAACCGTCGTAGAGGGCTCACAGCAGTTTGGCCGCGAGCGAGTCCTTAGCTCCCTGAGAAAGTACGGAATACCGCACGAAGAGACGGAGCAGACAGAGGAGTTGCGTGCCCGTCTTTCGGCATTCTATGCGGAGCGGACACTGCTAAAGCGCGTGGTGCGGCCCGCGGATGTTGCCGAGGCGGTGTTCCTGCTCGTCTCAACCAGGTTGGGTGCAACAACAGGGCAGGTGCTGCCCGTGGATGCCGGTCTGCCCGAGGCGTTCTTGCGCTGAAGACAGTTGGCCAGGGAGGGTCGGGTTGATTGGTGAAGCCGGCGCGGCCTGGGCCCTGGCTGCACAGGTACTGGTGCTTGGCGCAGCCGCGCTCCTTGTTCCGCACGTACACCTGGCTGGCCGGGTCGTCCCCCACCAGCACCGCCGCCAAGCGCGGCTGCATGCCGGTGCGGGCC
>CAZGLN010000273.1:0-5146 GCA_964526545.1 uncultured Chthonomonadales bacterium
GGCCTGAAGCACCGGGCGCCACGGGTTCATCGTCCGCGCCCTCCTCATCCTCGCGCATCTCCACGCCGCCGCCGGCTTCCGACGGGGAGGAGCCCGCCGTCGCTCGGCTGAAGGCAAACGCGGCCGGACTCAAGGACATCCTGATCCGTGTGGGCACGACCACCATCGGCCGGCGGCCGGGCAACACCGTGGTAATCTCCGGGGATCCTTACATCTCCGGGCGGCACGCGGAGCTGCTGTGCGACGCCACCGGATGCTGTCTTGTGGATAGCGGAAGCACCAATGGCACTGTGGTGAACGGCGAGCGCCTGGAGCCCGGGCAGAAGCAGCTCCTGCTGGACGGCGATGAAGTCACCATTGGAGAGGGCACTTACGTGTTCGAGACCCTGAGCGGGGTGGAAGAGGGATGACGGGCGAGCCTGAGACCTCGGCGGTCCTGGAGCAGGAAGAAGAGCCCGAGATCACGGCGAAGATAGAACGCCGCGACCTCGTGCGCGGTTGGCTGGAACGTGAGCAGAAGGTTCCCCGCGTGGTGCCGGTAGTGAAGTTCGCCGCACGGACGGATATCGGCAGAGCGCGGGAGAACAACGAGGACAAGTTTGATTTCTACGAGCCCGAGGAGCCCGCCATCCTTGCGGCGCGCGGCAGTTTCTATGCCGTTGCGGATGGCATGGGCGGCCACGTGGCGGGCCAGATCGCCAGCGAGATGGCGCTGAAGCAGGTGCTGACCGCCTACTACGACAGCGCCACCGAGGATGTGGCCGTGGCCCTTCTGGAGGCCATCCAGGAGGCGAACAAGTGCGTATTGGAGTATGCGCGCAGCCGAAACATCCGCGGAGGCATGGGAACCACCCTGACGGCGCTGGCTCTCGTGGAGGATCGTGTCTACGTGGCGCAGGTGGGTGACAGCCGTGCCTACCTGCTGCGCGGCGGCGAGATCCGGCAGGTCACGCTGGATCACTCGTGGGTAGCCGAGCAGGTGAGGCTTGGCGGCATACCGCCTGAAGAGGCGGAGAACCACCCGTGGCGCAACATCATCACGCGCTCCATCGGCAACCAGGAGACCGTGGATCCGGATGTATTTGTTGACAAGAGCGAGCCGGGCGACATCTGGGTGCTCTGTTCCGATGGCCTCACCGGCCATGTGCAGCCTGACGAGATTGAGCAGATAACCGTTGCCCACGCGCCCAGCGAGGCCTGCCGCCAGCTTGTGGAGCTCGCCTGCGCCCGCGGCGGGCGCGACAATATCACCGTGGTGATTGTGGCGGTGCGCGATATTGTGCCGGGCGGCGCATCATAGGTTGCCCTCGTCCCAGGACGTCGAGCGGCGTATCCGGCAACACAAGAGGGGAAGTCCCACAGCCCATGCGAGATCCCGAACGCGAGCGAATACGCCGCCACATGTCCACATGGCTTCGTCACCGGCCCGAAGCAGCGGGACTCACGCTCTCTCCGGAGGGCTGGGTGGAGATTGAGGCGGTCGCTTCGGCGCTCGCGGCACAGGGCATTCAGGCCGATGCCCACGCCGTGCTCTGCGCCGTTCACGCCGATGAGCGCGATCGGTTTGAGGTAGAAGGCAGCCGAGTCCGCGCGCGCTATGGTCACACGGTGCCGCTCGAGGCAGGGCTGCACCCCAGCAAGCCGCCCCAGGTACTCTATTATGGCTGTCCCGCGCGCTACGTGGCCCGCACCCTGGCGCGCGGCCTGCAGCCGATGAAGAAGCAGCACGTGCACCTTACACCCAGCGCGCGGCAGGCACGCCAGAGCGCAACGCGGCGCGGTCAGGAAGCCGAGGTGCTGGCGGTTGCGGCGCACCAGGCATTCGCGGCGGGCATCCAGTTCTACCCGCGCGGCAAAGGCGTATGGCTGAGTGAGCCGGTGCCGCCGGAGTACCTTACTCTGGTCGAATCCGACGCGGACTTCGAGGAGAGCGGGGGGGCACCGGCCAGGGGGCGACGGCGCATTCCCAGGGGCGGCTTCCTGGTAAAGGGTCCTCGTTCACAGCGAGAGGGCGGAGGCCGGGCCCCGGGGCGCTGAGCGTCGCAGGGTGCTCTCCCGAGGGCAAGCGATACCCTTGTGCCACAAGCACTGCCGAAGAACGGGTATTCATCACACGGAGTGCTCGCAGCAGGGAAGAGATGGCACGTTACGCGTCACTGGATGTCGGCTCCAATACCGTGAAGCTCACCATCGCGGAGCGCGATGGCGCGGGCCGCTTTACGCCGATAGTGGATATGGCGCGGACAACCCGGCTGGGCGAGCGCATTCACGACCGGCGGCTTGGCGAGGCAGCCATTCGCCGCACGCTGGACGCTCTGGCGGAGTTTCGGGCGCTGTGCGAGCAGCACGGGGTAGAGGCGCTGGCCGCCGTGGGAACCTCCGCCCTGCGCGATGCCGTCAATCAGGAGGAGTTTGTCCGGCGGGCGGGGGAGATTGGAGTTCCCGTGGAGCCAATCTCCGGCGACGAGGAGGCGCGGCTCTCCTTCCTGGCCGTCCGGCGCGATCCGCTCTGGCGGGAGTGCGCCGGGCTTGCCGTGATAGATATCGGCGGGGGGAGTACGGAGATTGTGCTGGGCGATGGAGCAAGCGGCGGACCCGCGCTCCGTACCAGTGTAAATGTGGGCGGGGTGCGGCTGACGGAGAGCCTGCTCCGCGGCGATCCGCCCACGGTTGCCGAGATGGCGGCCGCCAACGCCGCGGTAAGCGAGGCCTTGCAGGTGCTGGGGCCTCTGCCGGCGAACTATGCCCTGGTGGGTGTGGGCGGCACTCTGGTAAATATGGCGTCGGTGAAGCTGGGTTTGCCGTCGCAAGAGCCGGAACGGATACACGGAACGCGGCTTTCGGCCGATGATGTAGAATCGCAGGTGGCGCTCTACGCGGAGCGCACCATCGCGGAGCGCAAGGCCATTGTCGGGTTGGATCCTCAGCGTGCGGATATCATCCTGGCAGGGGCCCTCATCCTTTCGCATCTGTTGAGCAGAGCGGCTGCGGAGAGCGTTCATGTGAGCTGCCGCGGCTTGCGATGGGGAGTGCTGTACGATCGGTTTGGCTAGGACATCGCGGTGATCGGAAACTCAGGATGGCGGAAACGCGGCTAGACGAGCGGCTCGAGGCGATTTTGGCGTTGGCGCGGGAGTACGACTACGACTCGGCCCACGCGCACCAGGTGGAGTGCCTGGCAGGCACTCTCTTCATGGAGATGGCGGAGTACCACCATCTGCCGCGCACGGATCGCAAGCTGCTGGAGTATGCCGCCATTCTGCACGACATCGGCTATAAGGTGGGCTCCGCGGGGCACCACCGGCATACCATGATGATGATCCTCACGGAGCCCCTGCTCTGTTTCACCCGCGATGAGGTGAAGATCATCGCCAACGTGGCCCGGTACCATCGCAAGGCGCTGCCCTCGCCGGAGCACACCATGTTCGGCGTGCTGAGCGACGCGGACCGGCAGCGCGTGGTCTACATGGCGGCGATGCTCCGCGTGGCCGACGCACTGGACAGATCCCACAAGGCCGTGGTGAAGGAGCTCACCTGCGACTTCACGGAGGATGCCGTGCTCCTGCAGGTCGTGGCGGACGAGCCGTTGACGGTCGAGACCGCCGCGGTGGATCGTCGCGGCGACCTCTTCCGGGCAGTATTCAAGAAAGACCCGCGCGTCGTGGTTCAGACCCCGAAGCTCGCCACGCCCGAAGCCGTCTACACGTACGCGTAGGCGGAGGCTCTCCATCCGTTCGCCCAGGGCCGTCCCACAATCTTCAAATTCCGCGCCGCGCCCAGGCCGACTCTCTCCGGCTTGCGTGGGCTGCTTGGTCGCGGGGCTGGCCGCGCTGGTCGTCTTTCTCGTCCTTCTCTTCAATGCCCCTGCTCCGCGCGGTATGTCGGCGCGCGAGCGCGCCGACGCGGAGCGGGCCTTGCAGGCCACGCGTGCCCGCATCGAGCAGCTTACTCAGCGGGCAGCCCGCGGCTTCACCGAAACGTTTCGAATCCGGGTGACGGAAGACGAGATCAATCTGCTGCTGCAGACCGACAATGAGGTGAAGAGACGCATGCACCAGCGCGGCATCGAGGAAGCCTACGTGCTGCTGGATTCGGGCCGGGTGGTGGGTGCGGTGCGGAGGCGGCAGATGGGCGCTCCCATTACCATTACAGCGGCCGCGACGCCCCGCGTGAAGCCGGACGGCACGCTGGACCTGGATATCGAGGGCATCGGCATCGGCAGACTCTCCGTGCCGACGGTGCTTGCTCGCAGGCTGGTGGACCGCGCCGCCGATGCCCTCAGCGGACAGCGCCTTGGCGTTGGAGTAGACATAACGGCGGTGAAGGTGGAGACCGGCAGCATCGTTATAGACGGCAGGATAGGCCCTCGCACGCAGTGATGATTGCAACGCTTCTCTCGGTACGTTGGAGAACGCTTCGGAACGGCCTTGCGCATGGCGAGGCGCGTGAGCGCAGGCGCGCCGCCCTGGGCCTGGTCTGGTCGGCGGGTCTCATTGTGCTTGCCGGCGTTCTGGCCTACCAGTTCTTCGAGCCTTTCGTGGCGATGGCACACTCCGAGCCGGGCATGCAGGTGGTGCTAGAGCGGCTGCCCTCCTTCGCCACGTTCGGCGTCTTCTGGATGCTGATGCTCTCAGCGCTCACGGTGGGCATCCAGACCTTCTACCTCAACCAGGAGATGGGCCTGCTGCTGGCCTCGCCGGCGAAGCCGCGGGCGGTCTTCTGCGCCAAGTTCCTGGAAGCCACCATCACCAACACCGCGCTCTTCCTCACCATTGGCGCGCCGGTGCTTCTGGCCTACGGCCTGGCGCGGGGCTCCATCTCCTCGCCCTATCTGCTCTACGTGGTGCTGGTGCTCGTGCCCTATTGCGCGATACCCACCGGCATCGGGGTGGTGCTCTCCATCCTGCTCATGCGGGTGCTGCCGGCTCACCGCAGCCGCGACTTGCTGGCCGCGCTCGGCATTGCGTTCTTCGCTTGCCTCTACGTGGTGTTGAGTGTTGGCGCGCAGCGGCTGGACGACAGCTCGGCGCTCAGGCAGACCACCGACTTCCTGGCAATCCTGATGAATCAGCAGATCTTCCAGAAGGGGCCCTGGGATTGGGCCGGGCGCGTGCTGAACGGGGAATTGACGGGAGCCGCGGCATGG
>CAZGLN010000274.1:0-3245 GCA_964526545.1 uncultured Chthonomonadales bacterium
CCCACCACCCCGGCTTCCGCTCCGCCGCGCCGCGGTAGCCGCGCATCTGCCCCTCGATGGCCAGGTCCGCGGGCGTTCCGGCGGGCAGTCCGCTCTCGTCCAGTGTGCCGAAGGGCCCACGGACGAACTTCACATGGTCGCGCCCGCCGGCCACTCGAAGAACGTCAACAGCATACAGGTCATCGTCCGAGACGCTTACAAGGAGCGCGGTGCGCTCGTATCGCGCGATGCCGTACGCTTCGGGCACGGCGGCCCGCACGGCCTGCACCGTCGGCCCGATGCACCAGAGATCGGATTGCCCCTTGGCCGGCTTCTGATTCGCGCCATCCACCAGCACGGTGTTGTGCGCCGCCGTGGAGGTGTACCACCGAGCGCGAGGCGAGCCCCATCCTCCATACTGCACCGGCGGATAGCCGAAATCCGGCAGAAGGTCGAGACCATATGCGTAGAGGCCCAGATTCAGCCCGTCCGCGTGGCCGTGCGGCCCGCCGGAGTCGTAGTCCAGCCAGAGCGCGCGCTCCGATTTGTCCGCGCCCGCGCGGAGGATGGCCAGACACCACTGCTCCTTGTTCACACTGCCAAGCGCAGGCGCCTCTCCCGCACGGTCCAGTTCCGAGCGCACCTTCGCCTGGTATCCCTCCGTGTCCGGATAGGCGATATCGTGCGGGAGGTTCTGAAGAGTGCCGGCAGTACGGTAGAGCACCTGCAGATACACCGGATCGCCGGTAACCTCGAAGAGCCGGTAGAAGAGCGTGTAGGTGGAGGGTGCCAGGCCCGGTTGTCGCGTGAAAGTTGCGCCGGCGTAGGCCTTGTAGGGCGCGGCGAAGGCGCCTGCGTCGCCGCACGTGGGATAGTAGAGCCCCAGGCAGTGCGTATCCACGTGGAAGCGGTATGTCTTGCGCAGGTTGGGGTGCCGGCGCATCAATTCGGGCAAGAAATCGGGATCAATGCGGTCGAACTGCGCCAGGAGCCCGGCCAGGCCGTTAATGGTGAATGCGGCATAGCCCGCCAGGCCCTTCTCGCCCGTTACGCCGTCCACGGCGGTTGCGCGATCCAGCACGGGCTTCAGTCCATCCAGAACCGCGCCGCGGTTCGCTGGCCAACCAAGTGCGGCCTCGATGATGGCGATGCAGACATCGGTGCGCGGAAAGTTGGATTCGATCTTGTGTCGGTTCGCAATCGGATCGCGAAGCAGCCCGGACTCGATGTTCCTCTGGATGTCGGCCCAGGTCCGTTTGGGATTGGGGCTGCCCGTGGCCCGGGCGCGCTCTGCAAGGAACCGCCCCAGTTCCGCATTGTCCCGCAGGCCGGGGAAGACCCTGTCATAGGCCAGCACCAGCTCACGGGTCTCCTCGCAGGCGTCATGCCAGACGGAGACGTAACCCGCGGGACCCTTTACCTCGTAGACCAGCCCCTGACTTCCGAAGTCGTGCAGCGGGTAGAGATCCGCCACGCGGTCCAGCAGGATGCCGGCCTTGCGCGCGTACTCAGGGTCGCCGGTTACTACGTAAGCATCGGCCAGCGCCTGGATGCCGCCCACGATCGCCTGCTTCCACTGCCCATAGATGAGATAGGCTCCGATGAAACGCCAGCGGTGCTGGCCTTCTATGTATCCCTCGCCGTCATCCACGCCGAAGGTCCGCAAGGGGTCCGCCGGATCGGGGTGCGCGGCGTTGAAGAGCAGGCGGCGATCCGCGCGCGCGGGGTCGAAGAGGCCGCGCCTGTCCAGGCCGGAACGGTAGTATGCCGCGAAATCGTTGGTTGGGAAGGCCGTGGAGCAGTGCGGACAGCGAACCTTCCAGGGCTCCTTGAGGGCGTCTATCTTCCAGTTGTACATCGGAACGGGCTTGCGGCATTGCGGGCAGTAGCCGTTGGACCAGACCATCCACGAGCGCGTGATTCCCGGTCCGAACATCAGATCCCACAGAGCGCGGTCGCTCATGGCACGCCAGGGCTCCGCCTGCTGGACAATCGCCTTTACCGTGTCTCCGGCCCACGCATTCCGGCGCAGGGTCTCGCGGACGCGCTCCATCACGGCGGGCGAGAAGAAGACACTCTGCGTTTTGGATGGCTGCATGGGCGGGCTTAACCAGGAGGTTGCAAGAGTGAGCGCGGCTGCAAGGACAGTGAACATAGATCTCTCCCGATGACCCGCGGAGGTGGCGGGAGGAGGCTGGCTGCCTCTTCTTTGTATGGATGTTTCTACCCGGGCCATTCACCGGCACGGCTCTTCCTTCCTGCGGAGGCGTGTTCTCCGCGCGATCCAGAGCAACGACCCATCCTCACCGCATATCCCGCCTGATGCGGAGGACACCGCCTTTCCAACCGTGTAAACTGGTTGCAGGCTGCGTGACTCTGGCAGGCATGAAGTTGTCCAGCCAACGCGTGGAAGGAAGCAGAAGGAATGGCCTTCTTGTTGACGGCTCTCATGTGTTGCTCCGTCCTGCAAGCGCAGGGAACGCAGGCGGATGATCGAGCGGTCATCGCTGCGGGAGTGAACCGATTGGTGGCGCCCGGCTGCATCCCCGGCGATATCGCCGTCTTCGGAGAGCGTGGCGTGGTGGTATGGAGCGCACGCTCCGGCGGCGCCCGCCTGCCCGTTATTGGAGCCATCCGCCATGGGCGCGGACGCGCCGCTGCAATCGGCCATGAGGGCTTCTTCGGGGCCGCGCTGGCCCATCCGGATAACGCCGCGCTTGCGCGCAACCTGGCGTCCTGGGCCGGCGGCGGCCGCGCGTCCGCGCTCCGAATCGGCCTGGTGGGGCAGGACCGCCGCCTGCTGCAAGTCCTGGCCGCGGCGGGCCACTCTGTCCGTGACCTGCGCGCCGCGGAGGTGCGCCCGACACCTTCCGCGCTGGACGTGCTCTGGCTTGGGCAGGCCTCCCTGGATGGGCCCATGCACCGAGCGGCCATTGAGTCCGTGCGCGAATGGGTGCGCCGAGGCGGCGGGTTGATTATCGGCGGACCTGCGTGGGGCTGGAAACAACTGAACCCGGAACGGCGTCTGGAATCGGACCATAGCGGCAACGCGCTGCTCATCCCAATGAGCCTGGCCTTCGGAGACGGCCTGCTGGAGGCGGACGCCGATGGCGCCTATGCGCGAGAGCCGGAGCCGCCCGCACTCGCTTCCGCCCGCGGCGCTCTGGAAGCCCTGGATGCGCATGCCGCCGGCCGCCGCACGCTCGACGGCCCATCGCTCCGGCAAGCCACAGCCGCGGTCGGCCAGGCGGCAAACCTTCTGCCCG
>CAZGLN010000274.1:3255-5145 GCA_964526545.1 uncultured Chthonomonadales bacterium
ATGAGGGAGACTTCATGCGGCGTGTGGCAAGCCTCTGCCGCCAGCATGCCGCCGAGGTGGCTCCGAGCCGCGAGAAGCCCGTGCGCGCCGAGATGCCCTTCGCGCGCTTGCGGGCCGCATTGGATGTGCGCCGCTTCCGCGGTCTCAGGCCGGAACAGGTCCGGGCGCATCCCGCAGCCGATTCGTTTCCTGGTCCCGTGCCCGCGGATGCCTCGCCAATCGAGAAGCAGCAGACACTTAATTGCGCGGAGCCAGGCTGGCACTCCTTCGGTCTCTACGCACCGCCGGGCCGCATGGTTACTATCACGCTCCCGCCAGAGGCGGACGGCCTGCGTCTCGCCGCCCGTGTCGGCCCGCACACCGATACGCTCTGGCACATGGAGCGCTGGGAGAGGTTCCCGGAGGTCTCTTTCGCATGGCCGTTGCGCGCCGGAACAAATCGCATCGCCAGCCCCTTCGGCGGCACGCTCTTCCTCGTGGTTCCCGAGGGCGCTCCTTCCGCCAAACTTCCTGTTGCCATCTCGGGAGCGGTGGGTGCCCCGCGCTACGTCCGCGGCGAGACGCCCCTCAACGAATGGCGCGACACCCTCCGCCACGCTCTCGGCCCCTGGGCCGAGCTGGAAGGCCGACGTGTGATCTTGAGCGTGCCCTCCTCCGTGGTCCGCACTCTGGACGATCCGGAGACGCTGATGGCCTACTGGGATGAGGTGCTCGACCACTGCTACGCGCTCTACGCGGAGCCGGTGCGGGCGCGCAGGGAGCGCTACTGCGTTGATAGGCAGATCAGCGCGGGCTACATGCACGCGGGCTACCCCATCATGACTCACGACGATGTAGCCGCGCTCTTTGTGGATGTACAGCGCCTGCGCGCGCCGAATGCACCCATCTGGGGCTTCTACCACGAGATGGGCCACAACTTCCAGCGGGCCGAGTGGACGTGGGACGCCTGGGGCGAGGTTACCAACAACCTCTTCTCGCTCTACGGCGCCGAGAAGATCAATGGCACCCCGATAGGGGCGCACCCGGCCATCACCGATGCCGAAATAGCGGAGCGCATTCGGGTGGTGGCCGCAAAACCCGGCGCGGAACGCTACTATGCGCGCGACCCATGGTATCCGCTCACGATGCTGGTGCTGCTTCAACGCGAATTCGGCTGGGAGAGCTTCACCAGACTCTTCGCGGAGTTCGCCGCCCTGCCGCCCGGCGAGCGGCCTGGGTCCGAACAGGCGAAGCGCGACCAGTTCCTGACCCGACTCTCGCGTATCACCGGCCGCAACCTTGCACGCTATCTTGCCGCATGGGGCGTGCAAACCACCGAGGCCGCCCGCGCCGCCGTCGGCGACTTGCCGGAATGGATGCCCGCCTCCTGGCCGCGCGGCTGATCGGCACCTCCGCGGACGGGGCAAGCCCCGGCGGGTAGAATAGCGCGCATGGCGACGCGGGAGTTCGATGTGGTGGTGGTGGGTGCGGGGCACGCCGGCTGCGAGGCCGCGCTGGCCGCCGTGCGCCTGGGCTGCAGGACGGCGGTCATCACGCTGCGGCTGGACCGCATCGCGCACATGCCCTGCAACTGCTCCATCGGCGGTCCTGCCAAGGGGCACATCGTGCGCGAAATAGATGCTCTGGGCGGCCAGATGGCGCTCAACGCCGATTACACGCTGACCCACATCCGCCAGGTCGGCACGGGCAAGGGACCCGCCATACGCACGCTGCGCGCTCACGCCGACAAGTCGCTCTATCCTCTTCGAATGCGCCAGACGCTGGAGTCGCAGCCGAATCTCACCCTGATGGAGGGCTCCGCCGAGGCGCTTACCGTGGAGCAGGGGCCGACGCCGCGCGTTGTGGGGGTGGAGCTGGCGGATGGCACGCGTCTTGCGGCCAGGTCCGTGG
>CAZGLN010000275.1:0-2874 GCA_964526545.1 uncultured Chthonomonadales bacterium
TGGGGGGCTGGCTGCTCGTCGCGGGCGAGCTGAGTCCCGTGCTGTTCTGTCTGTTGGTGCTGCCCTCCGAGATTGCCGGTCCAACCATAGGGGCTGCCCTCATTGTTGGCGCGTGGCTCTTCTTGCGCTGGGTTGAGGGCGGCGACAATCGGCCCATCTTGTGACGAGTCTGCAGCGCCGTGCCGCGCGCGGCCGCTCCAGGCTCAGGCGGGCGGAGCCGGCCGGAAGAGGAATCCTCGATAGGCCGCCTGCTCCGGCGCGCGATGCAGGTACGGACCGCGGCCCAGGAAGAACTCGCGCACCAACTGCATGCGCGATGCCTCCATTGATCGGACGAAGGCGTGCCGGTTGTAGACCCAGCAGAGGTACTCGGTGGCATAGCCAGACGCTCGCGGCCTCTGGCGCACCACGAAATCCGCCGACCGATCAACAAAGAGCATGCGCGTGAGGTAGAGGTACCTCTCCGTGCAGGCGGCCAGCTTGGCGGCAGTTTCATGCCAGTCTCGCAGATACCAGAGTGAGCTTCCCGCCATCACCAGATCGTATCTACGCGTGAAACAGGCGTCAGGCTCATGGAGGTAGGTGCCCTCCGGGTCCCGTTGGGCGCCGAGACGCGCCAGCGCGGGTACATCCTGGCATGTATAGTCCACGCGGACGCCTGGCAGGAGGGCTCGTGCCAGCGCACCGTAGTGACCGCTTCCACCTCCCCAATCCAAGAGCGCCAAACGCCCACCCTGTGCGGCCAGCGCGGCCACATAGGCGAAGGTCACTAGCTGATTGTGCGACCAGAGATCGTCGGTAAGCACTACCGAAGGGTGTTCGTGGTTGACGCAGAGTGGTCCCGAGCCGGATATTACCTGCTGGAAGGTGCCCCATCGCGCCTGCTGCGCGCTGGCAACCTGTTCGAGGTTCCAACTCTCTGAGGAGGAGCTCGCCTCTCTCCAGCCCTCCGGTACATGCTCCCACTCACCGCGGCCGATCGCCGCTGACAGGCGCCGGTAGATGCCGACAAAGCAAGGCGGCACGCAGTCTCGCAGGATAGCGCGTGGAAGGAAGCTCATCCGGATCCCTGCTCAGGGGAGGTCTGCGGCGAGACACACTGCGCGGGGAAGAGATAGAGGAGCAGCATCATCATACCGAGGCCGCCGCCGAGCAGGATGGAGAAGAGCGAGAGGTTGGAAATACCGAGGCCCTGGGCTGAGAGGGCCAACGAGGCGAAAGGTAATGGAAGCCCCTGGGTGATGGAGTCAAGTACCCAGAAGGCGATTGACACGACCAGACCAACGAAAAGCAAGCCTGCCGGCCCGAAAGCCGCGATGCCATCTGTTGCCCACATGTTGGCATTGGCCTGGATTTCGGGAAAGCCGAAGAAGTGCTCGCCGACTACAAATCCAGGCGAATTGTCATATGGATACGGAATAAGCAGGTTCACTCCGCGCAAATGGGAGAGATACGTCAACGGATGTACTTCAAAGAACTCGGCGTAGACATTTGTGAGAAGGCCGTTGTTTCCAAACGACCTCAAGCTAATAAGTGAGGCGGCAAGAAAACCAACAGGCGTATCTGAGAGAGAGATGAGCGTGCCAGTTGCCAAAGCAACGGCTGCTCCCAATGGAGCCCAAATTGCGATCCATCGCCATGCTACCCGCAACATCACGTACAGCATCAGCAGAATTACAGGAGCAAACAGGAAGATACGCTGTCCAGCGGTTGTGTAGAGAACCGCATTCCCGACCAAACCAATCGCCGCGACCGTCCACATGCGGCGATACAGCCCGTAGCTGGCGATTAGTGGAAAAAACGTGTACCCTAACCAGAAGAGCGAGTATCCAACGTAGAACGGCGCGTCAACGGTTAGTTCACGTGCAGCAAGTCGGTGCTCGTTGGCCTCATATAACGAGACTACTCGTATGTTCGGTGCATAAACGGCTACCACAAGGAATATTGCAATAACGACCATTACGCCAATTGCTGCCCAATAGACGAGTGCTGAGGTCTGCGGTCGACGAATTCGTCGCGGAGGAAAGATGTATGAGAGTTGAATCACAAGAGTGCCGCATGTCAAGTAGATCATCACTGCTAACATGGCGGGCGTAAGCTCAGCGCGCCACAGAGCAGTTGTCAGTTCGGTCGGTATATAAACAGTTAGATAAACCAGCCAATAGAGATACTGTGAAGGCCGTGTGATGGTGAGAGGCATCCAGAAGGCAGGAACAATCGCCAGTACATAGGCAATCAGTAGAGCCTGGTTGCCTGGTGGGCCGTAACTAAATCCCGCGTGCTCGTAATACGGGTTGAGAAACGCCACATACGTCCAGTGATAGGCGGCAGACGCAAGCGCACACGAGAAGACGCACGCCAGGCGCAAAGTGGTGCTGGTTTGCTTTCCACGTATGTTAGTGTCGGACTCCTGCTGCGGCGCGGTCATGGCTCTCATCCGATTTGCTTGTGGCGATTGGGCCTACGTGTTTACTTCATCGTCTTCTGAGGTGCCAGGACTCTCTTTGGTATTCCTGGTCCGGTCCGCAAGAGCTGGCTGGGTCTCGATCTGAACTCTCCAGATTCGGATTCGGCGGCGGATGGCCCAATCACTGAGGATTAAGTGGATAAGGTAGCAGCAAGCCATTGCGGTCACGTAGGCAGCCAGCACGTTCGTTGGTGCAGCGGTAAAGCGATGTGCAATCTCGATTGCACCTGTCGAAAGGATCAACCTTCCGACATCCCAGGCGAACTGTACTTTCTGATGCTCAAGCATCGTTAACGTCAGCGAGAACGGCCAGGCCAGAAAGGCAGCGTAGGACATGAAGGCAAACACCCTTGCGTACTCGCCTGCAGTAGCCCAACGCGGACCAAACACAAGACCAAAGAGAATTG
>CAZGLN010000275.1:2884-5129 GCA_964526545.1 uncultured Chthonomonadales bacterium
AGCAGCAAGCACGATGATCAGCGGCACAAGGCCAATCATCGCTTGACGCACAAGGAGTTTGCGGAAGAAGTGTCGAAGCTCTTGTGGATCGGATGCTGCCAGACGCGCGCCCTCACTGACGAATACCTGCGAGACGGCCTGACCGATTAAGGTCTTCGGCGCATCGAGCACTCGTTCCACTAAGGCAACGAAGCCTAACACATGCGCTCCGCAGTAGTTGGCGAACAGCATCAGTGGTACCGAGAAGCCTGCAGTGTGTATCAATGCTGACCAGGTAGAGATCAGAGGGAAGTTTCTATAACGCTTAAGCGCGGCAAAGATACCCGCCCATCGGATTGGTCCGAGATGTGTACGCTCTAGCAACACATCGCGAACCAGACGCACGATACCTGCACTTCGGCCAACCGCGTCGGCTAGAGCCAGGCCAACTGCTCCGATACCCATCCAACCAAACAGAACCTGCGACACAACGAGGCCGGAACCCTGCGCGAACCTCGTTGTCGCGAGCGTACTGTATCTGTGGCGTCGAACTGCCCAAGAACTGAGCATCGCATAGAAGCCCGCTCCTGCCGCTCCAACCGGAAGAACCCAGAGAATGGGGAGAACCTCCGCGAATGCCCGGCCAAGAAGGCCCTGGGAGCCAAGACTCCAGACGATGGCCGTGCCGAGCAGGCTAATCGGCAGGACGACCAGGACGCCGAGAACCAAGAGATGTGCAGCAACGCGGTCCTCGTTCGGAAGCGGTACGGCTAGTTCAAGGCGCAATGTAACAACCACACCCACAAAGGTGATAAGCGCCATGTAAAACCGCAGGGCACCCAGCTGCGCCTCAGAGTAGAGCCGTGTAATGATGGGAGAGGCGAGGATTACAACAGCCTGCCCGGCCGCAGTCCCGCCTACTAGAGTGGCCACGCCACGTGCAGCGCGGCTGCGAGGCAATAGTCGTTTCGGTACTCCACTTCCAGCACGTGGCATTAGGCTGCGTTGTAGGATGGATCTGAGGTCAGGAGCCGTGCCGTAGGGCAACACGGCTTGCGAGTGGCAATGCAGCTTTGGCTGCGGACGGATTGATACATAGCCCGCGCTGTTGCATAATTCCTGAGCGATGGTTCCTCCTGCGAGAACACCTTCATCGTCGTGATCGCTCGGCAGCCAGGGCTCTTTCATAATCTGCTAGACGACGTCTTGCGATGCAATCCCAACTGTAAAGCTGCAACATCCGCTCAGCGCCGATAGCTCCCATGGCCTTGCGGACTTCGGCAGGCTTGAGTTCCAGCAAGACGCGCTTGAGATCCTCGCGATCGTTCAATCGGAACGTAATTCCGTTGCCATCAATGCGTTCTCGGGCAATCAACTCGTCATGGACGACTAACGGCAGGCCGCATGCGGCAGCATCCAGCATAGAAGTTGTAATCTGGGTTGGCCATACCGCGAGATCAGCGGCACGGTACTTGTCCGGAAGCTCCCGGTAAGGAACGAACGGTCTAACCACTGAATTAGGAAACGAGGCCACGCGGTCCCGCTCTGGGCCATTACCGTAGAAAACGGCTCTGTAGGGCTCACCCGTCGCCCGGAGCTCTTCAACTGCCGCAGCCAAGATCGCCGGGTCTTTGCTCTCCATGAGCTTGCCAGTGTAGATACAGACAATCTCGTCCTCTGCTACCCCCCACTCAGCCCTGAGCGCAGCCCTGCGATCTCTATCCTCAGCCGTAC
The DNA here is from genome assembly GCA_964526545.1 of uncultured Chthonomonadales bacterium. GTDB lineage: Bacteria > Armatimonadota > Chthonomonadetes > Chthonomonadales > CAJBBX01 > CAZGLN01. Next base: position 4,598 of record CAZGLN010000275.1, read on the forward strand.
GAACAGGATAGAACAGGTCTGTTTCAACTCCCAGTGGACACATGTCTGTCTTATCTCTTGGCACGCCCATGAATCGAACAGCAATATCAACGCAGTCATCGGTAGGGCAAACACAGCGTGCGATGAAACGGCTGGTATAGATGCCAGGGATTGTTCGGGTTATTCGGCACTTGATCAGTTCTGGATCCCACGGAAAAGCGCGTCGTGTTGCTAGCGGAAAAACGGACTCAGACGTGTGATTGGCAGTGAACAACACGTATCCGCCACGCTTCTTTGCGTGGGCCGCATCCAGGGGAATCCAACCGACGGCGCTCTTTGTCTGAACGATGTCCGGTCGCAGGGAGATGAGTTTCTCCTTCAATCCGATCAGCCGCGCATAGCCTAGCTGCTTGCGATGAGGAACGATGTGCAGCGTAAAACCATTGAACTCTTCTACGGTTCCCGGAATCAGGCGCTCCGTACCTGTGAAATCACCGAAAATGGTTTGATATTCAGGAAGCTGGTGATACGGAGGCAAGTCCGTGGCTATCAC
>CAZGLN010000276.1:0-5119 GCA_964526545.1 uncultured Chthonomonadales bacterium
CCCCAGTGCTTCGGACTCGGCGAGGACCAGGCACATCTGGCAGCTCACGCCCTCCAACCCATCCGGCCCCGTGTTGCGCACGGTGAAAGCCAGCCGCACGGCCTCTCTCTCCGGCACGGCCTCACCAGACATCACCACGCCCTCCTTCAGGGTCAAGGAGTAGCGGAGTGCCTTCGACCGCGAGTCGCGCGACCATTCAGGGTACTTCTCCACGGGATGCAGCGGGCGCATGTCCGCGCGGTCATGGTCAATGAAGTGGAGGCCCGCGGAAGACTGCAGGGTCTCCGGCATGCGAAGGTGTATGCTGCCGCGCATCCAGGGAGCGCTGATTCTGAAACCGATGAGGCCGTAATGGCCCGCGGGCGGCGGAGGGAGCGGGTCAATCTGAAGAGTCTGGCCGGCCTGCATGCCGCCTGCAATGGCGAGCACGTTGATGAGAGCGCCGATCATCATCGCCCCCTAGAGACCCAGGCGCGGCCAGAGTTCATCTATTCGTTTCCGGACCTCGTCAGACATCGTAATCACCTCGGGCCACTCCCGCGTAAAGCCCTCCGCGGGGAGCTTGCGGGTGCAATCAAAGCCGATCTTTGAGCCGAAGCCGACGGCGCGCGATGCATGATCCAGCACATCAATAGGACCGCGCGTCAACAGCATATCGCGCTCGGGATCTATGTTGTTGGAGAGACGCCACAGGCACTCGCCAATGTCCTGCACATTCACATCGTCATCGAATACGAAAATCATCTTGGTGAACATGAGCTGTCCGAGGCCCCACAGCGCGTTCATCACCTTGTAGGCGTGTCCCGGCCACCGCTTACGAATGCTCACGAACGCCATGTTGTGGAAACAAGCCTCCACGGGCAGGTTCATGTCCACAATCTCCGGCACCATAAGCCGCACAAGCGGGAGGAAGATTCGCTCGACCGCCTTGCCCATGTAGCCGTCCTCCATCGGAGGCCTGCCCACGATGGTGGCGGGATAAACGGGATTGCGCCGGTGGGTCATCGCGGTCACGTGAAAAACGGGATAGTCATCGGGCAGTGTGTAGTAGCCCGTGTGATCCCCGAAGGGTCCCTCGATCCTCCGCTCGTAGGGGTCCACATAGCCTTCGAGCACAATCTCCGCATCCGCCGGAACCATGATGTCCAGCGTGCGCGCTCGCGTGAGGACCACCGGCTGGCGCCGAAGGAAGCCCGCGAAGAGCATCTCATCAATGGTGGGCGGAAGCGGCGCGATGGCACTGAAGATGAGCGCCGGATCGCCCCCGAGAGCCACCGCCACCTGGATGCGCTGGCCCCGCTCCTCCGACTTGCGATGGTGCTCCGCACCCACCTTGTGCAGCTGCCAGTGCATGCCCGTCGTGTTCCGGTCGAAAACCTGCATGCGGTACATGCCCACGTTGCGCTTGCCCGTGGAGGGATCGTAGGTGAAGACAAGCGGAAGAGTGATGAACGGCCCGCCATCCTGCGGCCAGCAGTGGAGCACGGGCAGAGAGCCGAGGTCCACCTCGTCGCCGGTGCGCACCACTTCCTGGCAGAGTGCCGTGCTTGTTACGCGCGGCGGCACCTTGGCCAGCCGGAGCAGTTTCGGCAGCATCTTCAGCTTGCCGGCAAGCCCGGCGGGAGGCTCGGGCCGCACCAGCTCCGCAATCTCGGCGGCGATCTCCTCCACGTCCTCCACACCGAGAGCCATGGCCATGCGCCGTCGGGAGCCGAGCGTATTGATGGCGACGGGGATCTCAGAGCCGACCGGCTTTTCGATAAGCAGAGCCGCGCCGCCGTCCGGGCTCTTCATCTGGCGGTCGGCCACCTCGGTGATCTCGAGGTAGGGATTGAGAGGCTCTTGGATGCGCCGGAGCTCGCCAGCCGTCTCGAGCGCGCTTAGAAAGTCCTGAAAACTCTTGTAGGCCATTTCGCCACCGGCGGCACGGGAGTGCTCTACTATACCCGAGCGGCTCCGGGCGCTCCGCTCTACCGGCCGTGCCTACCTCCACTACGCTCGACTCCGGCCTCCGCGCTCCTCGCGGCTTGCGGAGACCCGACCCATCTCTCGTCCACCGGTGGAAGGCCGCTTCTTGCCGCGCGCAGGAGTGCGCCGCTCCTCCAAAGAAATGCCCATCATCGCGAAACTTTCCGGAGACTGCCATGCCGCTCTATGCTGGCCTTTGCGAAACCAATATCACACCGCCGCTTGGGGTCTGGATGGCAGGGTATGCCTACAGGCCGTCTGGCTGCACCTCCGTGCATGATGAGCTCTACGCGCGCGCCGCCGTCCTCACGAACGGCAGCCATACGGTCGCCCTGCTCTCCATGGACCTCATCGGCCTGGACTTTGAGAGCGTCGGGCGCGTGCGCGCCGCCATAGCCGAGCGCCTGGGCACACGCCCCGAGGCGGTCATGCTCAACGCCACACACACCCACGGCGGGCCCGCCGTGCGCACCTACAATGCCATGGGCGAACCCGACCCCGCCTACCTCAGCGTACTGGAGCGCAAACTGGTGGGCATCGCCGCGCAAGCGTACAGCCAGCTCGTGCCGGCGAGCATTGCCTACGGCCGCTCGCATGCCCAGATAGGCATCAACCGTCGGGCAGGCGAACCCGGCCGCATCTACCTGGGCCGAAACTTCGCCGGGCCGGTTTCAACGCTGGTTCATGCGCTGGTCATACGCGATTCGCGGAAGGAGCCGATCGGGGCGCTCTTCAGCCACGCGTGCCATCCCACCACGCTCGGCGGTGAGAACCTGGCCATCACCGCGGATTTCTGCGGATATGCATGCGAGACAGTCCGCGCCGAGATGGGCGACCTCGTGCCCATATACCTGCAGGCATGCTGCGGCAACATCAACCCCAACCCTCGCGGCACCTTCGAGGATGCGGAGGACCTGGGCATGACGCTCGGTCTCGCGGCAGCCGAAGCCATCCGACACAGTGAGCCCGTGCGTGAGGCGGATCCTCAGGACATGGACTTCGTGGAGGAGAGCGTGGAACTGCCCCTTCTGCCGCCGCCGCCCGAACCGGAATGCGCCAACAAGGTGGAGCAGTGCGCGGCCGAGGTGGAGGAAGCCCGGCGGGAGGGCAAGACGGGGCGCATCCTCTTCGCCGAAGGCATGCTGCGCTATGCCCAATTGGAACTGGAGGCCGCCCGCAAAGACCCGAAGACACTTGTCACACCGTTTGCCATGCAGCGCATCACCGTCGCGGGAGTGCATCTGCTCGGCATGCCGGCGGAGATGTTTGTTCAGTATCAGAACGATTTCGAGCGGCAGTCACGGGCGCCCGTGATGGCACTGGGCTTTACTAACGGCGTGCACGGCTACGTGCCCACCGCCGCAGACTACCCGTTGGGCGGCTACGAGGTGGAGATGGCGCACAAGTTCTACCACACGCTCATGTTCGCGCCGGAGTGCGAGCGGCTAATTCGGGATAAGGCCTACGACCTTCTGAACATGCAGTATGCCTCGCGGGTCCCGTACATGGTGTGAGGCCTCGCGCGGCCGCCCAAGGCAAGGTATAACGCCTTCGGCCCCGCCGCGCGGCGGTCGGCCGCCTACAACCGTGAGAGGCCGCAAATGACATCTCCTCCAGCCGCCGTACCCGATCCCAGCGAGACACTGCGCATTCTGCGCGAGCGCTACCCGGACGCGGAGTGCGCCCTGCATCACGCCGACGCCTGGCAGCTTCTCTGCGCCACCATTCTTAGCGCGCAGTGCACCGATGCCCGCGTGAACATGGTGACTCCGCACCTCTTCGCCCGCTTTCCCACGCCGGAGGCGCTGGCCTCGGCCGATCCGGCCGAGGTCGAGGAGATCATCAAGTCCACCGGCTTCTTCCGGCAGAAGGCCCGCAGCCTCATCCAGATGAGTCAGGACGTGGTGGACCTCCACGGCGGCGTGGTTCCCTCCGACATGGAGGCCCTCACCAAGCTGCGCGGCGTGGGACGAAAGACGGCGAACGTCATCATCGGCGTGGCCTTCGGCGGCAACGGCGTGGTGGTGGATACGCACGTGCGCCGCATCGCCCGACGGCTGGGTTGGACCGAGAACACGGATCCGGACAAGATAGAGCAGGACCTCATGGCACTCTTCCCGCCCGCGGAGTGGACACCGCTTGGACACACCCTGATCCACCACGGCCGCACGCTCTGCATGGCCCGCGCCCCGCTCTGCATGGAGTGCCCGGTGCGTGAGCGCTGCCCAGAAGGCAGGGAGCGGGTTGGCGGCTCGCCGGCGGCCTCGCCTTCGCGCCGTAACAGGAAAGGAGACTAGAGCGTGCCGCAGAGCAAGCCGCGAAAGAAGACCCGCGGCGCGGGGACGAAGCAGCCCTTCGACGCGCCGCCGGTGGTCACGCACCATGAGATAGAGCTGCCGGAGAGCGCCGGTGCAGCCGCGCGAAGATTGCGGTACAGCGCCTCCGCCGGCATGCTCCCCATCCGCAACGCCCAGGGCACCGCCGAGGCCGGCATCTTCTACATGGCCTACACGCTGGAAGGCGACCACGACCCGGCGGAGCGACCGCTTATGTTCTCCTTCAACGGCGGGCCGGGCTCCTCGTCCGTGTGGCTCCACCTTGGGGCGCTGGGACCCAAACGCGTTGCCATGCTGGAAGATGGCTCCCTGCCGCCGCCGCCCTTCCGCATCGTCCCGAACGAACACACGTGGCTCGACCATACGGATATCGTCTTCATAGATCCGGTCGGTACCGGCTACAGCCGGGCGCGCACGCCGGAGCTGGGCAAGAAGTTCTGGGGAGTGAAGGGCGATATCGAGTCCATCGCGGAGTTCATCCGGCTCTACCTCACGCGGAACCGCCGCTGGTCCTCGCCCCTCTTCCTCGTGGGCGAGAGCTACGGCACGACGCGCGCGGCCGGCCTCGCCGGGCACCTGATAGACCAGGGCATCGCGCTCAACGGCATCGTGCTGGTCTCCAGCATCCTCAACTTCCAGACTGCGCAGTTCACCAAGGGCAACGACCTGCCCTACGTGCTCTTTCTGCCCAGCTACACCGCCACGGCGTGGTACCACAAGCGGCTGCCCGCGGACCTGCAGGCGGACCTGCAGAGGGCCCTGGCGGAGGCCAGACAGTGGGCATCCACGGAATACTCCGCCGCCCTCGCCAAGGG
>CAZGLN010000277.1:0-1849 GCA_964526545.1 uncultured Chthonomonadales bacterium
CCGTGGAGCCGCTTTCAACCGGCGGGGTGTGCCCGAACGCAGGGCGGCGACCTGGACCGGCGAAGGATTACCGCGATTAGCGTCGGCTGGGGAGGCTACTACGGCAATGAGGGCGAGACGGTTGCGTTCACCGTGAACGCGTTGGGCACTTTCTCGACACCGGCCGCAGGAGCGGCCAAATAGGGCACAAAACTATACCAGTTCGGGTACAATAGAAACTCCGCAGAGCGCGATTGCTTCCCCGTTTTGAGGAGTTTGCATGCCCGACGAATCCCAGACGCCGCCCGATTCGACCGACGGCTCCAGTTCTGGTGCTCCAGGCATCCTGCTGATTGACGTGGAGCAGGAGCTGCGCAGGTCCTATTTGGGCTACGCGGTCTCCACGCTTGTTGCTCGCGCGCTTCCCGATGTGCGCGATGGCTTGAAACCCGTTCAGCGCCGCATCTTGATGTCAATGAACGACATCAACCTCACGCCGGGCTCGGCCCGCGTGAAGTGCGCCAAGATCTGCGGCGACTGCTCCGGCAACTACCACCCTCACGGCACCGAGACCATCTACCCCACCCTCGTCCGAATGGCGCAGGATTTCAGTTTGCGCTATCCGCTGGTGGATCCTCAAGGCAACTTCGGCAGCGTGGATGGCGACTTGCCGGCGGCCATGCGCTACACCGAAGCGCGCATGTCTCCGTTCGCGGTGGAGATGTTGGTGGATCTCGACCGCGATACGGTGGACTGGATGCCGAACTACGACCAGTCGCGCCAGGAGCCGCGGGTTCTGCCGGGCCGCTTCCCGAATCTGCTCTGCAACGGTTCGGAGGGTATCGCGGTCGGTATGACCACCAAGATACCTCCGCACAATCTGCGCGAAGTCTGCGATGCGCTGATGCTGCTGGTGGACAATCCGGAAGCCTCTCTGGACGACTTGATGAAGCATATCCAGGGGCCGGACTTTCCCACTGCGGGCCTCATCTATGGTATCAGCGGGATACGCGAAGCCTATGCCACGGGACGGGGACGCGTGGTTGTGCAGGCGAATGTGCAGATTGAGCCGCTCGACAACGGCCGAACGGCCATCGTGATCTCGGAACTGCCCTATCAGGTCAACAAGGCCAAGCTGCAGCAGGACATCGGCGTGCTGGTGAAGGCGAAACGCGTGGATGGCATTACGGATATCCACGACTTTTCGGATCGGCACGGCATGCGCGTGGTGATTACGCTCCGAAGGGATGTGCAGCCCCGGAAAGTACTTAACTACCTGCTCAAGCACACGCAGCTCCGTGTTACTTACGGAGTCATTATGCTGGCCCTGGTGGACAACCAGCCCCGTCTGCTGACCCTCCACCAGATGCTGTCGCACTTCCTGGCGCACAGGCGCTCGGTAACGGTGCGCCGCGTGCGCTATGAGTTGGGCCGCGCGAAGCAGAGGGCGCACATCCTCGAAGGCCTCCAGATCGCCCTCGACTTCATTGACGAGATCATCCGCATCATCCGCAGTTCGGATGATGACAGCATTGCGCGGGCTACCATGATGGCGCGCTTCGGCCTTACCCATCTCCATGCAGCTTCGGCAGCTCACCCGTCTCAACCGCGAAAGGCTGGAAGAGGAGTACCGCAACCGCCTCCGCGAGATCGCCGACTTCGAGGACATCCTCATCTCTCCCGCCCGGGTCTCCGCCATCATCAAGTCCGAGCTCAAGACACTCAAGGAGAAGTACGGCGACGACCGGCGCACGCGGATAATCCCGACCGAGGCGGAGGACATACGGGAAGAGGACCTCATCCCCGAGGAGGACATGCTGGTTACCGTCACGCGGGACGGATACGTTAAGCGCGTGGCCCTCGATTCGTA
>CAZGLN010000277.1:1859-5090 GCA_964526545.1 uncultured Chthonomonadales bacterium
GCGCCGCGGCGGGCGCGGCATCATCGGAGCGGGTACGAAGGAAGAAGACACGATCGAGCATCTCTTCGTGGCGAATACGCACGACTACATCCTGTTCTTCACGGACCGTGGGCGTGTGTACCGGCTGAAGGCCTATGAGGTTCCCCAGACAAGCCGCACGGCGATGGGAACGGCCATAGTGAACCTCATCAATATCGAGGCGGGCGATCAGGTCACGGCCACGGTACCGGTGAAGGACCTGCACCATGCCGAGGGCTTCATGCTCATGGCCACACGGCACGGCGAGGTGAAGCGGGTGGATCTGCGCGAGTTCGCCAACCTGCGTGCCAACGGCCTCATCTGCTTCGACCTGGAGCCGGACGACCAGTTGAAGTGGGTCAAGCTGACCGATGGCACGCGCGAATGTGTGATGGTAACGCGTCAGGGCAAATCCATCCGGTTCCATGAGTCCGATGTGCCAGTCCGGGGACGTCCGGCGGGCGGCGTGCGCGGAATCGAGTTGAGAGACGCGCAAGGCAACATCGCGGACGAGGTGGTGGCCATGGACCTGGTGCGTGATACCAGCCAGCTGCTGGTGGTCGGCGAGCGGGGCATCGGCAAGCGCACCGAGCTCAAGCACTACCGCTCACAGTCGCGAGGCGGCCGCGGACTCATCACGATGAACATCACCGAGAAGACGGGGCCCGTGGTGGATGCCGTGGTGGTGGAGCCGGACGACCGCCTCATGATTATCAGCGCCAACGGCATCGTCATCCGTATGGAAGTTGGCGAGATACGCGAAGCCGGCCGCAGTACGCAGGGCGTGAAGCTCATCAATCTGGAGCCGGGCGACCGCGTGAGCACCATCGAGCGGATAGCCCGAACGGACGAGGTGGAGGCGGTAGTGCGCAAGGAGCCCTAGTCCTGGGCGCTCTTGCGGGTGAACACGAAGGGCTCCAGTATTCGCCTACGGTTTCTCGTTCTGCACCACAATCAGTGTTCGCGCAGACGTCAGGATTACCCCGTTATCATCGAGCGCGCGCGCTTCCAACAGGTGCTCGCCATTCGGCCACTCCCTGGAATCCAGACGCACCGTGTAGGGTGCGCGATTCAGAAATGCGCGCACCTGCCCGTCTATCAGGAACAGCACTGCCTTTGGCGTTTCGCCCTCGGCCAGTCGGGCGGTAACCGTTAGGGCACCCTTTGTCGGCTGATGACCCCGTGCCTTCAGCCTCGCAAGAGCCAGTTCCAGGTACCTCTCGGCCGCATCCCGCACACGGTCCTCAAGGCTAATGCTGCTGGTGGGCATTGTGGAGGCGATGAACAGAAAGACATCGCCATCCATAGGCGTATAGTCCCTCGGCAAGGCAAGCTGCCGACCGCGCATCACCAACTGGACCGGCGTGCCTGAGGCTGGCAGGAGTTCGCTGAAAAAGAGCGCTCGCGCTGGCAGGTTGAGCACAATGGCGCCCGGCGCCGAGGCGGCTCCTTCCGGCACCACGCGCAGCATCCTTCCGCCCCCTATGCCGAACGCCATGCCGTGCGGGCTTGTTCTATGCACGGTCGCAAGGTCGGAAGATGCCCCCGTCGCGGGTGCCGACGCCGGACGGGCGACACGCGCAACCAGCCGCCACGAGGTGCCGCCGTCCAGGCTGATCTCCACTGCGCCGTACTGCGTGTTGGCGATGCGCAAGCGCATCGCCTCGGCCGTGCCGGGCTTCTCTTGACGCGCTGCGTTAGCCGCCGCCGGATTGGTACGGCACAGCAGGCAGGCGAGGAGCAGTGGCCCGAGTCTCGCGCACGGGACGGACGGCATCCAGCGCGGCACGCATCTGCGCGGCCAGCAGACGATCGAGGTGCGGAGAGAGCGCGGGAGCGGGGAACGCCCGCTCCAGCACGTGCCACCAGTCGTAATCGTACAGGTAGGAAACATCGAAAATCATGACACCTTGCGACCAACGAACGGCCGCATTGATTGCGCGCGCGAACGCCTCCGGGTTGCCCTGGTAGTTGAGCACATAGAGACCCGCGTACACCGGAGTGGCATTGGCGACAGCGATGCTGGAGAGCTCGGCGGCCGCCTCTACCGTGCCTCCGTCATTCTTGCCGAGCGCCCTGGCTTCGGCGCGGGTAGCGATGGGATAGTAGCATCCTGTGGAGAGCCAGTCCAGAAACTCCGCGTAACCAGCCTCATTGTACTTGGGAGTGGCCCAGGAGTACCGAACACGGAACTTTTCGCTGCCCCAATTGACGCCTACTCCAAAGTACTCACCGAACCAAGAACCGACGTAGGCGCCGATCCGTATCTGAGGCCGGGCCGCGCGAATCTTCTGGGAGGCCTCGCGCACGAGCTCGCGAATGACCCGCGCGCGGAACTCCAGCCATTCTCGAAAGAGGGGCCCGCGCCGGATGCCGTGACTGGGGTTTGGATCGGCTCGGATTACGTCGTCCGGCCATCTGCTCACCGAACGACCAAGCCACTTCTCAAACGCTTGGCGCGAGAGGTCGCTATAATCGCTGTATATGCTGGAGTAGCGCAGGCGGTCGTACACTACCGCGTCAATATCGTAGTTGGCGGCTACTTCCACCAGCAGGTCTATCGCATGGCGGCGCGCCTCGGGGTGGAGCGGATTGACGAACGCAGCCACGAGCTCGGAGCCCGCCTCCGCGATTGGCATCCGCCGACCAACCGCGTCAAATCGGGTCTGCGTCCCTATGCGCGCGTGACGATCTATCCATTCCAGGGCCGTCTTGTCCGCCACGAGCAGGTTGCCGTCCTCCGGCGCGCTAAGCGGCAGGTCGCCCAGCAGAGCCGGGTCGAGCAGGCCTTCCAGGCGGCCCGTGCCGTCCAACACCACGGCGAGGGCGCTGCCTGGAGTACCGGACGCCTCTAGCACGAAGTCATCGCCTCGCACAAGGGGCCGCAACGGATCCGGCGGATCGGCCGCGCCACGCACGGGAAGGAGCGCGCCGGATTGTGCAACGAGCGCCCTATCCACAACGAAAGTTTGAGACTGGAGCTCGGGCCGCTCGTAGGCAAGGCCGACTCCGAAGTATTTGTGCCCCTCCGAGAGCACGTTCATCGAGACGGCCAGTTCGAGACCTGCCGCGCGGCACTCCGTCACGAAGGCGGCCAGCACATCAAACTGCGGGTAGGACTTGCCGCGCCAACTGGTCAGGGGCTTTGCAATCTTGGAGGCATAGATCACCTGGCCGACCACGGGCTTCACATCCAGGACGATGCAGTTGATG
>CAZGLN010000278.1:0-4934 GCA_964526545.1 uncultured Chthonomonadales bacterium
AGAGCGCGTCGTAGAATTCCTGATCGTAGGAGCGGGCCTTGCCGTCCGGCCCGACCCCCGTGCCCTGATACGAATAGAGCAGCACGCCGGCGGGGCGGTTGCCGCGCGCGGTAGGTTTGCGAATAGCCTCTATCTGGCGGAGGCTGTCCGGCAGGGTGTTCAGCCAGATCCCGCTGGAGGGCACCACCCATCGCCGGTACTGGTTGTCCTTACCCCATGTAATCCACTGGCGGAACCACTCCGGATAGCGCGCCTCGGAGTAGTAGGACATCTGGCAGTTGAGGTCCAGGATTCCCTCCTCCATCCAGCTGCGCCAATCCTGAAACACGCGCGTCATGCCGGCGGTCTTCTCGTTCCACTCGCGCCGGTTGGTGGGCCCGGGTCCCCAGGTGATGGTGGCCGCGGAGATCTGCACCCGCGGGTTGATTGCCGTGCCCAGAGCGTAGACCTTGCGCACGAGCGCAGTTACCTGATCGCGCCGCCACTGCATCCAGGCGGGATCGTCGTACTTGGGCGCGCCGGATCGGCCCATCTGTGCGTTGAAGCGCGCGACGCTGACCGGGTTGTAGCCCCAGTTGCCCTTGCGGTCCGAGGTTCCATACCGCACGAAGTCAAAGTGCACCCCATCCACGGCGTAGTGCCGAATGACATCCAGATAGACTCGCGCGGTCCAGTCCGCCGCGTCGGGATGCCCGGGGTCTATCTTGGTGGCCTCACGGTCGTAGTCCTCGCCCGTATCGCTCAGGCTGAGAAACTCGGGATGCTTCAGCGCGATGTGGTGCGGATTGCCATGCGAGCGGCCGACGGCGCAGGTATTCAGCCAGGCGTGCACCTGGATGCGCGGGCTCTGGCCATGCGCGCGCTCGATGAGATATGCCAGCGCGTCGAACCGCTCGGGGTTGTCGGCCGCCCACGGATCGTAACGCGAGAGGTAGTAGGCATCCGCGCTCTTGCGCATCTGGGCGAAGATGGCGTTGCAGTTCGCCTTCCTCAAGCGCTCCAGGAGCAAGTCCACCTGCTCGCGAGTCTTGAAACCTTCGTTGAACCCGTCGGCCCAAAACGCGCGGATTTCCCGCGTCTGTGCGCCGAGCATGGAGGGAAGAAGCAGCAGAGCCAGCGCAAGTCGAAGCATGTCTGAAGTGTAGAGCCGCCGCGGGCGCCTGTCAACGGAGGAGCCGGCCATTTCCGCGCGGAAAGAGGGGGCATTCTGTGCTGCGCGGATAACCTTGAATGCTCTCCGTTCTACTCACGCTTCTCCTGGCCGCACCCACCCGAGTGGACCTCGGCGAGCCCTTCGGCAGGGTGGAACTCGTGGACGAGGTGCGCTGCGGCGACCCGGCCGATCCACACCCCTTTGCCGAGGCGCCGTCCGGCGCGAGCGAGATTCAGAACCTTCTGGGTCGGCCGCACCGCGTGCTCCCGACGGCGGGCCGCAAGGGCGCCGCCTACTTCGCCTACAAGCTCGGCGCCGGCAAGGGTCTCAAGGCCGGCGAGGCCTATGTGCTGGCCGTGGATTATCCCGACGACCGCTCACGCGCGTGGCACATCGTAAACCGCGGAGCGGAGCTCTTTCAGGGTTTCTCCACGGGCACGGCCCTTGGCGACTCCATGCACGGTTACGTAAGCAGCAATTCGGAGTCGCTCTCGATACCGCAGAGCGGCACCATGCGCACGTGGCGGCAGCTCTTCTTCCTGTTCGACCGATTCTACGAGGTCGCCCGCAAGCGCGATGAGCCGAATCGCCCCGGCACGCCGGAGAGCGGCTTCTGGGTGGTGGTGATGCGGCCCGACCCAGGCGACGATCCCCCCTCCGCCGGACCGGCCGTGCACCGTATCCGGCTCTTTCGCGTTCCCGAGGTGGAGCGCCTCTATCTCAAATTGCGGCGCCCGCCGCCGGAGCTTCCCTGGCGCCACGTCTTCGTTCGAGAGGAGATGGCTGATGGCTACGCGGAGGGACCGCGCGGCGGACAGCCGGGCGTAGACATGACGCGCTGGTTCGAGGATAAGGCGCGGCAGATGCGGTTCCTCGGCATGGATACGTACTGCAAGGACCTACTGGAGTTCGGCCACAACCAAGGTTGGGATGCAGGAGACGATGAGTGGGTGGTTCCCTCGCACGACCCGGGCCGGTGGGAGCGGATACTCCAGATCGCCGCGAGGCACAGTCTCTTCGTTGTGCCCTACTACGAATATGCCGGCACGCGCGGCTTGAATCAGCGCGTGCAGTGCGTGCCGCTGAAGGGACCAAACCAGCCCTACACCTCCATCTCCTGGACGGAGATTTACCATTGCGACGTAACCGACCCGCTCAGCCTCGAGGATGTGCGGCGCCTGCTCGATCGCACTGTTCTGCGCTACCGTGACCGCGTGCGCTTCCTGGGAGCCTGGTTTCGCAACCGCCTCAGCCACTGGCCCATCAGCTTCTCCGATGCCGCGCTGCAGCGATTCGGGGCGGAATCCGGCGTGCCCACACCGACGCGCGAGCAGCTTCGACAGAATGCCGACCTGCGCGATCGGTACTACGACTGGTGGCTGGGCAAGCGGCGCGCCTTTCTCCTCGCCATCCGAGATACGCTTCGCCAGAGCCTCTCCAGGGAAGCGATGGTCTGGTGGACGAACTGGAACAGCGAGGGCGGCCCTGCCCTGCACAACGGCAAGGTGGTGGTAACGGACAACCCGGAGACGTGGAAGCCCATGCTTCCGGAGTGGTGGGAGGTGCGAGACGCCGCTGCCCTCGCGCGAACGGATGAGTACCTGCGCTCCATCACGGCGTGGCCCGTGCCCTGGTCTAACGAGGAGCCGCAGCACGGCGAGCCGCGAGCAGACCCCTGGCGGTACCGCGATGACGAGGGCATACTCCTCACCTATCCCCTCTCGCGAGCCTACACCGCGGCGCGACCCGCCGACATGGAGGCATTCCGAACGCGCTCAGGGCTCGCCGCCTCGCGGTTCTTCCCGCTGAACGAACACCGGGACGGGGGACTTCTTGGCGACTTCCTCTCCGATGTTGAACGCGCCGGTCCCTGGTGCATGCTGGCCGAGGCGCGCGCCATGGCGCATGGGGATCCGCGCACCATCGGCTATCTGGCGGGCAATACGCATACCCGCGGCTTTCCGGAGTATGTGCGCAGGTTTCACGCGGCGTTTCTCGCGCTGCCCGCTCTTCCTAGCAAGCCGGTGCCGGATGCCAGCGAGGATCCCGAAGTGGTAGTGCGCCGGATGGACGCGGGCAAGACGCATGGGGTGTACTACGCAGTGGTGAATACCGGGCTGCAACCCAAGAGGAACGTGCGCATATACCTGCCGAATACCGCGCGCGTGGTGGACGCTGCGACGGGCGCGGCTCTGACGCCGCGGGGGACGGGGCGCGGCAGACACCTGCTCCTGAACCTCTATCCGGCGGAGCTGCGCGCAATACACATCCCTTAGATCATGCCGGCCGTTCCATGCCGCTTGGAGTAGCGCAGATGGAGACTCTGACGGGGCTCGACTGCCTAATTCGCGACGCGTTCCGCCCACTGGCGGGAGCGAAGGTTGGGCTCATCACCAATCACACGGGCCTCACCCTGGAGGGTGTGAGCGCGATTGATGCGTTTCACCACGCGCCGGGACTCGATCTTGTGCGCCTCTTCAGTCCGGAACATGGCATCCGGGGCCTGCTGGATGAGAAGGTGAGCGATTCCGTGGATGACCGCACGGGCCTGCCGATTGTCAGCCTCTATGGAACGCGCCAACGACCGGCTCCAGAGCACCTGAAGGGCCTCGATACCCTCGTCTTCGATATCCAGGACATCGGCTGCCGGTACTACACCTACATTAGCACCCTCGGCAACTGCTTGGAGGAGGCCGCCCGGGCCGGATTGCGCTTCGTCGTGCTGGATCGGCCCAACCCCATCGGCGGCACGGCGGTGGAGGGACCCATCTCCGATGACGACCAGCGCTCCTTCACGGCGTGGCATCCCATGCCGGTGCGCCACGGCATGACCGTGGGTGAGATAGCCCGCTTCTTCAACCAGGAACGCGCTATAGGGGCCAATCTTACCGTCATCCGCGTGGAGGGCTGGGAGCGCAGGCAGTGGCTGGACCAGACCGGCCTCTACTGGACCAATCCCTCGCCCAACATGCGCAGCCTCACGCAGGCCGCGCTCTACCCAGGTGTGGGACTTCTGGAGACGACCAACCTCTCCGTGGGCAGGGGCACCGATACGCCATTCGAGATGGTTGGGGCACCCTGGCTCGATGGGCGCGCCTTTGCGATGGCGATGAACCGTCAGGGGCTGCCAGGAGTGCGCTTCGTGCCGGTTCGCTTCGTGCCGCGCTCCAGCGTCTTCTCTGGCGAGAGGTGCGTCGGTGTGAACATCCTCATCGTGGACCGCGCCAGGTTCTCGCCCGTGCGCACGGGTATCGCCATGGCCGCGGCGCTGCGGTCCGCCTACCCCAGCCAGTGGAAGGCCGAAGCCTATGGCAGACTCCTCGCCAACCGCCAAATACATCAGCTCCTGCTCGCGGGAGCGTCTCCCAATCAGATGGAGCTCTCCTGGAGAGAGGGGCTCGAGCGGTTCAAAGCGCGGCGAAGAAGGTATCTTCTCTACGCGTAGCCTGAAATGGTGCGAAAAGCACCAAGATGACAATGCGGTTTGAAGGAATCCAAAAAGACCTCGCGAATCTGCACGCGAGGCCATCTTTCACAAGGGGGAATGCGTTATGGAAGCGTATTGCGTGAAGTGCAAGGCCAAGAAGGAGATGAAGAACCCCACCGCCATCACCATGAAGAATGGCAAGCCGGCCACCACCGGAACGTGCGCCACCTGCGGCACGAAGATGTTCAAGATCGGCTCGTAGCGCATCAGGAACACCCGAGTATTCCCCGAGACAAGCAGGCCGCCTCTCCGCCGCTGACGGCAAAATCTGGCACATCGCCATCCGTGGTTTCC
>CAZGLN010000278.1:4944-5085 GCA_964526545.1 uncultured Chthonomonadales bacterium
AGTGCAGCCGAGGCAGGTGGTTTGCTGCGCAAGCAGTTGCGCGTCTCTCGGGTCCGCCGGTCAGGATGTTAAGCGCTGCCGGGCGGCAGCCGCGGTTTCGCGCTCCGCCCGGCAGCAACTGAAGCACCAGGTTGTAGCCGC
>CAZGLN010000279.1:0-5050 GCA_964526545.1 uncultured Chthonomonadales bacterium
GGCGCGGTCGGCAGGGGCGGGTTCGGTAAGGGCGGGTTCGGTATGGCGCGGTCGGCAGGGGCGGGTACGGTAGGGGCGGGTTCGGTATGGCGCGGTCGGCAGGGGCGGGTACGGTAGGGGCGGGTTCTGAACCCGCCCCTACGGTGACAACCACGCCAACATCCATGGGTTCCTCCACGGATTGCCGGAAATCGTCCGGCAATCAAAAACGTCGGCGGCACGACGTATCAACGAATGGCACCGTACACCCGGCCTGTCCGTGTGGCAACGCACCTATCACGAACACACGCAACGACGAATCCGTTCCATGCCGGCGCGCGCGGCTCCTACCTGCCGCTCAGGCGCAGCGTCTGCTCATTGCTGCTTGCCGCCAAGAGTCTCCAGGAACCACTCAACCAGCAGCTCGCCATCCTTCTCGATGCCCGGCCAGCCGTGTGCCTTTCCGGGCCGCACGTCCAGCTTCGTCTTCACCCCCGCCGCCTTCAACGCATCAATCATCCGCTGGGATTGCTGCAGCGGCACCAGCAGATCGGCATCGCCGTGGATGAGGAAGGTGGGCGGAAACTTCGGAGAGACTCCGTAGATGGGCGAGAGCGACTTGCCGATGGCCACTTTCTGCTCGTCTGTCGTGCTCTCCGTGATGGTGAAGACGTGCCAGTAGGACTTGAGCACGGGTATCTGCAGCGCGGAGGCGCCCTCCTTGCCGTAGTTCAGGAAGTCCGTTGGCGGGAAGAAGCCGGCAACCGACTGTACCGCGCTCGACTGGCGGTCTATGGGGTCTGGCGCGTCGGCCTTGCCGGGCCCACCGTAGGCGCCCATCATCAGCGAGAGATGGCAGCCCGCGCTGCCGCCGGCAATGCCAATGCGGTTGGGATCCACCCCGTAGGCGGCGGCGTTTGCGCGGATGAACCGGATGGCGCGGTGGATATCCTCCACGATCTCGGGCAGCGTGTACTTGGGCTGGCTGCCATGCACCACCTGAAAGAGCGTGATGCCCTTACTGGTAAAGAGCGCGGCCAGGGCGGGATTGATGCTGTTGTGATTGGAGACCCAGCCGCCGCTCACCATCCAGGCCACGCCGATGCCGTTAGGCTTTTCGGGCTTGAAGACATCCATGGTGAGCGCAACGCCATGCTTCTTGTGATAGATAACGTCCTGAATCCGCGTCTGCGCCCCGGCGGCAAGACCGACCGCCGCCAACCACGCCACCAGCACGAGTCTGCTGAGCAACGCTCGCTTCATCTGCCTGCTCTCCCGGTTGAGATTTCGGCCGGGTGTTGGGCCTCCCCGGCCTGCCTTCACGCTGTACATTTGGCGGGATTTGCCCGCGCGCGTGCTTCTGGCACGCTCTGTGCTGCAACCACTTGCATCAGGCATCACGACAGCGATGCAGCCATCGCAAGGAGGTAACGGAATGAGTCTGGACCGTACCCGCAAACGCATTGAGTGCGACTCACAGCGATGCACCGAGACCACGCAATGGCCTATCAGCCTTGCGCACGCCGCCGGCCAGGCCGTCTCCAGCGCGCGGGGATGGCTCTTCGTGCGCGGTCAGGACGAGGAGCGGCACTACTGCCCGCACTGCCGAAGCCAGAAGGTGCGCCTCGCCTGAGCACCTAACGCGAAAGCACCCGGGCTATCGCCTCACACACATAGTCTATGTTGGCATCGTTGAGGGCGGCCACGCAGATGCGGCCGCTCTCAACCACGTAGACACCGAAATCGGACCTCAGGCGCCGCGCCTCCTCCGCGCTCAACCCCGAGTACGAAAACATCCCCCGCTGGTCCACGATAAACCCGAAGTCACGACCGGTTCCGTGTCCGTTCAGCCGCTCCGCGAAGAGCCTCCGCATGCGGTGGATGCGCGCGCGCATCTCCGCAACTTCCTGCTCCCAGGCGCTTCGCAGTTTCGGGTCCGTCAGCGCGATGGCCACCACCTGCGCGCCATGCGAGGAGGGGTTGGAGTAGTTCGTGCGGATGACCCGCTTGAGCTGGCTCAGGGCGCGCCTGGCCTCGTCGCGGTCGCGGGCCAGCAGCGTAAGCGCTCCCACTCTCTCACGGTAGAGCGAGAAGTTCTTGGAGAACGAGTTTGCCACCAGGCAGGGGATACCGGCCTCCGCGAAGAGCCGAACGGGGCGGGCATCCTCCTCCAGGCCCTCTCCGAACCCCTGGTAGGCGAAATCCAGAAACGGCACCAGCGCGCGCTTGCTGAGCAGATTCACCACCTGCTCCCACTGTGCCATGGAGGGATCCACTCCCGTGGGATTGTGGCAGCAGGCATGCAGCACCACGATGGAGCCCTCGGGGATGGCGGCGAGTGCATCCATGAAGCCCTGAAAGTTGAGCGCATGGGTCTCCGGATCGTAGTAAGGGTACTGCTCCACATGGAAGCCGGCCCCCTCGAAGAGCGCGCGATGGTTCTCCCAGCTTGGCGAGCTCAGGTAGACCGTCGCCTGAGGCAGGAATCGCTTGAGGAAGTCCGCCCCGATCTTGAGCGCGCCGGTGCCTCCCAGCGATTGCACCGTAACGGCGCGCCCCTCGGCGATCGCGGGCGAATGCTCGCCCAGCACCAGGCGCTGCACCGCCGCGTTGTAGGCGGGCGCGCCATCAATCGGGAGGTAACTCTTGGTTGCTTCTTCTTCCAGCCACCGCGCCTCCGCCTGGCGCACCGTGGCGAGAACAGGCACGCGCCCCGCGCTATCCTGGTAAACTCCCACTCCGAGGTTTACCTTACGCGGGTTTGTATCCGCCTGGAATGCCTCCGTAAGGCCCAGGATGGGGTCGGGCGGGGCCTGCGGGATCTCGGCGAATGGCGAAGGGGATGGCATCGAAGGACCTCAAGTGCTTGGCGTTGCGAATAAGTATACGCCCGCGGCGCCCTCTCCGCATGCGCCGAACCAGGCAGCGCGCAAGGGAACGGAGGCATTCGTGGTGAAAACGGCTGTGGCGCGCCGCTTGAGGGCGGCGGACCGCCGCGCGAGGATATGGCATGAGCTCTCTTTCACGTCGTGACGCGATCGCACTCTCTACCAGCTCGGCGGCGGCGCTGCTTCTCGCCGGCTGCCCCGGCCGTGGCAGGCCTTCGGCATCGGGCAGCGAGCCGAACGTGCTCCGCTATGCGCTCCAGACGCGCCCCACGCGGCTCGATCCCGCCGCGGTGCAGGACGGCGATACCATTGACCTGATCCAGCAGATATTCGAGGGCCTGGTGCAGTGGAACGAGAAGAACGAGCCCTCGCCCAACCTCGCCGAGAGCTGGGAGATCAGCCCGGATGGCAAAGTCTACACGTTCCGCCTGAAGCAGGACGTCCTCTTCCATCCCCCCTACGAGCGCAAGCTGACCGCCGAGGACTTCGTCTACTCGCTCTCTCGCGCCTTCTGGCCGGAGACCAACTCCGCCGTGGCCACCACCTACCTCAACGACATCGCGGGGGCCGATGAGATGCAGAAGGGCGCGCGAAGCCTGAGCGGTGTGAGGGCCCTCGATGAGCGCACGCTTCAGATAACCCTGGTGGGCAGGCGGCCCTACTTCCTCGGCAAACTCACCTACCCGTGCGCCTTCGCCGTCTGCCGTGAAGCCATCGAGAAGGTGAACGGCCCCTTTGATGAGCGCGCCATGATCGGCACCGGTCCCTTCACCCTCGCCGAGTACCGCCTTGGCTACAAGGTCACGCTCTCGGCCAACGCGCGCTACCACGCCGGCAAGCCCGTGCTCACGGGAATAGAGCGGCCCATCATTCCGGATTCCACCGCCCGCCAGACGCGCTACGAGAGCGGCGAGACGGACATCACGGACGCTCAGCGCGCCGACCTGCCCCGCATCGAGGCCGATCCCGTGCTCAAATCGCAGCTGCGGCAGTTTCCGCGCGCCGCCGTGTGGTACCTGGGCATGAACCCCAAGGCCTTCGCTCCCTTCGCGCGCCGCGAGGTGCGCCAGGCCTTCGCCCACGCCATCAACAAGGATGCCCTCATCCGCCTGGCCTTGCGCGGCATCGGAACGCGCGCCGAGGGAGTCATCCCGCCGGGCATCCCGGGCCACAACCCGAGCTTCAAGGGCCTGGAGTACGCTCCGGAGAAGGCGCGGGCGCTCCTGGCCAAGGGCGGCTACCCGGGCGGCAAGGGCTTCCCCAAGCTCACTATTAAGTTTCGCACCGGCTACAAGCAGATTGAGGATGGAGTGCTCTCCATCCGCAACGATCTGAAGCAGAACCTCGGCATCGAGGTGGATACGCAGCAGGTGGAGTGGGCCCAGTTCCTTACCCAGCTCAACGCTAATCAGGTGGCGTGCGCTCACGTGCGCTGGTCAGCGGACTACCTGGACCCGCAGAACTTCCTCACCGTGCTCCTGCGCTCCGGCAGCCCGGAGAACAATTTCAATTATAGCAACCCGGAATACGATCGCCTGTGCGACGCAGCGGACGCCGAGGCGGACCCGCAGAAGCGCATCGCGCTCTACCAGCAGGCTGAGCGCATCGTGGTGGATGATGCTCCCTGGGTCTGCCTCTATTTCCAGCGCGATATCGAGCTCCACAAGCCCTACGTAAAGGGTCTGCGCGAATCGCTGCTGGGCCATCTGCCGCACATCACGACCACCGTGCGCCGCACGCCATCGTAGTCAGGCAGAGCTGCCCGCGTCATATAGCAATCTCCCTGACGTGGCTCTCGGTCTCGCTTGGCTCGCTGCTCCGGCCATTCGGACTGCAGCGGCGCGGCGCGGTGTAATCCTCCGACCTCCCAATGCACTGCAGGCCCGCGGGCGCTGTTGAATCACGCCGCGGCCCCCATTGCAGCGCATTGGGCCAAACATGCTCCCCTATCCCCTTCAGAAGGACAATCGCCACCTCATCCCGCAAAACGCCCGTTCTCCCCTCTCTCTCCTCGTGCCAGAGGGGCCAAGGGGATTGCGGCGGTATTCACCCCTCTCCCCTCGTGGGAGAGGGGCCGGGCGAGAAGTCGGAGCCTTGCCGACATCGTTGCGCTCACACATCACAGGCCGGGGGCACTGCACTGCGAACATATGCGGCATGCCACGTCGCGTCGCAGTGCCGTT
>CAZGLN010000280.1:0-5048 GCA_964526545.1 uncultured Chthonomonadales bacterium
CCGTGGACGGCCTGCGCGTAGCGGTCAGCAGGTCACCTCAGCGGCTGGTCTTCGTGGACACCACCGGCGAGGAGGAGCACGAGCGCGCCAGTCTGGCCCTCCTGGGTACCGAGGTGAAGCCCCTCGAGGTGGATGAACTGGTGGAGTCACTTGCGGATCCGGACCTCTCCATGGTGGAGCGGGTGAGCCGCCGGCTCTCGGAGTCCAGGACCTACGTGGATACCCAGCCGCGCCGTGCCTGGGTGCTTGCCGTGCAGGCGCTAAGGCTGTTGGGCCGCCGCGATACTCCCGAGCGGATCACCGATGAGGCCCTGGTACACGAGACGTGCGAGGTTGTGCTGCGCCTTGCCGCGCGCTTCCTTGTTACGCGCCTGCCGGAGAGGATCACGCGTGAAGAGGTGCTCGAATCCGCACGCCTCGCCCTGGAGGAGCCCGCCTTCGCCACGGGCAGCCGGGCGTTTGACCAGTTGGTGAACTGGATGGCGGATACGCGCAAGCCGCCGTTTGCCCTGCTTGGTGAAGCCTCCGAATACGCCCAGGACAGCCGGTCGGAATGGTACCGCGACGCCATACGCCGCATTGCGCCCGACCTGCATCAGGCGCTGGAGCGCTGCGCGGGTGATGTGGAGACTGCGGCGAAGCTCCAAGACGAGGTCATTGAGCACTGGCTGCGCGCTCTCCATCTGAATGGGAACCCGGAGGCCGAGGCGAGGCGTCTTCGCGAGTTGGCGTTCGAGACGTATCTTGCCGCCAGGCGGTTGGACGAGGCCAATCAGATGCTCTCCAGCATCAGCCCGAGGGATCACGTAAGGGAAGCGCGCCTGCACGAAGCGAGCGCCAGCTATGGTGCCGCCGCCAGAGCCTACGAGAGAACAGGCCGCACAGCGGATGCCGTTCGCAATTGGCGCGATGCCCTCCGATGGGACGAGGCCTTGCGCCTTTCAGAAAGCGATATCGAGCGGGCCGATCTGCAATGGCTGATAAAGTTGGAGGAGTTATTGAGAGCGTGTCCCGAGCGGTTGAGGAGCAGGTTGCGGGCCCGTGAGCAGCAGCATCTGCGCGGTATGGTGCGCGCCGTGCTAAGTGTGGAGCTGGAGGAAGGACCGCACGAGGAAGACCCGGAGGACCCATTGGAGTAATCACATCCAACGCCCCAATCTCCGACTCACGGGACAGGATTGACAAGTTTAACAGGATTTGGTTGCCACGACGGCATGCGGCCCAGCCATCCCACACCCCCTGCCTCCAACCAAAGAGTTAAACCTGTACATCCTGTAAATCCTGTCAAAAAGATCGTCTTGAACTGGACAGGATTGACAAGATTTACAGGATGTGGCTGCACGTCTGGCTAGCCGCCGAGTCAGTCCACACCCCCCTGCCTCAACCCGGTGCCTAATCTTGTTAACCCTGTAAATCCTGTCTAGAACATGGCCCTTGCGCAGGGCTGGCATGCCGCCGAGCCATCCGAACAAACCCCGATTTTCACCCAGACTGCCACTCCTCTACGTCCTGTGCGTCCTCCGGCCTCGCCCGACGTCTGCAGGCTGGAGCCGCAGGCAGGATGCGCGGCAGCCCACCGCGAATCACAACCCATCCCGGAAATGCGGAGGGTATCCCCGTGATGATGTCCCACCTGCTTCTCGTCTGCCTTCTGGCGGTGCTCCTGGTGGCCTCCCTGCCTTCTCAGGCCACCGCGGCCGAGCCCGTCATCTTCGATACCGATATCGGCACGGATGTGGACGATGCCTACGCGCTGGCACTGCTGGTCTCGCTGCCCGAAGCCCACATCCTGGGCGTTACCACCACCTTCGGCGAGACGGACCAGAGGGCGCAGCTTGCGGCCAAATTGCTCAACCGAATGGGACGAAAGGATATCCCCGTTTACGCCGGAAGGATGGGGCAGAAGAATATAGGCAGCCAGGCCGTCTGGGCCAAGGGCTACACTTCGCTCGCCATCAAGAAGATGAGCGCCGTGGCCTTCATGAAGCGGGAGATAGAGAAGAGACCAGGAAGGGTTACTCTGATCGCAGTAGGGCCGCTGACGAACCTGGGCGATCTTCTAACCCAGCACCCCGAAGTGCGCACCAAGATTAAGCAGATAGTCATCATGGGCGGCGCGGTCTAC
This sequence comes from uncultured Chthonomonadales bacterium, assembly GCA_964526545.1. Classification (GTDB taxonomy): domain Bacteria; phylum Armatimonadota; class Chthonomonadetes; order Chthonomonadales; family CAJBBX01; genus CAZGLN01. The sequence goes on from CAZGLN010000280.1 coordinate 2,126, forward strand.
GTGGACTACAACAACAAGCCTCCGGCGGGCATTGAGTGGAACATTCGATGCGATCCCAAGGCGGCGAGGGCCGTGTACGAGAGCGGCGTTCCGCTGGTGATGGCGGGCCTGGAGGTAACCACCATGATGCGCCTGGAGGAGGACCGGCAGAAGCGCCTGGCCGCCTACGGCACCCCAACCACGGATGCGCTCGCCGCGCTCACGCTGCTCTGGGAGCACAACGTACCGGTGCTCTACGACCCCGTCGCCGTGGCCTATGCCCTGGGACACCGTTTCTGTGATGCGGAACAGAAGCGCGTGGTGGTGGACGATGACGGACGCACGCGCATTGTGGAGGGTGCCCCCAACGTAACTGTCCTGATCAATCCGCGGCAGCAGGAGTTCCTGGACTGGTACGTCCGAACCGTGGGCGAGAGAGGGTAGGCGGGGCTTCCTTCGCCACGGCGTGCAGGCGGCGGGAACAAGCCGCCCTAACCTCACCCCTATCAGACTGTTCCGGTACGCTCACGGCGCTAGGCGTACCAATCGCACTTCAAGCGGCCGCAGCGTAACACGCGGGCCGATGGGAACTCCTCGCAGGACGTCGCGGCCACGCGCGGGCTTGCCGCCTACCACCATCTGGACAGTGATGGGTTTGTGCAGGTAGTTGACCATGTTCACCAGCGGCCCGCTTGCGGCGCGCGCGGTGCGCCATGCCACCCCATAGGCCGCTCCGCCATCAAGCGCCGTTACCCGAGGGCCATCCTGGAGGCCTAGACGCGCCAAAAGCCCGGACAGCGGCGGGAGAAGGTCCGCCGCGGTCGTGCGGCCATAGGTGAAGGAGATGGAGGGCTCCAACCCCGCGGCGTGGCCGCCGTACTCATCCGCGGCAAGCAGCCGCCCTGCGCCAACTCCTACCTTTTGCCCGCGGTACGCTGCCAAACCGGCAAGCGCCTTCGCGGAGAGCCGCGAGACGTTCGGGATCAGGAGCGGCGCCGTGCCCCTGGGCGCTCCCTCCTCAAGCTGCCGCTCCGTCACGAAGCCGACCTTTACGCCGAGAAACGCCAGAGCGGTGTAGAGCTTCCCGAGGCAATCCGTGTAGCGGCCTCCATCCTGCACCATCGCCGTCAGGCTGTGGAGAAGGAGAACCTCAACGGGAGCGCGTTGGAGGGCGGCCATCTCGTGCGCGGCGCGGTTCATATCGAGATTCACGCGGCCGACCGCCTCCGCGCAGAGCGGCCGGTGCATGATGCTGCCCGCGAAATCGCTCTTCGGGTCGTGCGTACGCTCCCACACCCAGATGGTTGTTGCTCCTTGTCCATGCACGGCCGCCTGCCAGAGCGCCGTGTAGATGTGCTCCGGCGGTATGGAGCGGCGGTCGCGGTCCAGGATGAGGTGGTTCTCGCTGTTGAAGACCGGCGCATCCAGCACCGAACGCTGCAGATCATGTCCCATGGCGTTCTGTGTCCACGCCTGCGCGAACTCGCCCGTGCCGAAGGAGTACCAATTGATTGCATCGTTGCCGTTAATCTGGCTGAAGCGGGCGAACAGCAGCGGATCCACGCCATAACGCACGTCGCCATCGTTCAGCATGGTCCACGTCATGGCCTTGGCATGAACGGGCAGGTTCGGCGCAATCCTGCGTATGGTACGTGCGAGGAGGCCGTGCCACTCCGCGAAATCCTCCTGGTTGAAGCGCACATAGTCGTACCACCGGGAGCCCTCGCGGCTGTCGGTAAAGGGATTGGGAAGAGGTACCTCCGCGAAGCTTGCGTAGGAAGTGCCCCAGCGCGCGTTGAGCGTCTCGGCGTTACCGTGACGGCGTGCCAGCCATGCCCGCCACGCCTGCTCCGCGAAGGGGCATGGCTCCTCCATCTGTACAGGCTCGTTGGTGAGGCAGATGGAGTTGAGAGCGGGATGATCCTTGAGGGGAGGCACCACGATGTTCAGGAACCGCTGGAGCAGTTCTCGGCCGGCCGGCGCATGCGTGCAGTATCCGATGAAGCCCTCGCGGCGGCGGCGCATCTCGGGGTACTTCTCGAAGACCCACGCCGGCATGTAGTGCGGGCTGATGAGCAGGTCCACCATAACACCCGCTCGTCTGGCGCGGTCCAGCAGCGCCAGCGTCTCGCGCACGGGCGCATCGGTCTGCTCCTCTGGCGATGGGAAGACGCTGCTGGGTCCAAACTCAACCTGGATGATGTTCACGCCATATCCAGGCCACTTCTCCATGTCCGCCCGCACCTGGCCGAACGCCCCGTAGCCATGAAAGTAGAAGGGGCGTTCCGGTCCCGTGCTGCCGTCTGGTCGAAGGGAGGCCGCCGTGAAGACGCCGTTGACGATGCGCGGTCGCCTCGAGGCATCGCGCCGTGGCACCTCTGGAAGGCGTTCTCCTTGCGCGGCCCGCGAGAGCTGGACCTTGAGGCTGGCGAGCAGGGCCTCCATCTCCCGGATCTGCATGGCGGCACGGCTGGGGTCTCGCGCGATATCTTCGCGGGCATAGCCTACGAAGTTCTTCAGAACGGTCAACGCCACCCGCGGATAGGCAATAGGCTGCTTCTCGCGGGAGAGCCTCTCCAGCACGGCGCGGTGCGAGGGCAAGGCGGCCTGTATGGCCTGAAGCCTCGCCGCGAGGCGCTTCGGGGATACGAACGCAACCGAAGTGTCGGCGATGCTCATTCGCTGAGGCCCCATGCCGACACGCAGCAGGATTCGGCGCGGCACATCATCCGGGAGAGCGGTGGTACCCGTAACCGTCACGCGGTACGCACCTCGCCCAAGGCGGCGCATTAGGCTGGCACGCCGGCCGTCTGGCGAGAGCTCCGCGGTGAGACTATAGTTGCCCTCCGCCGGCACTGAGAGGAGGAACGAAGCCCCGAACGGCCCATCACCGGGCAGCTCCAGCGTGCCGGCGGCGGCATCCAACACGGGAAGCGCATGCGGG
>CAZGLN010000281.1:0-4983 GCA_964526545.1 uncultured Chthonomonadales bacterium
CATGCCGTTTCAGGATTTCAGCCGAGTGATTGACTGGTCCACGCGGTCGCTGACTGCGGCGGATCGGGTCTTCGAAGTGCTGGATACCGAGCCGGACATCGCGGACGCTCCGGACTCTGTAAGCCTGCCGGAAATGCAAGGCGCCGTTGAGTTCGAGCACGTAACGTTCAGTTACGACGGCGGCCGGCAGGTGCTCACCGATTTCTCGCTCGATGTGAAGCCCGGGGAGATGATCGGCCTTGTGGGCCACAGCGGAGCGGGTAAGTCCACCATCATCTCGCTGCTGGCGCGGTTCTACGATGTGGATGACGGCGCCATCCGGATAGACGGCGTGGATGTGCGCAAGATACGCGCATGCGACTTCCGCAGGCAGTTAGGGATAGTTCTGCAGGAGCCGTTTCTCTTCCCAGGCAGCATTCGTGACAATATCGCATATGCCAAGCCGGACGCCACATTCGAGGAGATTATGCGCGCGGCAAAGGCCGCCAACTGTCACGAATTCGTGCTGAAGTTTCCGGATGGCTACGATACACAGGTGGGCGAGCGCGGCCAGCGTCTCTCGGGCGGCGAGCGGCAGCGCATCTCCATTGCGCGCGCCATTCTGCACGATCCCAAGATCCTGATACTGGACGAAGCCACTGCAAGCGTGGATACCGAGACCGAGAAGCAGATTCAGGAGGCAATCGCGCGGCTAGTGCGTAATAGGACGACCTTCGCCATTGCCCATCGTTTGAGCACCCTGCGGCATGCCAGCCGGCTTGTAGTAATGAAGGAAGGCAAGATGGTGGAGTGCGGCACCCACGATGAGCTGATGGACAAGGATGGGGTATACGCGGAGCTGGTGCGCATTCAGAACGAAGTCAATCGCATTCGCGCTGTATAGATGCCAATGACTATCGAGAATAGTTGTCCGAATGGCGAGGCGCCCCTCGTCTCCGAAGCTCCAAGGGAATACGAACTGCGCTTTCTCGATCCGGCGCGGGTGCGCTTCTTCGAGCATGCCGGGCACACGCGGATGACCCTATTGGAGGACCGCTCCTGGGTCAAGGTTACGGTGATGCGGGCGCAGCCCCTCACGGATCCCAGCCACTACTATGGCGTATTGGATGGCGCCGGCAAGGACATTGGGATGATCCGCGATCCCGGTCATTTGGATGCGGAATCGCGGCGCGTGGTCGAGGCGCAGCTGGAGGAGCGCTACTTTACACCGCGCGTGCTGCGCGTGCTCTCCGTAAAAGAGGAGTACGGAGCGGTCTATTGGCGGTTCGATACGGACCGCGGCGAGAAAGAGGTCGTCGCGCGCAACCTCCGCGACAGCCTCCAGGAGCTCGGGGCCTCGCGCGTCTTCCTCACGGATGTGGACGGCAATCGTTACGACATTCCTGACCTCAACGCGCTAGACCCTCGCAGCCTTAGCATCATCCTCCGGCACCTCTAAGGGCGGAGGGAGGCGCGCGCCCTTTCTCCGTACTGGCTGCGTTGCTTGCCGCACCGAAGCAATGCGGCAGCGGGCGCCGCTTCTCCAATCCCACACTGAGGCGCTGCCAACCACACCCAAAATGACGCACTGCCGCTGGCTACCGGCAGGTTCGGCACTCTCCGTTGGAGAACTCCTCCAACGGCCAGGACGGCAGTGCGCCTGCAGTCAGTTGGGTTCAGGAAGCCGGCGAAGTTGGGAGCCGCTTGAAGCACCAGGCACGGGAGGTCCAACGGATGTTTACGCTCCAGCAGCGGCTGGTAGTTGACTTTAGAAACTTTATAGAAAGCTTCCTGCTTGTTCGTGATCCAGCTATCAAGGACTTTCTTATCGGGGAGCTGGATCGCGGCGCGCTCTGGCCATCGCCGCTTCTTCAGTTGAACCCATCGTTTGAGCCGGGTCCGCGGGTAGACGATCTGGTGGAGAACGGCATACTTGAGCCTAAGTGCGGGGCCATATTTCGCAAAGACAAGTCCGAGAAGGTTCCGATTGGTAAGTCGCTAACGCTCTATCGCCATCAAGTGCGTGCGGTAGAGTGCGCGAAAGCCGGCCGCAACTTCGTGCTGACAACGGGCACCGGCTCCGGCAAGAGTCTCTGCTACATCCTGCCGATTGTGGATGCTATTCTGCGCGAGGGTTCCGGCAAGGGCATTCGGGCCGTCGTCGTCTATCCCATGAATGCACTTGCTAATTCTCAATTGGGCGAGCTAGAGAAGTATCTCGGTCCGCGTGCATCCAAACCACTGGTCACCTACGCACGCTACACGGGACAAGAGAGCAACGACGAGCGCGAGGAGGTCGTCACCAATCCGCCGGACATTCTCCTGACGAACTTCATGATGCTGGAGCTCATCCTGACGCGTCCGTATGAGAGGCCGCTCGTGAAGTCCATGGAAAACCTGGGGTTCATGGTTCTGGACGAGCTGCACACGTACCGCGGGCGGCAGGGGGCCGATGTAGCGCTGCTTGTGCGGCGGCTGCGCGAGCAGTGCAAGGCGCAGAAGGTGCAGTACATTGGAACCTCTGCGACGATGGCCACCGAAGGGCTGGCAGCATCGACATGCCCTAGTGAGGCAGCAGCGCCAGGAAGCACATGATGACCGACTCCTCTCCCCTTGTAGAAGGCCAGGTCCTCACCGGCTCGCTGTTTAACGAGCCGGTGCGCGTTGAGACCATTCGCCCAAGCGGACCTGAAACGTGGGCGGTCGGCCTTGTCGGCTTGCAGACCGAGCGATACCGCAGAGTCACGCTGTCTGCCGAGGATATCCAGGGACTAAAGGTTCTCGATGCGGCCTTCAGCTACACCGGGGATGGTCAGCTGCTCCGTCTGGGTATACAGGCTCATGCGCTGGGCATTGCCTACGAGTTCGACCCGTTTTTTGGTCTGTCCATCTCCCGGGTAGATCCGCTGCCGCATCAATTGGAGGCTGTCTACGACTACCTGCTCAAGCTTCCTCGCGTGCGCTTCCTGCTGGCGGATGATGCCGGCGCGGGCAAGACCATCATGGCCGGTCTGCTCATTCGTGAACTGGAGTTGCGAGGACTTGCTGAGAGAATCCTGATAGTCTGTCCGGCCAATCTTTCATTCCAATGGCAACGTGAGCTTAAGGAGAAGTTCGAGGCGAAATTCGAGGTACTAAAAGGCGCGGACATCCGCGAGCAGTTCGGTTTTAACCAATGGCAGGAGAAGCGGCGGGTCATTACTTCGCTTGACCTTGCCAAGCGGCAGGACATTCTGCCCGGACTGCGGCAGGTTCACTGGGACCTTGTCATCGTGGATGAGGCCCATCGCATGTCGGCGTCCGATGAGAGCCACAAGAGCCTCCGATACAAGCTTGGAGAGCTGCTGCGTGACACCACCGACCATTTGCTGCTGCTGACCGCGACTCCCCATAGAGGTGACCCCGAAAACTTTACTCTCTTCTTGCAGCTGCTCGATGAAGACGCTTACGCGGATGTGAGATCCATTCGGCAGGCGATGAGCCGCCGCCGCGCACCTTTTTATCTGCGCCGAACAAAAGAGGCAATGGTCTATTTCCCGGAGCGCCGGCCAGATGGCACGTGGGCCGCGGAGAAGATCTTCACTAAGCGCATTCCGCACACGGTGGAGTTCCAGATTGACGGTCCGGAGTTCGAACTCTATCGGGACGTGTCCCGTTTCGTCAAGGAGCAGAGTGCGAAAGCGGCGGCTCAGGGCAATGACCCTCGTGCCAGCGCCGTCTACTTCCTCATGTCGCTCTATCAGCGCAGGCTCGCCTCCAGCACTTACGCCATGCGCCGCAGTCTCGAGAACCGGGCCAAACGCTTAGCAGAGGGATTGGAGCGCGCAGAGGCTCTCGTCCGTCGTGCGCCCACGGACCTGCCGTCCCCCGAAGAGCTTGAGGAGATGGAAGAGACCGAGCGAGAGCGACTGGAGCGGTTGGCTGAGGCGATTACGCTTGCCGAAAACGCCGAGGAGGTGCGAGAAGAGGTCGCTCAACTGCGCGAACTCGCATCGCAAGCCGCGGCCGTGGAGGATGCCGGAGCGGAGGCAAAGCTGTCGCGTCTAAGGCAACTCCTCCGGACCGAGGGCTTCTTCGATCATTCGGACCAACGGCTGCTCATCTTCACGGAGTTTAAGGACACGCTGGACTACCTGGTAGATAAGCTCAATGCATGGGGATTTCGGGTGGGCAGCATCCACGGCGGCATGAAGCCGGGCTCTCGCGACGAGGAGGGCACGCGGCTCCATGCCGAGCAGCAGTTCCGCGAAGGGGCCATCCAGGTGTTGGTGGCCACCGAGGCGGCTGGCGAGGGCATCAACCTCCAGTTCTGCCATATACTTTTCAACTATGACATCCCCTGGAACCCCAACCGTCTCGAGCAGCGCATGGGCCGTATCCACCGCTACGGGCAGCGAGAAGACTGCCTCATTTTCAATTTCGTGGCAACCAATACCATCGAGGGCCGCGTGCTCCAGCGCCTTCTGGAGAAGCTGCAGGAGATCCGCGACGCTCTCGAAGATGATGCGGTCTTCAACGTAGTCGGCGAGATGCTTCCTTCGGCTCACGTGGAGCGCATCTTGCGCGATTACTACTCCGGCAAGCTTGGAGATGCCGATTTGGAGGAGCGCATCCTGAAGAATGTAGACGAGGGACGTTTCAAGGCCATCTGCCAGAATGCTCTGGAAGGCCTCGCTTCCAAGAAACTGAACCTTGCCATGCTGGTTGAGCGCCGCGCCCTGGCACAGGAGCGACGTGTTGTGCCGGAGACGGTTGCGCGATTCCTGCGCGAGGGCGCGCAACACGCCGGCCTGTCGCTCAGAGCCGTTCCAGCCTATCCGCATACGTTCGACCCGGGTCGTACTCCCGCCGTGCTTCGGCGGTACGAGAATGATCCGGATTGGCGACTGCCTGCTCTTGCGGCTAAGTACCCGCGATGCTCCACGGACCGCGATGCTGCCGAGAAGCACGCGCTGGAGTGGGTTACTCCCGGGCATCCGCTCTTCGAGGCGGTCCGCCGGCACA
>CAZGLN010000282.1:0-4972 GCA_964526545.1 uncultured Chthonomonadales bacterium
GACCGCAAGCACCTCGTCCGTGGCGCAGAGGGCTATGTAGAGCGTCTCACCGTCAGGAGAGAGGGCGAGCCCAGCCATCCAGGGAGCGCGCGAAGCCGCGCCGCCCTGCGGCAGCGGCGGCAGAACGATCGGCTCACCCAACTCAAAGGTGCCGTCTGCCTGGCGCACGAGCCGGACTACCTGGTTGGCAACTCCCCCGGAGACATAGAGCGTGGACCCGTCAGGCGACCACGCCAACCCATTCCATGCGCGTGAAACAGGGATAGACTGCTTGAGCCGGCCAGTGACCGCATCGAGAAGGTAGACAGTGTGGGCACCCGCGCCCGCCGCCGTCATGGCGATGGTCGAACGGTCCGGGCTTTGCGCGCAGCCGACCACCATGTCCGAGGTGCGGGCAATGGTGCGGCCTGCGGGCGTCAGCATCCAGCCGTTGTGCAGGCGGATTGCGCCGCCTGCCGGTCCCGGCAGCACGCGCCGTGCCTCCTGCGCGGGACCCTTGGCGGGCGTGGCTTGTCCCAGGATGATCAAGAGCGAACAGATGACGGTGGCTGGCAGCATGGTTTCACCCGGTGCAACGTGATGAAACAGGCAGGCACCGCGCCGCCGCGATGCCCGCCCGTTGTAGACGCCGCGAGATGGTGAGGAGAGCGTGCAGGCGTCGCGTCAGCGTGTGTAATCGGGGCCTGATGTCTCGGGATAGGTGTAGATACCGCGCTTCTGGTACTCGAGCATAATCTCCAACTGGCTCTTGGCGGTACCATTCGGCCGCAGGAAGGGAAAGTCCTTGAACCACTTGGCATGCCCGTCGCAGAACACCCAGTTGCGGCCATCCTGGTGGCGTCTGCCGCGCGGCCACCGTCCGGCGCCGGTCGCATCGTTCCCATAACCCGGAGCGATGTACCAGCCCGCGAAGATGGTGCCGTTGCTGCCCACGCTGCTGCCCACATCGGCGCAGAAGAAGACCTGCGCGGGAAACTGGATACTGGCGAGGGAGTGCATCTTCTCGCCGCGGTAGGTATTTCGGCTCTTGCCCGGGTCGTATGTCTGGCTCAGGAAGTAGTTGCCGGCATACGAAAGCGGAAACGACTTGAGCATCGCGTTGACTACGTTCCGCATGCCTTCAAACGATCCCGGCATGTTCACCGCGAGCAGCTGCGCCTCGTAGCAGTAGGAGCCGGTCTTGTTAAACCCGCCCTTGTTGGGATCGCTGGGGCAGGAGAAGATGTTCCAGTTCTTGATGTAGGGCTGCGCCGCCATCGGGAACGAAAAGACGCCGCTAAAGTACGCGTCGCCCACGGCATAGAAGCCGCTTGCATTGGGCACCGGGCTGCTGCATGGGCCGTCCCAGCCCGTCTCCGGCGGTATCTCATCGTAATCCGTCGCGTACATCATCATCGCGAGCCCGATCTGCTTCGTGTTGCTGAGGCAGCTCGTCTTGCGGGCGGACTCCCGCGCCTGAGCGAACACCGGGAAGAGAATGGCCGCGAGAATCGCGATAATCGCGATGACCACGAGTAGTTCGATGAGGGTGAAACCACTGCTCCGTCTCATGGGTGCCGTCCTTTCAGTAGCCTCTTGCTGCGATTTGGACTTCCTACCGATTGGTGCGGTCTCAATGTGGAGGACGGCGGTTATGGGCGCGTTATGCACTCATTAAGTTTGTGAGAAGACAGGCGGTCCTATCCGGCAAGCAAATCCTCAGACGGACGATGGAACGGTCCGCGGGCGAATGGGCGCGGGGTATAACCAGCGCCAATGGCACACCGAAACAACTGGCGCTGGACCATCCTGCTCTTCGCGGCTGTCGGGTTTACGGAGAGCCTGGCCTTCGGCCATCTAGGAGCCTTCACACCGCTCTTCCTGCGCGGCCTATCCGTTCCCGAGAACGCCATCGCCTACTGGACCGGTGTTCTCTCCTCGGTCGGTTGGATCATCGGGCTGCCGCTGCTGCCGTTTTGGGCGGTCTGGTCCGAGCGGTACGGCCGTAAACTCGTTATCGTGCGGAGCAGCGTCTTCGCCGCCCTCATGTACGCGTTGGTAGCCTACAGCCGTGATGTCTACACGCTGGCCGCGGCGCGCTTTCTTGGTGGACTCGTCCTGGGCAACACCGGCGTAATGATGGCCGTTCAGGCCGATATCACGCCGCGAGAGCGTCTTGGGACGGCGATGGCCATCGTAAGCGCGGGCAGTCCCGTGGGTATGGCGGTGGGGCCTTATATCGGGGGAGAGATCGTGCGTGCATGGGGCATGCGCACACTCTTCCTTCTGGACGCTCTCCTCACCGCCGCTGTTGTTCTCGCGCTCTGCATCTGGCTGCGCGAGGAGCCGCGCTACGCATCCAGGCCCGCTTCCACACGCGCCGGACTGCGGGAGGTCTTTCGTGCCATTGCGCACACTCCCTCGGTCCGTCTCCTATTCGGCGTAGTCTTTCTGCTGGCATTCGGAGTGAGCGTCTCCATGCCCTATCTTCCCTTGCTCATCGAGGGCCTCTACAAGGGCACAAGCCGAGATCTGCCGAGGGCCATCGGAGCCATCATCACCCTTTCGGGCGTTTTCATGGCGATTGCGACACCGCTATGGGGCCGTCTTGGAGACCGCTTTGGCTATCTCCAGGCAACGCGCCTCTGCGCCGTGGTGACGGCTATCGCGCTTCTGGGTCAGGCCTATTCGAGCGATCTTGTCGGTCTCACGGTTGCCCGCTGTGTTCAAGGAGCGTTTACGGCGGGCTTTGCTTCGCTTCCCACCGTCTTGCTGACTCTCTACAGTCCGCCGGACCGGAGATCCGCCATTCTGACCCTCAGCTTGCTCCCGCAGCAGCTTTCTTGGTTTGCGGGTCCGCTCGCGGGCACGGCGATGGTGGGGTGGGGCCTGGCCGTGCCCTTCGTCGTAGGTGCCATCGTGCTGTTTGTCGGGGTCGCCGTGTCGTTGGCCCTGCCAAGGCCCGGCGCGCATCTCTCGTCAACCGATCGGGCGCCGGTGTAGGCTGACGAAAGAGCCAGGGGCGATACCTGTGTATCGCCCCTGGTTGTGCGGCTTACGGCTGACCGTTTCCTTGCGGTTACCGTCGGGCGCTCGGTCTCAACGGACAGCCGGCCCGGTGGAGGGATCGTATACCTGCGGGCCGCCCGCTAGCGTGTGCACCTCTGCTGGATTGGTTATCGGCGTCTACGGCAGTGCGCGGCCCGTGCTGGTGCTCACCAAGCGGCCATGCTTCACGCCTCGCGCGGCGATGAGCGCACCGGCGAGAGCGCGCACCTCGGCGCTTCTGCCGCGAAGAATCACGACCTCCATGCAGTTCTCCTCGTCGAGGTGCACATGCGTTGCGCAGATGATGACGTGGCAGTACTGGTGCTGCATGCGGGTGAGGGCTTTCTGGATGTCGGTCGCATGGTGCTGGTAGATGATGGTTGCAGTACCCACCACTTCAGACGCATCATCCTCCCACTCGGCGGCGACAAGATCCTCGCGCATCAGGTCGCGCACGGCCTCCGAGCGGTTGGCGTAGCCTCGCTGTTCCGCTCTCCTGTCGAAGGCGGCCGCCAGCTCGGCAGGCACGGAGATGCTGAAACGCACTAACTTGCTCATCGTGGGCTCCCGGCGGGACGGCAGCAGGCGGTCGGCATGTGTCCCGAACGTTATGGGTGCGGGCTATCCGGCGGAGCGAGGCGGTGGTCCTGCAGAAGTCTTCGGTTGCTCAGCAGCTCATGCGCCGGTCCCACAGCCACCACGCGGCCCTGGTCCAGCAGAATGGCGTGGTCACATGTCTCACGCACAAAGTCCAGATCATGCGTGGCAATAAGCCGCGTTGCTGGAAGGCTGCTTAGCAGCTGCTGAAACTCATGACGTCCGAGGGGGTCCAGACCAGCAGTAGGTTCATCGAGGACCAGCACTTCCGGCTGCATCGCCAGCACAGCCGCCAGTGCCACGCGCTTGCGTTCGCCAAGGCTGAGCCGTCCCGGGCTCCGGTCGGCAAGGTGCTCTGCGCCGCATCTCGCCAGCGCTCCCATCGCCGCCGATACCGCTTCTTCCGCGCTCCAGCCCAGATTCAACGGCCCAAGCGCCACATCCTCTAACACCACCGGCATGAAGAGCTGGTCATCCGGATCCTGAAAGACCACTCCAACGCGGCGTCGCAGCTCCCTCAGCATGGCACCCTGCGGCCGCAAGCCAGCCACTTCCACCGTGCCCTCGCCGATGTGGAGGCCGTTCAGCAAGAGGAGGAGTGTGGACTTGCCGGCGCCGTTCGGCCCGATTAACCCGGCGCAGGCCCCTTGCTCCACCTCGAAGGTGATGTCGTGGAGCACGGCATCGCCGCCAGGATAGGCGAAGCGCACTCCCTCCAGCCGGATGGCTTTCATCGGTACGCCGCCAATGTAATGCCCATTAACAGGACGGCCGCAAGCGCCGTTGCCAGCGCCTCAAGGTTGGCGTACGGTCGCAGCGGGAGGCCGTGCAGTGTACCATCGAAGCCGCGCGCGAGAAGAGCGTACTCGAGCCGCTGGGAACGCGCCGTGCTCCTGGCGATCAGCGATTGGGCCATCCGCAGCGTGTGCTTGGAGCGACGCCACGCGCTGGCGACAGGAACGCGGCAGCGGTACGCCATGGCCATGCGCGCGGCTTCCTCCAGCACGACGAAGACGAGTCGGTAGGCAATTCCCGCCACGGAGACGAGTACGCCCGGCAGCCGCATCCAACGCAGGGCGGCGAGTAGGTGATGGTACGGGGTGGCTGCCGTGAGGATGACGGCCGCTGCGGTGCAATCCAGAGCCTTGCACGAGAAGGCGAGAAAACGGTCCAGAGAGCCCTCGAACAAGAGGCCGGCAGACGCAAGCGCAATCAGGCCGCCGGCCGGCGCAACGCGCGCCAGGAGGCGCCCCACGGGCAGACGTGAGGCCGCCATCGCCGGCAGAAGCAGCAGACTTAGACCGAGCAGCGCCCAATTCGGCTCCGAGGGAACGAGGAGAATTGCCGC
>CAZGLN010000283.1:0-4952 GCA_964526545.1 uncultured Chthonomonadales bacterium
TGGATGCGGCGCGTTTGGAGGCCAGTGATCGGCCGGCAGCACTTCTGCATCTGCCGGCCGTCTTGCCGCCGCCACACCCTCTCACTCCCTTGCCGCTGGTTCCGTTTCCCAGCACGCTCTCCATCGCAGACCTCCTTGCTCCCGCGCCTGAGGCGCGGACGGTTCCCGTACTCGATGCGGCCAAGGAACGCCTGCAGCAGTTGGAGGGCTTCGTGCTCGCCAGGGCGGAGCGCATCCTGGAGAGGGAGCGAGCACAGGCGCAGCGCCTTGTAACGCGGGCACGCATCGAGGGACAGCAGCGGCTGACGCGGGATCTTGCGGTGGCCGAGGCGCAGCGCGAGGCGGATCTGCGGTCCGTGCGCAACCGGTTCGGCGCGCCGCTCCTCGCGCTGGAGGGAACGCTGCGACGCGTAGCAGCCGACCCGGACGCCTCCGCACGCATCGCCGCCGAAATCTCCGACATCCAGAGCAGACTCGCTGCCGAGGAGGCGCGCGCGCGCTATCGGGATGCTCAACGACGTACCGCCTCCGCGGAGCGATACCAGGAGTATGTAGCCGAGGCGGAACAAGCCATTGCAGCCAATATCGAACAACGCGCCGCCGAGCTGCGTGCAGACGCATTCGCTTCTCTGGCGGAGCACCGGGCGGCAATCCTGGCCACTACCATCGCCTGGCGGGACCGGCCGGCGGGTACCCTGGATCGGCCGTTCCCAACCGCCTCCAGCCTCAGGGAGGTGCGGCAGCCAGCCTTCCTGAGGTATAAAGCTTTGGGTCCGGTGCGGCTGGCGGATGGAAGCCTGACGTCCGCGCTGCTTGATGCCAAACGCGCCAACATCCGGCTTCAAGCTGAAGCGGCCGGGCGCGCGGCCGGTTGGCGCGTGGTGTTCGAGGATGGAGCGGGACTGCCAGATCGAACGAGAGAACTAGAGACTATGCTCAGACATTTCGCCAACACCAGGGCAGCAAGTGATGGTGATTTCGTCCGGCCGGTTCAGAGCCAATAAGACAGGCCCATTTCGAACCCGAGGCTGAAAGGTACTTCCGCACGTGTCCGATCGAGCTCCCTCACAAACAACGCGTCCACAACTGACGGTTCGAGACCTCGCCTCCCTTGTGTCCGGGGATGTAGTTGGCGACCCCGCCGCCGTCATCTCAGGCGTAAGCAGCATTGACGAGGCGGAAGTCGGCGATATCGTCTTCGCCGAGAACCCACGGTTTCTGTCACAGGCGCAGAAGTCGCGCGCATCCGCCATCGTCGCTTTCCTGGATGCCACCACGCCAGACAAGCCGCTCATAAAAGTCGAGAATCCGCGCTACGCCTTCGCCAAGATACTGGAGCTCTTCACCGCGCGCCTCGATGTGAGCCCTGGCGTGCATCCGACCGCCGTCCTGGGCCAGAACGTAACCATTGGCGCAGACGCAAGCATCGGCCCGCACGTAACCATTGCCGATGGAGCCTCCATTGGAGCGCGCGCCATCCTGCTTCATGGCTGCTACATTGGGCACAATGTCGTCATTGGAGATGACTGCGTCCTTCATGCAAACGTAGCGGTCTACGCAAACAGCATCATTGGACGGCGAAGCATCCTGCACGCGGGAGTGGTGGTCGGCGCGGACGGCTTCGGATACATGCCCGTGGGAGACCGCAACATCAAGGTGCCTCACGTCGGCAATGTGGAAATCGGCGAGGACGTGGAGATAGGCGCAAATACGACCATTGACCGCGGCAAGACCGGCGCCACGATCATCGGAGACCGCACAAAGATAGACAATCTGGTGCAGATAGCCCACAACGTGCGTATCGGCGCCGATTCGATTGTCGTGTCTCAGGCGGGCATCGCCGGCAGCGTGACCATTGGGGAGCGTGTCCGCATTGCTGGCCAGGCCGGCCTCCGCGACCACATAACCATTGGCGATGGATCACTCATTCTGGCTCAGGCAGGAGTGTTTGGGGATGTCCCGCCAGGTTCGGTCTATTCCGGCTACCCGGCAAGACCGCACCGTCATCGCATGCGAGTTGAAGCCATAACGGACCAACTGCCCGAATATCGGGCCAGATGGGCGCGCCTAGAGCAGGCCAACAAGGACCTCCACGAGCGCAATGCCCGCTTGGAAAAGCTAGTGGCTCTGCTTGCGGAGCGTGTCGGCGTCAATCCGGATTCCATCGAGTGAGTCCACCATCTGGGCAGCGCACCATTCGCCGGTCCATAGTCGCCAGGGGCATTGGGATACATACAGGACACCAGGCGACGGTCAGCATCCATCCTGCGGCACCAAATACTGGGAGGATCTTCATCACTCCAGTGGGCCGCGTGAAGGCCGATTACCGCTCAGTGAGCGACACGCGCAGATCCACGTGTCTTGAGAGCGAAGGTGCAACCGTTAGGACAGTGGAGCATCTGCTCTCGGCGCTGGCAGGTCTGGAGATAGATAACTGTACTATTGAGGTGGAAGGTCCCGAGCTGCCGATACTCGATGGCTCCGCTTTGCCGTGGATCGAGATGCTGAACAGTGCCGGGATTGATCAGTCGGATGTGCCGCCAAGGCTCCTCGCGGTAGATGCGCCGGTCTCTGCACGCACAGGAGAGAGTTGGCTCACTGCGGTGCCGGCGGAAGATCTTCAGATTACCGTCGTAACGGAATGGAACCATCCCCTTCTGGGACGTGAATGCACCTATACGCGGGTTACGCCCGCGAGCTACACGGAATTGATCGCTCCCGCCCGGACCTTCGGGTTTATCGAGGAAGTGCAGCAGCTATTGGACAGTGGGTTGGCGCTTGGAGGCAGCCTGGACAACGCATTGGTAATTCATCCCGACAAATTCTCAAGCCCTCTGCGGCTGCCGATGGAGTGTAACCGACATAAAGTACTTGATTTATTGGGCGATTTGGCGCTTGCGGGAGGCAGGATACAAGGGTCCATTACCGCTATACTCCCTTCTCACAAGGCCAACGTGGAGATGGCCGCTGCTCTGGCGCAGCGGAGCAAGGAGATGCACGGATGATGGATATCGAAAAGATACGCTCTTACCTACCGCATCGCTACCCAATGCTCCTGGTGGATCGCATTCTGGAACTCGACCCGGGCCAGAGGGCCGTGGGACTGAAGAATGTGACCATCAACGAGGACTACTTCAGCGGGCACTTTCCAGGTCATGCCATCATGCCGGGCGTGCTCATCCTCGAAGCCATGGCCCAGGTGGGTGGTGTGTTGGTGCTCTCTCACCCCACCCTTCAACACTGCTATCCGATGCTGGGTGGCATAGAGAGCGTGCGCTTTCGCAAGCCGGTGGTTCCTGGAGATACCCTTATCACCGAAGTTGAACTGCTCTATTTGCGTAGTCGCATAGGCAAGGTCAAGGTGGTTGGAAGGGTAAACGGCGAGATTGTTGCTTCCGCTCAAATGACCTTCGGGCTCGTAAGCCCGGAGGATCTGGAAGCGCGTACATCGCACGCCCTGGATGAGGAATGAACCATGGGCACCACAATCCATCCGACGGCAGTTATCGCGCCCGGCGCCTATCTGGCGGACAATGTTACGGTTGGCCCCTACTGCGTAATCGCGGACGACGTACAGATAGGCGAAGGCACCCAACTGCAGGCGCATGTGGTGCTTGAGAGCGGAGTGCGGATTGGCAAGAACTGTCGGATATGGCCCGCCTGCGTCATTGGAGGCCCGCCGCAGGACCACAAGTACCGAGGTGAACGAAGTCACGTTACCATCGGGGACAACAATACCGTGCGTGAGTTCTCCACCATCCACCGCGCCGTGGGCGAGGGAGCAGCCACCCGCATAGGCAATGACAATATGCTTATGGCCTATGTGCACGTAGGGCACAACTGCGAGATCGGTTCGGGAAACACCATTTCGAGCTACGCAGGACTGTCCGGCCACGTAACTGTGGAAGACAACACCGTTATCGGCGGTATGTGCGGATGCCATCAGTACAGCCGCATTGGCAAGCTCGCCATGGTGGGCGGCATCTGCAAGGTAAACCAGGACATACCACCCTTCATGATTGCTGACGGAGTTCCCGCGCGCGTAATAGACCTCAACCGCATAGGGCTACGACGCTATGGGGTCCCACCCTCCGTGCGCAGCGCTCTGCGGCAGGCCTACAAGCTCATCTACCGTTCAAACCTCAATCTGACCCAGGCCATTGAGCGCATCGAGGAGGATCTGGAACCCTCGGAGGAGCTGGAGTACCTCGTGGCCTTTATGCGGGGCACGCAGAGCGGCTTCGGTGGACGCGGCAATGAACGGCCGCGACGCTAGCCAGCCCGGCGACCTGCGCGCGTAGCAGCCTGCTGCATGCGGTCGTGCGCTTGGAAAGCCTGACGATGGTGACTTCCTCACATCCTCGCTCCGCGGAACCGCTCCGGGTAGCTATCCTTAGCGGGGAGCTCTCTGGCGACCTGGTGGGAGCGGCGCTTGCGCGCGACCTGCAAGCCCTTCAGCCTGATGTCTCTCTCTGGGGCATGGGCAGCAGACACATGCGCGCCGCGGGGGTGGAACTCCTCTACGACAGCGCGGATTGGGCCGCCATCGGTGTAGTGGATGCGCTGCGTGTCTACCCAAAGCTGCGTTACCGCGTCTTGCCGGCCGTGCTCCGACACCTCGCCCAGGCGCGCCCCCATGTGGTGGTGCTCATTGATTTTGGCGCCTTCAACATGCGCATCGCGCGCTGGTGCAAGGCGCGAGGTCTGCGCGTCTTCTACTACTTCCCTCCGGGTTCTTGGCGCAGAAGCGGAGCCGCCAAACAAGATCTCGCGCGCTTCACGGACCGCATCGCTACGCCCTTCCCATGGTCGGCCGAACGGCTGCGATGCATCGGGGCCGACGCGACTTTCGTGGGTCATCCCCTGCTGGATATTGCGCGCCCCACTCTCACCCGCGAGGAGTTTGCCGACCGCCTCGGGCTCAACCCGGAACATCCGCTGATTGGCCTGCT
>CAZGLN010000284.1:0-1303 GCA_964526545.1 uncultured Chthonomonadales bacterium
ACCGAGCCACGGGATGTAGAGACCGTCCGCGCTGCCCAGAAAGAAGGGATCTACCGCGCCCTCCGGGCTGGCGGAGTAGGGCGAGCCATCCGGCGCGCAGCGGCGCGGATACCACCCATCAATGGGAGCCACGCGCTGGCCCAGCCACTCGTGAACGCCCTGGGCCGCCGATCGCAGGCGAGCGGCCCGCGCATCGGTCTCATCCAACTGGTCGGCTGCCCAGAGCATCTGCAGCCCAATGCGTGCCATTGCGCCCGGGCAGAACCAGTCGTCGTTGTGCTTGTAGTTCAGGCAGAGTGCATTACGGGCCGTGTCGCGGTAGCCGGTTACGAAACCATCCTCGCGCACGAAGCCATCCAGAAGCACATGATCGAGCAGCCCGAGCGCGACCGACTGAAGGACTGGACTCTGATCATGCGCGCCCCAGGCATAAAGCTGATAGGCACCTCCGACGGCGTTCGCGGCCCAGCCCGGCCCCTCCAGGTCGCCGAAGTCGTGCCAGTGCATGATCTCGCCGCAGGGATCAACGAAGCTGGACCGGGCCCGCCACCGCCCCTGCGCCGCGGGCTCCAGGCAGAAGTGGGCGAAGCGCACGGAGTCGCGCGCGCTCTCCTGGATGGTGTAGTCGGGGTTCTCCGGAAGGTAGAAGCCGGGTTCCATGGGGGCAGTTCGGAACGGCAAGGCCGCGGTTGGGCGCTGGGGTATTATATCAGCCGGCCCATTCCGCGGCAACCTGGCGCCCTACCATGTCCCTCATCGCCCCCTTCCGCGCCGTTACTTACCACCCACGCCTTGCGGGTTCGCTGGATCATCTCATCGCGCCGCCCTACGATGTCATTTCGCCCTCGGAGCAGGAGGCTCTCTACGCGCGCCATCCATGCAACTGCGTGCGAATCATCCTGAACCGCGTGGAACCCGGCGACGACCCGGCCACGGCGCCCTACCAGAGAGCCGCGGCTTTCCTGCGCGATTGGCTTGCCGAGGGCATCCTGGCCGAGGACCACGCCCCCGCCTACTACCTCTATCGGCAGGACTTCACGGACCCAGTGAGCGGCGAAAGGAAGACCCGGCGCGCGCTCTTCTGCGCGCTGCGGCTCCACCCCTACTCCGAGGGAGTGGTGCTGCCCCACGAGGAGACCCGCACAAGCGCGCGCGAGGATCGCTTGCGGCTTCTGCGCGCCACGGCGGCCAACACGGAGCCGATATACGGCCTCTTCGATGACGATTCGGGCAGGTTCGGCTCGCTCACCGCGACTGTGGAGCAAGGGCCGCCGGACATGCGGGCGAACTGGCAGGGGGACCT
>CAZGLN010000284.1:1354-2053 GCA_964526545.1 uncultured Chthonomonadales bacterium
AGGCAGTCGGCTCCGGGCCCATCTGGATTGCCGACGGCCACCACCGCTACGAGACCTCCCTGGCCTTCCGTGACGAGCTGGCGGCCGCCCATCCCGAAGCCGCGGCCGAGGCGGGACGCATCCTCATCGGCCTCACGCCCTTTGACGACCCGGGGCTGGTGGTGCTTCCCACCCACCGCCTGGTGCGGAACCTTCCGCCTGAGCGCATCGCCGCGCTTGCGGAGAACCTGGAGGGCGGCTTCCACGTGGAGCACGTGGATTACGCGGTGCTGGCCGCCCGAGCCGCGGCAACGGAGGAGGACGGGCGCATCGCGTTGGGTCTCGCGCTCCCCGAGCGGGCCCTCTGGCTGACTCTGGCGGATGCAGGGCTCATGGAGGCCCTCGCGGCCGGGCGAAGCCCCGCCTGGCGCGCGCTCGATGTTAGCGTGCTCCACACCCTGATCCTCGAGCGGCTGCTGGGCATCTCGGCTGATCAGCTTGCCACCACGCAGGATATTGTATACACTCGGGACAGAGAGGAGGCTCTACGGTCGGTGCAGACCGGAGCATGCCAGGCCGCGTTCATCCTGCGCCGGCCCTCGGCCCGGCAAGTTCGTCTGGTGGCGCTGGCACGCGAGAAGATGCCTCCCAAATCCACCTACTTCTATCCCAAGCTGTGGAGCGGGCTTGTGATGCGGAGGCTGCTGCGTTGATTGGATA
>CAZGLN010000284.1:2063-4921 GCA_964526545.1 uncultured Chthonomonadales bacterium
CGCCCATGTCCAGGGAGCGCGACGAGCCGCGCGCCTGCGAACACTGCGGCGCGCTGGTCTATCCCGATACCAGAAAGTGTGCCCAGTGCGGCCACTTTCCAATCAAACTCCATCGCTGCCCGCGCTGCCGCCTCATCAGCGCCAAGGAGCTGGAGCGCTGCCCCGCCTGCGGCCGCCTCTTTGAACCCGACGGCGACTACTTGTGAACTATTCCACACCTTGTTGGGGCTGCGGAAGCGCGGGGTACACGGCCATAATGCAGGCAATCTCTCCATGGCAGCGCTGCACAATGGCGCGATTGGATAGCCGGGCACTCCGCAATGCGAATTCAACTCCTGGGAACGGGCGCCGCCGATGGTTGGCCCTCGCTCTTCTGCCGGTGCGATGCATGCCGCGGGGCGCGCGAGCAGGGCGGGAAGAACCTTCGCAGCCGCTCCTCCGCGATTGTGGATGGACTGCTCAAGATAGACTTTCCGCCGGACACCCTGCACCACGTGCTCACCCAGAACCTGGACCTTTCGCGCGTGGAGCACCTCCTCTTCACGCACGGCCATGCCGATCACTTCGCGGTGGACGAGCTGCAGTACCTTTCGTGGATGTTCCTGCCCTATGAGGTGGAGAGGCCGCTGCACGTCGTAGGCCCGCGGGACGTTCTTCGGCGCATACAGGCAACGCCCGACTACGCATCACTCCCGCTGCGCCTGGAAGCCATCGCGGCGCGCCAGACGGCCGCATGCGGCGAATACACCGTGACAGCCATCGAGGCGGCCCATGCGGAGCAGATGGAGTGCCTGAACTACCTCATCGCCAGGGACGGCCGCACGCTGCTCTACGCCACGGATACGGGCTGGTACGCCGAGGAGACCTGGCAATTTCTGGAAGCGCGCAGGCTGGACGGAGTGGTTGTGGAGTGCACCAAGGGCCCCGAGGAGGGCGGCTACATGGCGCACCTCTCCATTCCGCAGGTCATCGCCTTCCGCGAGCGGCTGCTCGCCAGCGGCGCCCTGGCGCCCGATGCGCCCGTGGTTACCACCCACCACTCACACCTGGGCGGCCTTCTGCACGAGGAGCTGGAGCAACGCCTGAACCCGCACGGCATCCAGGTAGGCTACGACGGCATGACCCTCACCATCTAGCCGCCGGCCAGCCGCTCCACCAATACCGGCAGGATCTTGGTCATCCCATCCAGCGCCAGCCGATCCTCCGCCTTGTTGTAGCCCTTGCTGTATTGCGAGAAAGGAATCTTGCGCTCACGCGTGGAGGAGTGGCCCTGCAGGGTGGCGTCCCATAGCACCCTGGCGTCCTCCGCGCTGATGAGCGTGGCCCGCAGAGTGATCCAGGAGCTCTTGTAGTCCTGAAGCAGGATGCCCACCTTGCCCTCCTTGGTGTCCAGATCCTCCACGCGCAGCAGCAGGAAGGCATCGGCCCGCAGCCGCGAGGCGATCCGCTTGACCGTCTCGGAGTTCACCAGCGGCGTTGTATCGCGCCGCACTACCGCCAGGCCCACGTCGTCACGGGCAATCCCCGCGATGGCTGCCGGGCGGTAGTGATAAACAGTAGCCGCGAGCGGATCCGCCTCGAGCGCGGAGCGGGCCATGCGCAGAGTGCATAGATTGCCACGCTGGTCGCGCAGAGTCTCCTCCGCGCCGCGCGCCGTCTGGTAGATATCCACCGGCAGCAGCCCCTCTTCCGCAAGGACCGCCGCCACACTCTCGTTCAGCGCGACCTGGTACCTGGGCTGCAGCTTCTCGCGAAGCGCCGGAGCCAGCTCGCTGGCAACCGCCCGACGGATGGTGAAGCGGTCCGGACTTGGAAGTCGCCCGCCCACATCGAATCGCAGCACCACCACGGGCGGCAGAATCGCGAGGCGCCGCACAGCCGCTGCCGCGGCCTCCCGCTTCCACTCCGTGCAGCGCACTCCGGGCGCCGCCTCCTCCGGGCCCTGGGCGAGTGCGCTCGCGGCAGCCCATCCAAGCGCCAGAGTCACCCTCATCATCCGAAATGCCGTAACCATGCGCGCAACCCTCCCCGCAATCACATGGTCTCATACGCCGCCGGGCGCCTCCCGTGACGTTCTCGCCGGCCGGGCCAGAAGCGCGCACGCGCGTGCCTAGAGCGCGAGCCACCACCCCGCCATACCCGCGACAAAGGCGGCAAACCCGGCGACAACCACGGGAAGACAGCCTCGCCGCCGAGTCTCGATCTCCACGGTGGTCCGGCCCGAGGCCGTGGCATGCTCCGAGGTGATGCGCCCGGCATGCCCTCCCTCCCGCAGCTCGTTCGCCAGCTTGATGGTGGCCTCGATATCTCCGCGCGCGGCGAGAGTCTTCACCTGAAGCTCCTTCAGCAGCACCTCGGTGCGCAGGCCCTCCGCGGCGGCAATCTTCCGGAGCTGCTCGCACTCCTCCGGCGAGAGGGTCCGCATCACATAGTCCACGAAGGTGATCTTGCCTTCCTGGTGCTGTTGGGTGAGCGCCATCTCTTGCAGGCGCACCAGAAACTCGCTGTCGGATTCCGATGGCATGGTGTTGCCGCCTCCTCTCCAGAAAGCCCGCGTGAACTGCAGCTCAATCTCCGCCGTGGGGATGTGGAAGACGGAGGTGACCCGCAGGCGCACCCCCGGTCCGGCCGCCGCGCGCAGCCGCGCGATCATCCCCAGATGCAGCATGATATCCACGATGCGCTGCAGATTGATATAACTCTCGGCCTCACGCTGCACCCGGGCGATGGCCGCCGCATCGCGCTGATTTACCCAGCCCGAGACCTCGTGGAAGTCCTCCGGCAGCTCGATGCGCGCTACCCGATGCACGGTCTGCAGGCACTCGCGAGCCACCTGCAGGAAGCTGCCGGGCGGCAGG